>NZ_AZUQ01000001.1:3214017-3535419 GCF_000527155.1 Haloglycomyces albus DSM 45210 | reverse complement strand
TGGAAACAATTCTGGACTGACTACCGATGCGAACGATTCCCACTCACGCCTGCCGCAGCGACGAAACGACGTGAGGAATTGCGGGCAGTTTACCAATGTGTGAGCGACTTTGCTAAGCAGCTAAATGATTTCTGCCGTAATGGGAATTATGGCGATACGTATCAACTTACCAGAAAGCAGGGAAATGAAAAAGTGTGATTGCGGCACTCAAGCTGTATCGATCATCCGAGAGGAATGGAAAAGTCAAGAAAACCCAGATGAACCTATCATGGTGAGTGAATCGTATGTGTGCAAAGCACATGAGAGAAATATTGCTATGATTCCGCGATTGGACAATTCCTATCGAATTACTCATGATCTCGTTAGTGTTAGTACCCGTGTAATTTCTAAGATCGAACAGGATTCGACTGTGCAAACATTCCTAACGAGAGACCACGAGCTTGTTTCTGTGGGCGACACGGTTGATGCACCTGGAAACAAACCCGAATGTACATTTTTGGGTGGAGCCAGAGAGGATTTATGCTAACCCAAATGAAATAGGAAAATGGGACTAAGAAAAAGTAAGACTCAAAGGAAATGGAAGAGAGAAAATGGAACTAACCATTTGTCGAATCATGCCGAACGGGGAAGAATACAACCGCAAAATGTTCAGCAATAAAAATGAGAACGACGATTACACCGTACTCCTATTTGTCGATACTATTACCAGTATGACACCTGGCGTTACTTGGACTTACCGGAGCGAGTATGACATGAACGCCGAACGGCGGGACGAAAATGGAGTAACTCGCTATGTGGTGAGCTTTAATCGACCGGCCCCGGACGGAATTATCAAGCGGGTATTCGACAATTTTACCCCTACATTTCCGGGGCATGTATGCGATGATTGCGGCCGGATATACAAATGCGATATGGACACAAAGGGAAAGTGTCTAAGTTATTGCTATAAGCGCACATGCAAGACATGTCTAGATGAATGGATCGAAAAGCAGCGCTTTACATGCCTTACATGTGGAAAATCCACTATTAGTGTTGGCGTTATCGTTTTTCTCGTAATAAATGCTGCTCTTGCTGGTCCTTCTAGTCATAAAATGTGCATTGATTGCGCTAGGGGAACGGCTAACCAAATGAGCGAGGAAACCATAGACTACTATCTAAATATTCGACGCAATGCGAATTTAGGCGGTGCGAATTGACCTATGGAAATTGTATTCATCTTTTGTTGTAACTACTTAATCAACCTGATATTTGAATAGTAGATTGCTAGCGCGGGTGAGCCATTTCAGGCCGCCCGCGCTAGTTGTGCGCCCGGGGATAGTTGGCACGGCACGGAATGGTCGACCTACAGCGGTCCTGGCGCTTCGCAAGCGGGGCCTGCCTTACGGTAGAGTCCCGCTAATTGCGTGCGGGGCAGGTGTACCTGGTCCCGCTAGAATCGCTGTAGGTCTAAGTATACTCACGCCTCCGTGGTTATGTGCCCAAATAGGGGATAGAGTCCTCAGAATCGATTCTAGGCGTCTTAAAATACGTTTCCGCAGTTCGGGAGTGTAGATTCAAGCCCAACTTCCGTATCATAGTTCTCGTTGAAAGTCAATAGATTGAAACGTGCGATATATCACTATGTGAGGCACGGCATATTTCGCGGTAAATTACTCTTTGTAATTTGACAGTGACTTTTACAGATTCCTCGCGCGCGAAGTTGCCGGTAGTCACGCTGTCACGTCGAAATTTTTGAAGCACCGAGCATGATATGGCAGTAACTCGACGTGGAAGTAGTTGCCGTGCGATACACGAAAGTGGGGAAAAACACATAGTTGGTTCTGTGGGTCCGGCTGGTTCCGGCCGTGGCCGTATCAGGCTGGGCGTTTGTTGACACTAGTGTCAACACGGCGGCGGAAACGACGGATGGTTTGCACTGCAAACTGCGGATTCCTAGACGGTTTCGTATCGACGCGCTAGCGCGTCCAGGTCTAAGTTGCTAGTCTCGTTGCATTGATGCAAGTCGGAGGAGACGACACTATGACTCATACTAATTACCGAGCCATGATTGACGATGCAGGATATCGAGTCCACCCCGGAGCGGACGAGTGGCCAATGATGCCGCCGGAGGAGATTGAGGATCTTGCCGCATCGATTAAGACGAGCGGGCAACGCCACGACATCAAGCAAACCTCGGCAGGTTTGATTGTGGATGGCCGTAATCGTTTGGCGGCCTGTATTGCAGCAGGGGTAGAGCCACGAATCGTGACCATTGATGAGAGTGAAGACATTGCCGAGCTGATTTTGGATGAGAACAATCGCCGCCGCCACCAGTCGCATGGAGCGCGGGTGATGTCAGCGGTTTTGACACAGATCCATGCTAACGACGGATCGAAACTCTCGGCGGCCCAGCGGTCGGACGTCATGGAAAAAATGAAGGCCAACAAAGGCGACATAGCAATGGCGGTTCGGATTGCGATGTCAGATGATGCGACGCTCATTGAGGATGTCCGGTCAGGGCAGATATCGCTGCGAGATGGGTATGACCGTGCGCGAGGCATCGATAGTAGAGCCGCCCGGAAGCAAAAGCAGAAGGAAAAAGTCGAGGCCGCGATCAACGCTAAGATCGGTGAACTGAAGGTCGGCGGAGCACCAGACAATGTGGATTCGACACGGGCCACTGGTGATGACAGCAAAAGTGGACCGGTGACCGTTGATTCGTTTGTGGAGTCGACACCACGGCAACAGCGCGGTACCGCAGCCGAGCCACCGCGCACGCCTACTATGGACACGTTGAGCTGGGCGGTGGCACAGACTGCGATTTTCAAACGCCTAACCGTCGACGATCAATCGGTGGACGATCTATCCTCCGAGCAGGCACAGAGGTTCCACGACGAAGTGCGCGACAACCTGCGTGCTGTCAACGAATGGGGCGATGACGTCCTCACGCGACTGTCGCAGCGGGCACAGTCCACCACGACAGAAAAAACGACGGCGGCGAAGCCAACACAGAAGAAGGTTGCTCCTAAGAAGTCCACACGCAAATCACCACAACCACGAGCGGCCAAGAAGACGGCTAAAGCGGCCAAGAAGTCAGGAACCAAGGCCACCAAGAAGACAGCAACTAAGTCGACTAAGTCCAGCTAGCGAATCTCCAGGAACAACCGGGGTGCCAGATCACCCCGGTTTTCTGCTGTCCACATATTGCACTTAGACCTCAACATCAGTAACATAGGATTTCTCACGGAAGGGGGTATGATGGGTCGGCCAGAACGCCAACGTGGTCACGCACCAGGCAAATCCGAACTCCAATACCTGCGTAACGTACTACACCTGAGCTATGCCGATATAGCCGATCGCTATGGTATCTCCGTGAGCGGTGTGAAAGCGGCTGCACGGCGGTACGGACTCACGCGCGATAACGTCAGCACCACTCAGCACCTGCCGTGGACGATCGAACGGGACCATCAGGATGCGTACCCACTGCGCCGGTTGCGTATCCATTTTAGAATCGAGGCAGGCGAGGCAGTGCCTGACGACGAGATTAATAAATATGTACACTGGGTGGCTCGTCTCAGGGCGCGTGACCACGTCGTTGACTATGACCCCGAGGTCAGCCCCAACGATCTCAGCTCAGTCGGCGGGTTCTATTCGCGCCCTCGTCGTGACAGTGATGGGCCTGAGGGCACTATTATTGCTCACCCCGATGCCGATTAGATCTGAACGCGAGATCCCTCTCGCTCACCACATCGATATGACCGTTTGTAATAACTGGGGGAGGACCCAGACGAAATAGGTGATTATCAGTGAATCTCTCCACCGAATGTACCCCCGATACCCCTCCAAGTGTGGATGTGACCCGTTACGGCACGCTCATCGTGGCGACCAGCCCCACTCCGTTCGATTTCTCCGCAGAACGGTACCGGCTGATCGATCACCAGGCCATCACGAGCACCAGTGGGCACGTCATACACGTGCTGTATTTGAGGGAGAAGTAACGTGGCTTACCGATCATTGTCTCAACTAGAACAATTTGCTCAATGCTCATGGGCGTATAAGCTCGCTCGTATCGATAAAGTCCCGCAACGTCAAGCGGCCTGGTTTGGCCATGGGATAGCCGTCCACACTGGATGTGAGCACCACGAACGATCGGGGCGCTCCGACAGCGGTGTCGACATCGCTGTGGCCGAATATGATCAGCATATCGCGGCAGCGCGTGACGCCGAACCGCAGCTGCATCGATGGATGCGAGGCGGGCGACAAACCACCGAATCAGATATCGCTAAACGTCGCGATCTGGTAGCCGAACAGGTGGCATGGTACGAGCAATGGGCTCCACAGCAGGAGTGGGAGATATGGACGCTCCCAGACGGACAGCCGGCACTGGAGGTGCCCTTCAAGATTACGCTCGGAATCAACACCGTTGCGGGCGTGATTGACCAGATCCTCTACTGGCCCGAGCTCGACGTCCACTCCACCCGCGACCTTAAGACCGGGCGGAAGGTCAAGAGCAACCGTCAGAACGGCGTTTACCGTGTCGCGGTAGCCGAAACATTCGGCCTGGAAGCGACGTACGGGGACTACCTCATGCTTCGGGATGGACGGTCGGCCGGGATGGCTGACCTCTCCTACTACACGCGCGAAACGATAACGCAGCTGTTCAGCGCACTCAATGCGGGCATCGATAACGACGTCTACATCCCCAACCTGGGTGATCATTGTCGAGTCTGCACTGTCCAGACACACTGCGCCGAATACCAAGCACAACAACAAAAGTGAAAGGCAACACAGCAAACGTGTTCGAAAAAGTCTTGAAAATGTACTCAGACCTCGATACGGTAGTGTCCCAGTTACGTATAAGTAGGAACGTTGCTAGACAACCATACGTGTACGGCCAGAGGCCGCAATGACCTATTTTTTTCAGCGAGAGTGTACTTAGACCTAAAGTACACTGATTGGATGTATTCTGATGACAGACAACCACCCCATGGCAGACCGAACAGATACGTTGCATCGAGCGGATCGCGTGCTCATGGAACTCGACGCGTTTTTCCTGCAAATGATCGATGGGTACGAGCCGTCGACATATGAGCCCTACATCCATTTGGGGCAGGTGCAGTGGGCGGCCGAATCACTGCGCGCACTCGTTGCCACACAGGCGAACCTATAGGACGGTGGTGCTCACGTGCATCCACTATCACGAGCAGTGCAACATCGTGGTGAGGCGGGCCAAGCGCTACCCGGCGGGTGGTCGGGTCTGGAGGCGTTCGGCGCAAAACTTCGTGGCTCACAGGTGGTCGTCGTCGCCAGTGCTCCAGGAGGCGGTAAATCCGCGCTCATCACCAACTGGGTGGCGCGGATGCGCCCATGGGGCGTAGCCACACTGTACTTGTCGCCCGATACTGATGCGCCCACACTGGGACAACGCATCGCTGGCACGGTGACCGGCGAGTCCACTACCGACATTGAGGCGGCATTCGAAAACGGCCAGGAGGCACGCTATCTCGACGCGATCGATACGGCCATGGCCCACGTGGCATGGGATTTCCGCGCTAGCCCCACGCTCGGCGACATTGACGAATGCCTATGGTGCTACGCGCAGGTGCATGGCCATTGGCCACAACTCGTGGTCGTCGATGCTCTCAAAGACGTTGTGGCGGATGTGGACGACGACGGCAGCGGAGGCAGTATCCGTTTCGGCCGCGTTATTGAATACCTCCATCAAATCGCTCGCTACACACACGCGTGCGTTGTTGTACAACATCATTTGACCGGTCCATACGATGACGGACTGACCGCTCCACCATTGTCGGCACTGCTGGGCAAAATTGCAAAAACCCCACGATTGGTACTGACTCTGTCGTCTGACCCCAGCAGTCCCACCGGCCTGTCGGTGCATGTTGTGAAAAACACGAACGGGCCAGCCGACCCGACGGCCTCCGGCGCGGCCACTGTGGATCTCGATTGGGACCGCGAGTGTCAAATTATCACCGACGCCACAACGATCTCTGAGGAGGAACGCCGGTATGCCGACGAACAGATCGCAGTCGAGATGGGCTATTAAACCGATCCTCGACTATCTCGGGGTCGACTACGCCGACCACGACAGGTGGCAATCGGCGTGTTGCCCACTCCACGTAGAACGGCGGCCGTCATTTCGATTCAGCCTCTCGGCCAACCTGTACAAATGCCTGGCGGGGTGCGGCGGAGGCGACGCGATCCGACTGGTGAAGGAAGCAGAAGATGGACTTTCATGGGCTGGTGCCTACGCCAGATACCACGACATCACTGGAGACACGAACAACGCGTCATCACGCGGCACTGTGGGACAGCGACACCGCCGCCGCCTACCTTTCGGAGGCCCGAGGGATCACAGCCGAGACAGCCATTACCCACCGACTCGGCGTCGTTTCGGAAGCTGACCCGGCCGAACGACCCGTGTCCGGGTATTTGGCTCTGCCCTACATCACACCGAGTGAGTCAGTGGTGTCGATACGGTACCGGTGCATCCGCCCTTCCTGCACCCAGGACAACCAGGGGGAGTGGCGGGACACGGAGCACCACGAGGGCCACCCGAAATACTGGAGCCTGCCGGGAGACCGACAGCGTCCGTACAACACGGCCGCGCTGCTCAGTAACACTGACACGCTCGTGGTTTGTGAAGGTGAAATGGATACACTGACCGCTCTGCAATGCGGATTGACCGCCGTTGGCCTACCCGGCGCTCAGGCATGGCAGCGGCCGTTGCGTCTGGCCATGCAAGGCATCCGGCGGGTAGTGATCCTGGCCGACGACGACGCGGCGGGTCACCAATTCGCCGGTGCCGTGGCGGCTGATGTGGACGGCGCGGAAGTCGTGCCGGTGACAGGCGGCGATGTCACCTCAGTTTGCACTGCAAACTCTCGGGAGAGGATTAGGGAGTTGGTGTATGGCACGCACTAGAAAATGCCATCGGTGCAAAAAACGCAAACGCCTCGCCTCATTCGTCTCGGCTCGTGGCCGGCTGTGTGCCACCTGCCGGCGATCGAGTCGACAGCGTGCGGCGCGCGCCGCCCACGACAGGCGAGTGACCAACACCTATGGGCTCCGGCCAGGCGAGTATGATCGCCTGTTGCTGGCACAGGGCGGTGTGTGCGCTATCTGTGGTGGTCAACGCCACTACCGGCTCGATGTGGACCATGACCACACCACTGGGCTGATCCGGGGACTGTGCTGCCGCAACTGTAACCGTGTTCTGTTGGCGCGCGGGATGCGTAACCGACCCGAGATTGGGCGGCACGCCGCCGACTATCTCGATAACCCGCCCGCCCTACGCGTCCTGGGCCAACGGTGGCACGCCGACCGACCCAAAGAAGGAAGATGACACATGGCCACCTCAGGCGACCATAATGTCCACCGTATCCGATACCTACGGTCCCGTGCCGTCGACGTCGATCATGATGCCACGGTGCTCATTGAGGCACTGGACAGTGACGATATCCGGCGGGCAGTCGAAATAGCCACCGGCATCATCACTGACCTCTACACCCTCATCGACCTCATGGACCACTGAAGGGAAGCCCCTTATTATCCACCCTATCTTTGAACGCCCCATACGAAACGGCACGATCGTCATTACCTCCGATCTGCAAATGCCATACGAGCACAACAAAATGCTCGCTGCGCACCTTAATTTCATCGCCCATCTCCAACCGGACGCAGTCATCAATATCGGTGACCTAGCCGATTTCCCGGCTCCCTCACGGTGGAACAAAGGCACACGTGGTGAGTTCGAAACCAACATTTGGACCGACGCCGACTATGTCCAAAAGAAATATTTCGGTCCATTGCGGCGCGTCTACGATGGACCAGTGGGAATGCACATTGGAAACCACGATGTGCGGCCCTTGACCTACGCGCAGAAGTACGCACCGGCCCTCGGGCACCCCACAGATAACCCTTACTACGCAGGCAACATGCTGGGCTTCGACCGATGGGGTGTTGATGATCTCGGCAATTTTCATGCGATCGCCCCCGACTGGCTCACCACCCATGGGCATCACGGCATGGCGCTACGCCAGGTGTCGGGGGCGACGGCCTTGGCGGCGGCGAAGAAACTCGGGCATTCGATCATCTGCGGCCACACGCACCGCATGGGTGTGGCGATGGAGACGACTGGTGCAGGGCGTAGCCGCCGAACGACGATGGGCGTGGAAGTCGGGCACATGATGCACCACGATCGAGCCGACTACCTGCGCATGGGCGATACCAACTACCGATATGCCAACTGGCAGCCGGGTTTTGTGGTCCTAGAAATCGTCGATTCGACCGTACAGCCGATCGTCGTGCCCATGAGACGCAACGGAACCTTTAACTATGCCGGTAAATTGTTTTCTGCCTAAAAGTGTACTTAGACCTGAATGGAGGCGGTGTGAATAATGGCGAGAAAACGTTGGCGCTGCTGCCGACGATCCGACGAATTGCACGCCGGTACGCACACGAGTACCCCGGTGTGGACGCCGACGACATACAGCAAACGCTGTGTGTGCATGTGATGGAAACGGGTGAACGTCTGGCCCTGGCTGGCGACGGTGGTCGTCCGGCGACCGTGTTGTCACGAGTGGCCGATAGTTATTGCGGTCGGCAGTTTAGCCACAACAATTACGTCAATGACCAATACAACTACCGGCCCAAAGATATCCGCGCGGCGTTGGATGCGGGCGTGTTGGTCGGTGCGATCGATGGCGTCCCGGTTCCCGACGATCCGGCCGTCCTACGGCCGCCACGGCATCGCCGCGCTGACGACAACCCCATGATCGGGTGGGACCGTACCGCCTATGTCATGGACATCCGTGAGGCGTTCCGCTCTCTACCCGACCGGCATCAACGCGTGTTGGTCGACCGATACATCCGCTGCACCCCTGAGTCTCGTACCGCCGCCGGTCACAAACGCGTCAGCATCGCCATCGGAGCGCTGACCAAACATGCCAACGGCCAACGACAGTCCAAACACTACAAAGTAAGGAGTAACGATGACCGATTCGACCGCACCTTGGGAAAAGCCCGACACACAGCCGAATGAAAGGAACGGAGACATGGAAAACGGAGTTGCTGTAGCCCACACCGGCCCCAGCCACAATCCTCCTGGCGATCTGGCGGAAGCGCCGATTTCTGCGACATTCAAGGAGGGCGCTGGGTTTGATGCGGCGCTGGTGACGCTCCGCGCGCACTCGGTCGACGCGTGGCTCGCGCTATTGGATGAGGCGACCAGTAAGGGTTTGTTCGAATCGAGCCGTCAGGCGGCGACACAGTTTCGTGGACGGGCCGCGTCGACCAGCACACAACGCAGTGCCGGGCCACCGCCATCAAAACCTAACCCCAACGGTGGTAGTCAACGGTCCACCACGAAAACGTGTAGCCACGGGACACTCGCCTACACCGAGTGGCAGGGGAAACACAATAACCGCACCTACCGAGCGTACAAGTGCCCGCTGAAAGTAGCGAATTGGCGCGACCCGGAGGCGTGCGATGCCATCGAGTGGGTCAATTAGCTACACGCAAGAGTGAACTTAGACCGTGGGGCCGGGTTGTGGCCTGGCCCCACGGGGTTTGCCCGCCAAACTTCCATCCCGGCAAAGGAGGGATCATGCGTCAATTGACACATGCCGTAGCAGGCCAAACGACCACCATCAACCTCGCAGAATCCGACGCCGACCTTCAGGTGTTCGATCAGTTCATCAACCAGCATCGCGTGCTCGCGTTCGACACCGAGACGACCGGGTTGGGCGTGTACGGGCCTCAGTTCCATATCCGGACCGCCCAGTTCGGCAACGGTACCGAGTCGTGGGTGCTGCCGGTCGAGACCTCGGCGGCCATGGCTCATGCTGCGTCCCAAGCACTCACGCGGCTGGACAAGATCATCATCCAGAACGCGAACTTTGACATCCAGGTAGCTGCCCGCTGCTGGGGGAGCGACTGGAACAGCCTGTGGACGCGGGCGATTGACACTAAGATTCTCGCCCACCTCGTGGACTCCCGGCGCGTCAAGCAAGGAGGGGCTGGCCACAGCCTCGAAGAGCTGACGGCCGCCTACATCGACAAGACCGTGGCCAGCGAGGTCAAGGGCTCGATGAAGACCATGGCCGACAACATGGGGTGCAACAAGGACGACATTTGGCACCTGGTCGACATCGACAACGAAACCTACCTGCGCTATGCCGGCATGGACCCGATCCTGACCTACCGACTCTGGCAGACGCTCCGAACGAAGATCCCGGCCGAGTCGACCGACCTCGTAGGGGTGGAACACCAGCTAGCGCGCATATGTGCCGAGATGGAACGCACTGGAATCCTCGTCGACAAGCGGTACACCCATCGTCTCTCGGCCCGCTACAAGAGGACCCAAACCCTCGCGATAAAGAAAGCCGCCGCCCTTGGGTGCGCGAACGTTAACGCCTCGGCCGACGTGATCGCCGCGTTGAGAAAGCACGGGTGGACCGAGTTCGCGACAACCGACAACGGTGAGGAATCGGCCGACAAACACGTCCTAGCCGCCGTCATGGCAGACGGAAGCGACGAAGCCAAACAGCTGGCGAAGGCTGTGACGGACGGGAAGAGAGCGGCGAAGTGGCGCACGACCTATACCGAACCGTTCCTCGCTCGCCGCGATTCCAAGGGCCGCATCCACCCCGACATCCGACCCCTGGCGGCCCGAACCGGACGCATGAGTGTCCGCACTCCCGCTGTCCAGACATTGCCCTCTGACTCCCAAGACATACGATCCTGCCTCGTGGCGGAACCTGGCCACGTTATAGTATCTGTCGACTACCAGGCCGTTGAAATGCGTGTGATCGCCGCACTCGCCCGGGAGACGCGGATGCTGGACGCTATCGAAGCCGGCGAGGACCTCCACGGGTTCACAGCATCGCTTGTGTTCGGAGACGGCTACACCGACAAACAGCGCAAACTCATGAAATCGGTCGGGTTCGGCAAGCTCTATGGAGGTGGAGCCAAGACACTGTCTAAACAGGCTGGCATCACCCTTGAAGAGGCACAGCGCGCCTGCGACGCCTACGACGAGGCGTACCCCAAGATCGCCGCCTACTCAAAACGTCTCGTTGACCAGGCACGGAGGCGCGGGTACGTTATCAACCCGTTCGGCCGCAAGCTATTCGTCGATCAAAGTAGAGCCTACGCGGCGGTGAACTTCATGATCCAGTCGACCGCCCGCGACCTGTTCACCCAGTCGCTCATTCGGCTGGACCGCGTCGGCTACACGCCTTATCTGCGCCTACCGGTGCATGACGAAGTCCTCGCTTCGGTGCCCGAGGCGGCGGCTGTGAAGGCCGCGGCCCACATTGCAGAAGTCATGGCAGACGTGTTCGAATCCGTTCCTATCGCCACCGACGCTGAGATAGGCGAACAGTCCTGGGGCTCGATCTACCCCGCCGACGAGAAATTCTCCGACTATGCCCACGAGATGGAAGAGATGGTGGAAATAGCATGACAAAGTACCTCCTGTTCGTCGACCGGACCGCCCGCAGCCGCGCCGTCGTTCCTCTCGTCACCGAATTCCTCGGCGACAGAGTCACTGTGATCGACCAGAACGATGAACCCTTCACCGCGCAATCCCACGGCGTCCTTGGCACACCAGTGCTCGTGCAACCCAACGGCCAACACCTCGCCTCGGCCGACATGATCCGAGCCTGGATGGAACTGCATCAGACTGAATTGGAAACTAAGGAGGTCACCTAATGCTGATTGGACTGACCGGCTATGCCCGCACCGGAAAAACCACTGTAGCCGACATACTCGTGCGCGACTACGGCTATGAACACCGGGCGTTTGCCTCCAAACTCAAACAGATCCTGCGGGAAATGAACCCGACTATTGGCTACCACAACCTGGACGAACTGCTCTCGGATGGAGAAGAGCACGTCAAACGCTACCCCGAGTACCGCAGGTACCTCCAACGCCTCGGCCATGCCTGCCGGCGACACCTCGGCGCAACAGTGTGGATCGATGCGCTGGTTCGCGACTGGAACCCATCCGCCGACACCGTGATTTCGGATGTGCGGTACCTCAATGAGGCTGACGCGATCCGCCAGCGCGGTGGCTTTATCGTCCGGGTCACGCGAGAGGGCGTTGGGCCGGCCAATAGCCATGACTCCGAAACGGAGCTAGCGGAGATTGACCACGATTTCGAGCTGGGGAATAACAGCGACGCGAGTGGCATAGCGCAGGACGTAGTGGGCATGTTGGCGGTACTGAAGTCTCGGAGGTGGCGTTGATGGTTGATCCAAATACGATACTGAGACGGCTGATTGATGCGGAAATTAAACGCCTGGACACGGAAGCCGAACACATGGCAAGCGACAGCGATCGCGATCAGCGGCGACGTAGCGAACGTCTTGGATCGTATGAGGCGTACTACCGGGTGTTGGGTTTCATCGATATTCGTAGCGACGCAGAGGAGCGGACGACATGATAGTCCAGATGGCTCACAATTGGTTGATATGGTTCCGCCACCGATCTGACGATCCGGCTCGACCGGGGCGGGATGTGCGGGTGCGCCACCACTATGGTCGGGAACCGGTTGCTATGGCAGTTCATGCTGCTGGTGGTCTGCGTCCAACTTAGAATCTGAGGTGTAGAAAGTAGCGGCCCTAGGGTGTCGGTCCTAGGGCCGCCGCCCGCCGAAACGGCGGGCACCAGCCGAGTGCCACGATCGGCCGGCGTCTATAATGGCCCGATCAGTTGGCCTGACCGAGCCACCGCCCATCCCTGATAACCAAATCGGCCCTGGGGACGTCAGGGACGGGTGATCGTGGTGGGCACCTGTAACCGGCGTTTGTCAATGTCGTCACGGTTGAATCGCGGTTTGGCTTGTTGCCAATGCTCGGGGTGTTGCTCTGGAATGCAGTCGTATTTGCACCAGTCGATGTAGAGTTGGAAGTACTGTGAGCATGTCTGACAGTATTGTCGTTTATAACGTGCAGAGTTCATGAGACAGGCCCATTCCATTATTGCCTTAAGCTGCTATTTTGGTATTGCAGGTGAGGTGGCCCGGGAGAACGCGCGTGACCGGGCCACCCCGTGCCCGCCCTGTGACTGCAATGCCCGTGGGAAGGAACTGGGCTAGGCGGGCTATGGTGGGACGGCTCCAACCCTCCCACCGATTCCTAATTGAACAAACGACGCTCAATTAGAAAACTTCTCATCTGTCAACACTTCGGCAGGAGCTTGTTCCCATCATGAGCACGCAGATGCGGCGCAGGTCCGTCAGACGGGTAATCCACCGCATCATAGATACGTGCCATATGCGCCTCTCTCACCAGAGATTTTGCCTCGTCCAGCGGAACCCAACGGACCTCGCTTGACTCTGGCGAGGTCGTGGGTTTACCTGCGATATAGCCACATTTGAAAATCAGGGTTACCGGCATCATCGGATGCCCATAGAATTCCTTGTGAACTCCGGCGAGCGCTACCGGTTTGACGTCGATGCCGGTTTCCTCCTTCACCTCACGGGCGACACCGGTTTCGGGGTCGTCTTCAAACTCCAAGATGCCGGCCGGAGGCTCCCATAGATCGTTGTCGGCACGGCGGATGAGCAATACTTGGTTGTTGTGCCATACGATCCCTACAGTCGCCACACTGTGCAACGGATGTGGATAGTTTGTATAGTCTGTCGTCATGCGAGGTCCTTTCGTATCTGTCGTGTTTTGCGCACGGTAGTCGTAAAGTGGTGAATGAATGATGGGAGGTCGTGTCGGGGTTTCCAGCCGAGACTGCGGACTTTGCGGTTGTCGGCGCGGCCATGGGCTCTTTCTCCCCGTTGGGGTGGGATGAGCCCGTACGGAGCTTCGAACATTTGGGCTACATCGTGCATCGAGTGTTCTTTTCCTGTCCCGATGAGATAGTCGTCTCCAGATCCATGCGTGGCGCAGTCGACGATCCCGGCGATAGTGTCATCAATGTGTGTGAAATCCCTGGTCTGCGTGCCCGGCGCAACGACGGTCAACGGCAACCCCCGACGATACTGTTCCATAAAACGACCGATCACGCCTGCATACCGACCGGTGCTCAGCAATCGTGGCCCGTAGACGTTGTGGAAGTAGCAGATAACGTATTCTAGGCCGTACCAATCGCCCCAGTTTCGAATCAACTCGCAGTTGGCTGCTTTGGACGCAGAATATGGATTGAGCCGGCGGTCGTCACCCTGGTTGCCAAAAATGGACGATGAACCGGAATACATGAGCTTTGATCCATGTTTCCTAGCGAATTGCAGAATTTCATGGGTGCCAATGGTGTTGTAATCCCAGATCAGGTGCTCGTCATCGAACGCGGTTGGAATACGGCTGTACTCGCCCAAGTGGAAGATAATATCGGGGGACGACGCTTGGAGAACTCCCCAGATTTTGGAAAGGTTCTTAGTATGGCCCCGTAGGTAATGGACATTGGGAGACGGGACATGCCGAGTTGATCGGCCGAGGAAGTAGTTGTCGAGACTCGTGATGCTCGCACCAGGGAAACGGTGGGCCAAGGTGTAGATTAGATGTGACCCGATGTACCCCGCCCCGCCTGTGACCAGGATGTTTTTGTAAGACATCTCAGCTCTTTACCTCCACCACTGATCCGGAGTGACGTCCTGGACGTTGTCTAGAACGTGACGCCTGAGCCCGGCTCCCAGCACCTTGGATGCGCCGTGCCATTCCACGGGGCCGTCGGGTGCTCGGGCAATAGAGACGACCGGGTCATTGGTCGCTGTATCGTAAACATGGACGGTATCGCCGTTGAGTTGTGCGAACCAATTGCCGATGGGGACCCGATGCCGTGAGGACCCATCGTTTCTATAGGAGACATGGTTTGATTCCTCGTTGATGCCGTTCGTGTCTAGCCGTTGTCTGATCATGTCGCTCATACACCCCCTTAACGCTGAGTGGCCCGATACCGGTTGACGAGTACCCGCGTTTCGCGCCGGATCACCGAACGTGTATACGATTGGGAAGTAGTTTCCCAGCTCCATGTTTCCTCCGGCGTGTCGGAGAATGGTCGTGAAATCATCAGTTCGCACGACGATGTGCCGAGATCATGAACGCGATCCACCAGCACAGTGTCAGGCTGCCGAGAAAGCTGAACCTCATATTTGTCATTAACGATACGAAAGTCGCCAAGAACTATCGGTTCATCATTAGACAGTCGCTTTTGGTTGGTCGAGCCAATACGTAGTCGTCGTCTGAGCGCCTTGAGCGCCTGGGTTTTCATCCGCAGTTCCTTACATTCGATTCATATTTGAGCTATCAGCTGTGGCGCAGGTTTCCTCCTAACAGACCGTGCTTGCCTTGCGCCATGAATCGAATGTAAGGACTTTGAGCTGGGGGGACAATAGTGTCGGGTTCCCGCCTTGATTGCACCGCACGATATCGTAAGCTAGACCTACCACAATTAAAACGAGCCAATTCAATAGGTGGTGATGCCATTGGCTGACTCTAGACTAGTAAGGTCCTTGTTGGCCTGGGAGTTCGAGGAAATGCGCAATGTTGCTCGGCTATCCCGTGCTGAAGCGGCGCGTGATATTGGTGTCAGTAGCGGTGAAACTGTTCGGAAATGGGAGACGGGGGAGAACCAACCGCACCAGCACTCGTTGACTACTATCTTTGATACATATAGAGCTCCTGATAGTACACGGCACTATGTACGGATGCTTTATAACCATCGTGATGATGGAGACTTGTCAACGAGTAAATTTGAGATTCGCCCCTTGCTTCGGGCAGCGTCTAGCTATCAGTCAGTCCTGACATATGATCCACAATTTGTTGTTGGGTTCCTTCAGCTAGAGGAGTACCACTTCAGTCCGGAGATGCAGGACGAACGTTATGACGATGCCACGTATCAAGATGCGTGGCAGATGAAAGCCAGCCGATATAAGGAGATTGTGCGCCGGGGCAACAATATTCAGGTTGTAGCCGTGCTTGGCGAAGCTGCCATGATTTCTTTGAGCCGCATGGCGTGTCGTGATCTACAGTTGTCACGACTCAAAGAAGCGCAGTCACGGGGGTGGGATATTAGAGTTGTTCCCATACCCCACCCGTACATGTTTATGGGCTATGAGATCTTTCTTCCTGCGGAAGAGGACACGGCACCACCGTTCGTATACTCCGAGCCAGATGGGTCAACGTATAAAGAACACCCGGACGAGGTTGCGGACAAACTTGACATGTTTAATCGAGTATCCAGACTAGCTAAACCGTTGGAGGAGTACCTGAATGCTAAATAGAAAGTGGAGGAAGTCAAGTCGCAGCGCGGGAAACAGCAATTGCGTCGAAGTGCGCCTTGGTGAAGGTCCGGCAGAAGTTGAGGTAAAGGATTCGAAGCTCAACGAGAGCCCAGTGTTGTCGGCATCAGCTGCCGACTGGGCGGCAATCCTTGGCCGGTAAGACGGCGACGACTCATCATTACGAGGTCGGAGCGAAACGCTTCGGCCTCTTTTCAGTATTAGTGCTTTCGAAATAGGTAGGCATCCAGACTGTGCTCTTGACCATTGTGATGGCGCTCAATTAGTCTCTGGGCGGATCATCCCCCGACCAGTAGGAGAGACGTATGGGTTCGCTTGCTGACCTGTCAGGACAAATCAACCAAGGTGGTCACGCCGCTGATGAGCTAGTAGCTCAGTTGGAAAGCACGCGGCAGGAAGCCGACGAAATTGCGAATCAGCTCGACGCGCTTGGGTCGAGCGACGCACAGCAGGTTCACCAAGTAAGCGAATTGCTAGCCCAAGCCATTTCAACTGTGGCGGCGGTGAAGAGGGATGTGGAAGATGCAGGGGGATTGGTAGAGGGCGCTCAAGCCTTAAACAACGGTGGGGCGGGCACATCATCAAAAGAGGATTCGACACCTGGGCCGAAGTGGCCTAAGAATCACAGGGTTCCTGGCTTCCACCCGAATAAGCCGCACAGGGAGTGTATTGAACGAATCCAGCGTGTTGGGTGGCCGAGGAACAAGGATGGGGACATTTCAGCGCGAGGGGTTCTATATTCTCCTGATGGGGTCCAAATCACTGGAGTGTTGAATGCTGGTCGAAAGGGGCCAGCAGCTAACGACGCTGACCTGAAAGACTTCTGGAGACAGCCGGAAGTAACAACGACGTATCACGTTGAAGGTCATGTAGCTGCCTACATGCGGCAGCGAAACGTTAAGCGGGCGGTCCTTTACTTGAACCTGCCTCCATGTGGCAGTGTTAGCAGAGATCCTTACCGCTGCGACGTCAACCTTCCGAAAGTTCTACCGAGGAAAAGTAAGCTCAAGATATGGGTAACTCGTGAAGGTGGTGGATCGCCAGAGGAACTGGTGATTGAGGGGACAGGAGAAGCTTTGAAATGAAAATCGGTGGCACAAACTACTACCCAGTTGAAGCCTCTGAAGAGCAACTTGCCGATCTACACGAAAAGAATGCGGATTGGTGGGGATCGAAAGAACTAGGCGAGTATGGAGTGAATGAGCTGGGTCTTACCCCGCCTAAACTCCTAGCTGATGGTTCACCCCCAGCGATAACAGGTGTATGGCTCGCAGATGACGACAGGATGCTATTGGTTTGGGGTCTTCATTTCGAAGAAGGTGACCCTAAGGACGGCTCAGACGTGGACGTCTCTGAAGGATGGGATTCGAACACTGTTACTTGACGAGTGTTCGAACACAATACCTAGTTGGGGCGCATTGCCAACTACCAGAATTATTGGCCTGAATTTCGACGTGCGCACAGGGAATTAAGAGCGGCAGTGAAGAGGATGGGGGAGGTTCCGTCGCTACTAATTCGGATCGTGGGTCACATCCGCCCAGTCCGGAAGGTGCTGAGGCGACTTGCGGACAGAGACGCTTATACCCGTCTAAGTGACGCTGTCACGTGGCATACGTTGAAACTGTTATGAGATCGTTACCACTGTGCCCGGTGTGTGGGAATCACTACTGGTGTCGTCGTTGGTGCGGGGGTACGGTTGCCTAAGGTGGAATCATGTGTGCCGTGTTGTAGGTAGGCGCTGTTTCCCAATTTGGAATATATAGGCAGAGAGTGTAAAATGGTACGTCAATGGCATCAATTGCGCAATCCCGGTCTGGTCCCTGTCACTCCCAACGGCGAAGACGCCGAGCGATTTGGGCTGGACTATTGGCGCGGGCTGCCTCGCAAACAGATGCCTCCCTGGAAGGATTACAGCGAGGTCGAGGCCGTCTCCGGCGTCCTGGAGGGTGTGCCTCCGATCGTGGCTCCCTACGAGGTCAAGCGGCTACGAAATCTCTTCGCCGAAGTGTGCGAAGGACGGGCGTTCCTGGTCCAAGGCGGGGACTGCGCCGAAACGTTCCTGTCCAACACCGAATCCCATGTCCTGGCCAACATCCGCACACTGCTGCAGATGGCAGTGGTGTTGACCTACGGCGCGTCGCTGCCGGTCGTCAAGGTCGGGCGGGTCGCCGGACAGTATTCCAAGCCCAGGTCGAATGACCTCGACGCCTTGGATCTTCCCGTCTACCGGGGAGACATGTTCAATTCCCTCGAGCCCAACGCGGACGCCAGGGTCTGTGATCCGCAGCGAATGATTCGCGCTTACGCGAACTCCGCCGCCTCGATGAACATGCTGCGTGCCTACCTGGGCGGCGGCCTTGCCGACCTGCAAAGCGTGCATGACTGGAACAAGGACTTCGTCCGTTCCTCTCCGGCGGGGGAACGCTACGAGGCCATCGGTCGTGAGATCGATAGGGCGATGGCGTTCATGCAGGCTTGCGGAGTGCAGGACAGCGCTCTGCACACGGCCGAGGTATTCGCCTCCCACGAAATGCTCGCCATCGAATACGACCGTGCCCTGACCCGCGTGTTCGACGGTGAGGCCTACGGCTTGTCGGGGCATATGCTCTGGTCGGGAGAACGTACCCGGCAAATCGACGGTGCCCATATCGATTTCCTGTCCCGCGTGTCCAATCCGGTCGGCTGTAAAATCGGCCCCACCGCGACGCCGGAGGAAGTCGTCGAACTGTGCCATAAGCTCAACCCGCATAATCTACCGGGCAAGCTCGTCCTGGTGTCGCGGATGGGACAGGCCAAGGTCCGCGATGTCCTCACTCCGATCATTGAAAAGGTCGAAGCCTCCGGGCGAAAGGTGGTGTGGCAGTGCGACCCGATGCACGGCAACACCTTTGAAGCCAAAGGCGGGTTCAAAACCCGAGCGTTCGACCACGTGGTCGATGAAGTACTCGGATTCTTCGAGGTGCACCGTGAACTGGGAACCCACCCCGGTGGAATCCACATCGAACTCACCGGTGACAATGTCACCGAATGTGTGGGAGGGGCACAGGAGATTCAAGAGGAAGAACTCTCCGACCGCTACGAAACCGCTTGCGACCCACGCCTGAACACGCAGCAGTCGCTGGAACTGGCGTTCCTCGTAGCCGAAATGCTCCGCCACTAAGGCGAAAGCAGGATAGACACCACCAGCGAACCGGGCAGTCGGTCCTCCTAGGGACCGATTGCCCGGTTTTCCACCGGCGGCCGAACCACGCCGGTAATGGAAAAGCCTGTGTGAGTAATTGTCGACCCGAACGACCACCCGATACCCGACGGTCCCCCGAATCGATACCATCGAGAAAATATCGGCTTCATTAGACTTGCGCCACTTGCCTTAACTGAGGCCAAGGCCTAGTATTCCACCACTGGTTACCACCAGGACCACCGATTCGGCACTACACTGAGGAATGAGTCAAGGCCCGTTCGACTGTTCATCCGCACTCCGGAGAGCAAGCCGAACCAGGGTAACGGGGTGAAACCCACCCTTGGACGTCATGATGTCACGGCGCGTTCGAACGCGCTCCAACGAAGTTGTAGAGAATATGAATAATATGCAAAAAAGGGTATTCAATGCCCACCGCGGGGGCAAAATCCGTACCCAACCAACAGTGGAACTGGAAACCGGCGACGATCTCTCACTCGCCTACACACCCGGAGTCGCCCAGGTCAGCGAAGCCATAGCGGCAGATCAAAGCCTGGCCGACACCTACACCTGGCGCTCCAACACCGTCGCCGTCGTCACCGACGGATCGGCCGTGCTCGGCCTCGGAGACATCGGCCCCGCCGCCTCCCTACCGGTGATGGAAGGAAAATCGGCCCTGTTTCAGAAGTTCGCCGGCGTCGATTCCATCCCCATCTGCCTCAATATCAATGACGTGGACGAAATCGTCGCCTCGATAACAGCCATCGCGCCGTCGTTCGGAGGGATCAACCTCGAGGACATCGCCGCACCTCGATGCTTTGACATCGAACGCCGCCTCGACGCCGCCGTGGACATCCCCGTCTTCCACGACGACCAACACGGGACGGCCATCGTGGCGCTCGCGGCCCTGCACAACGCCTTGAAACTGCAAGGTCGCAAAATCGGTGACATTACCGCGACAGTGGTCGGGGCAGGTGCTGCCGGTACCGCAATAACGAAGGTACTGAATACGGCCGGAATCGGCGATATCGTCGTTTGCGATTCGCAGGGCATCATCACTCGCGAGCGCTCCCGTCTGTCCGGCGTGAAGCGGGAGCTGGCAGAGATCTCAAATCGGGGGCATCGTAGCGGAGGCATCGATGCGGCTCTGGAAGCGTCGGATGTGCTCATTGGAGTGTCGGGAGCCGCCATTCCACCGGAAGCTCTACGTGGGATGAACAGCGACGCGATCATTTTCGCCATGGCCAATCCAACCCCGGAGGTCGATCCCGAGGTGGCTCGCGCTCACGCCGACATCGTGGCCACGGGGCGCAGTGATTATCCCAATCAGATCAATAACGTGTTGGCCTTCCCCGGTATTTTTCGTGGAGCGCTCGACGCGGGGGCGACGACCATTGACGATCGCATGAAACTGGCCGCCGCCTACGCCATTGCCGACGCGGTGGGTAGTCGCCTGTCGCCGAGCCGTATCGTTCCGTCGCCTTTGGAACCGGCAGTGGCTTCCAGCGTCGCGGCGGCTGTGAAGGGTGCGGCACAAGGAACGTCCTGATATGTCTCGCGTAATACGACCCTGACATGGTGGGGGAACCCGATGACGAATTGGAGTCGGGTTCCCCCATGGTGAAAGGCTGAATTGATGCGTCGCGACGACGTGGACCGAGACGATTACTCCATCGCCGAACTGCTGCGTACGTGGACGGACAAGGCCGAGAAGGTTCGCGGTTTTTCGCTCGGTCTCGTATTTCTCACGGCGGTGACGGTCATCGCCCTTCTGTTGACGAAGGGAACCACGGTATTCCACGTGCTGTGGGTAAGTCTCACCGGTTTGGCGCTTTCCGCACTGGTATACGCGGTCGGTAAACTTCTGGCTTTGGGGGTTGTCCTGCTGCGTCTGTATTGTGCCGACACAATGGACGATTGACGACGGTGCTCTGGTGAACGCCGTCGGCTCGGGGCGATGTCGCGACGGTCGACATCATGCCGTAATGGTTTCTCAGCGGGACCGATGACAAGCGTGTGAGAGTCGACGGCGCTGACGTGTGCTCATAGAGGATGGAACGAAGCATATTCGGAAAAATGGGACGCCCGTCGGATACTCTCTTTAAGCTTTGACAGTGGTTGCGTGATGATTTCCCAAAACGAAAGGGGAGCCACTGTGAAGGTCTGCAGAGCGATCGCCGCCGTGCTGTTGGCGGGAACGATGGTCGTGGGGACGGCCTCGAGCGGGTCGGCCCGAACGATTCCGATTACCATCGCGCCCTTGACGGCGGGGCCGGGTACAGCAGTCCACATTGAGACTACGCACTGTCGTCAGGACGCCGAAGCGACGATAGCGGGCAAGACCGTAACCCTGTATTACGACAGTGGAACCACCTCGGGGACCTTCACCGTTCCGGAACGTGTGGAGTCGGGGACCTACACCGTCACCATCAAATGCGGTGACAACAGCGGCACCGCCAATTTGGTCATCACCGGAGGGAACGGTAGTCCGGCGGGGGACGGTTCCAGCCTCGCGACGACCGCGACCGATCCGAAGCTTCTGGGGGTCGGAGCCGCGACGGCGGCGGCCGGGGCGATCGGCGTGTTCCTGATGCTGCTGCGTCGTAAGCGTGAATCTCGGGAGCACTGACCATGTCGGTCAAGCATGTCGGAGTCGGATCGCGAGTCAATACGCGTGCGGCCGCCTTCGTCGTCGCGGTGTCTCTCTGCGTCGCCGGGGTGCTTCTTGTGGTGAGGTCGATCGAGATGCCTGCTTGGGAAAGCGGCCTGGATCGACCGGTCGATAAGGAGATGACTCCGCAGGAGTTGGAACGGCATCTATCGGGCGGTGACGACTTCGCTCTGCCGCCGTCGACGGCCACTTCCCTTTCCATCGACGCGATCGGGGTGGAGGCCAAGGTGGACTCGGTGGGAATGAACGGAGACGGGGATATCGGTGCTCCGCCGATGTTTCGATCCGACCGCACCGCTTGGTTCGAAGACAGTCCATATCCCGGTGCGGAAGGGATATCGGTGATCGTCGGACATGTGGACTCCGGTCGACGGGGTCCGGCGGTGTTCTACGACTTGGGGTTGGTTGATCCGGGAGAGACCGTGGAAATCAACCGCAAGGATCAGACGACCTTGGTTTTCACCGTGACAAAGGTGGCCAACTACCCTAAACGGGCTTTTCCGTACGAAGAGATATTCACCCCGACCAGACGTGCGGAGCTGCGACTGATTACCTGTGGGGGACCGTTCGATCGGGACGATGGAAATTACACTGAAAACACCGTGGTTTACGGGCTTCTCACGGACGTCAAACTGTAAGACCGATCGGAATATAGGTTACTCCCTGGTAGGATATGCGTGTGACTAGGAACGCCAAAGAAATCTTCCCCGAATACGTACTGCAAGACTGGCACGATAATGGATTTGACCTCCTGAAACTGTTCAGTGCCGGTGACCTCGGCGAACGTCTGGGCATTGATATCATGCGCGCCGAACCGGGCAGGGTCACCGGTCGAATGCCCGTGGAGGGAAATACGCAACCCTACGGCCTGTTGCACGGCGGTGCGACTGCGGCATTGGCCGAAACGGTCGGTTCGGTGGCGGCCATGCTGCATGCGGGTCCCGGTCGGGGTGCGGTCGGCGTTGATCTCAACATCACTCACCACCGCTCGGCCCGCGACGGATACGTTACGGCCGTAGCCACCGCCGCACGAGAGGGGCGCAGCATTGCGAGCTACGAAATCGTCGTCAGCGACGAAAACGATAAGCGCATCGCCACGGCTCGACTGACGTGCTCGATTATTCAGCCCGAGGACGACTGACGTCGGTTTCGCTTGGCCGAATCTCCCCACCACCGATGCGGGAGAGGTCGGATGGCAGACGTCTATCGGACTCCAGGTCGTCACCGATAGGGTGGCGTCCGCCCCGGTGTTGCTTCTAGACGGATCATGGGGGAACGCTGTTCGATCCAGTGGTCGATTTCTATTGGGACGACGTTGATGGAAGTATTCCCCTCTGAACGCTTCATGTACGACGCTCGAGGCTCATTGCTGACTGGTGGAACTGTGACAGAACGCCGATATCCTCCATATACTGTCGTGAGCGGGATCGTCGCGGGCTCACCGAGGTCTACCGAACGAACGTCAGCGATACGGCGAAGGTGCACCGGGCCTTCGGTTCTCCCATAGTGGTGGGGTGACGGTCATTGTTTGTATCGCGCTGTATGTCGGTTTCCGGCGTTATGGGCGGCTTGAGGGATGAATGGCGCCCCTGTCGTGGATTACCGACGGCGCGGCAATAAAAGATCCCGGTCCCACGTGGGACCGGGATCTTCGTTGTTTGGAGCGGGTGACGAGAATCGAACTCGCGTCATTAGTTTGGAAGACTAAGGCTTTACCATTAAGCTACACCCGCTTGCCACGGTTTGTTGCCCCCGTGGACGTTCTCCACTGTAGCGCATTCTCCCCCGAGGTTTCCAGTGGGGTCCCAAATATCTCGTGGATCACATTGTGAGCCACGCGCTTGTGGTTCAGGGTGGGGATTGAACAGCCCGGTAAATGGCGTTTAATGGGTGCGAGAGTCAGGTATACATCTGATCGGCCCGTGCGGGCAGTCGTGGATGCGCCTTGTTGTGGTGGAGCGGTCCCGTCGGCGGGCGAGCGAGTTATGCCACACCCGCGGGGACATGCCGGGGCGTAGGGCATACACTCGTGGTTTGGGTGGTTTAGTGGCGTCGCCGGGGTAGTGAAACAAGCCCGGTCGCACCACTCGAAGTGGTGATACCACCTAGATGAGGAAATTTCCCGATTAAGAGATTGATATAGGAGTACGCCTGTGAAAAGTACCGTCGAGACCCTGAATCCGACCAGGGTACGGCTAACGGTGGAAGTGCCCTTTGACGATTTGGCACCGTACATCGACGAGGCGTACAAGCAGGTGGGGCAGCAGGTTCGCGTTCCCGGTTTCCGTCCTGGCAAGGCCCCCAAAGCCGTGATCGACCAGCGCGTCGGTCGCGAGTCGGTGTACGCACAGGCGATGGACCCAGCTATTCAGGCCAATCTCTCGACCGCAGTCAGTGAAAAGGAACTGAACCTTCTTGGGCGTCCGGAACTGGTTGAGGTCAACCCGATCGAGACCGATAAGCCTTTGGAGTTCGTGGTAGAGGCGGACGTCGCCCCCGACTTTGAACTGCCGAACTTCGCCGACCTGAAGGTCAACGTCGAAGCCGGTAAGGTCACCGAAGAGGACATCGATTCCGACCTGGAGCAGCAGCGCCTCCGGTTCTCCTCGTTGACGACCGTTGACCGCCCCGCGGACAACGGCGACTTCGTCGTCATCGACCTCAAAGCCACGCGTGACGGAGAAGAGGTTGAGGGCGGCTCGGTCAGCGGTATGAGCCACGAGGTCGGCTCTGGAAACCTGCTTGACGGCCTGGATGAAGCGTTGGTCGGAATGAAGGCCGGCGACGAAAAACGGATTCAATCCAGTCTCGTTGCCGGAGAGGAAGCCGGTTCCGAGGCCGACATCGACATCAGCGTCGAGAAGGTCAAGGAGCGTGAACTTCCCGAGCTCAACGACGAATTCGCGGAGATGTCGGCAAGCGTCGACACTCTTGAAGAACTGCGTGAGGACACCCGGAAGCGTCTGACCGATCAGGCCGAGAACGACGTTCGCACCGAGGCCCGAGAGAAGGTCCTCGAAGCGCTTCTGGCCGATCTGGACCTGCCGCTTCCGCAAGGGACCGTGGACTCCGAGATCGAGCACACCAAGAACCACCTGAACGAACAGGTCGGTCAAATGGGTGGCATGGAAGTGTACCTGCAGCAGATCGGTAAGACCGAAGAGGAGTTCGACGCCGACCTGAAGCAGGACGTGGAACAGAACCTGAAGCAGTCGATCGTGCTGGGCCGCATTGCCGGGGAGAAGGAAGTCGAGCCCAACGGCGACATGATCCTCTCCGAGGCCGCTCGCATGGCTCAGATGAACGGAGTAGCGCAGGACAAGTTCCCCGAGTTCATCGAGCAGCTGCGTTCCAGCGGCCAGCTCCAGCAGATCGCCGTTCAGGCACGTCAGAAGATGGCCCTGGAGAAGGTCGTGGAGGAAGCGACCGTCGTCGACAGCGACGGTAACACTCTGGACAAGGTCGCCCTCTTCGGTGAAAGCCCGGAAGAACAGAGCAGCGACGAAGCCGAAGGCGAGAGCGCTGAGGCGGAAACCAAATAGCCTGTTAGGGCTCATTTTTGAAACCGTGTCGGTCGATGACCGGCACGGTTTTCGCTGTCTGGGGCTCGATTGGCCTTACAGCACCGCCACGAGTGGATTTATGGCGTCCGCCAGGGATATTCCCCGCTCTGCTTGCAGCGAACAGAGGGCATATCCGTGTCCGTCAGGCCGCTTCGCGGGTTAAGGTCTAAGTATTAAAGCTGGAGTCATTATGTCGAAATAGAAAGGACAATGATGACTGATTCAAACCAATTCCTGCCGACCTCTCGGCAGGGCGGTTCCAGTCCTGGCGCGGGCCTGGACGACACTGTATATGAGCGCTTGTTGAAAGAGCGGGTTATCTTCCTCGGCAGCGAAGTCAACGCCGAGGTCGCCAATCGCCTCAGCGCTCAGTTGTTGTTGCTGGAGGCGGAAGACCCCGAACGTGACATCAAGCTGTACATCAATTCCCCGGGTGGTTCCGTCTACGACGGCATGGCCATTTATGACACCATGCAGTACATCAAGAACGACGTCGTCACCGTCGGCATGGGAATGGCGGCGTCGATGGGGCAGTTGCTGCTGTGTGCCGGTACTTCCGGAAAACGGTTCGCTTTGCCGCACGCCAAGGTATTGATGCACCAGCCGTCCGGCGGCATTGGCGGTACGGCATCCGATGTGGCCATCCTGGCCGATCAAATGCTGTATACCAAGCAGATGTTCTTGGAATTGATCTCCCATCACACGGGTCAATCACCCGAGACCATTGAAGTGGATTCCGATCGAGACCGTTGGTTCACTGCCGAGCAGGCTCTGGAGTACGGATTCATCGACCACGTAGTTCAGCGCGTTTCGGACGCTTCTACAGGCGATAGCTAAGAGAGGACAGCACAGTGGAGATGCAATTCCCCGGCGAATACCAGCCGAATGCGCGTTACATCGTTCCGTCGTACACCGAGAAGACCTCGTACGGCGTGAAGGAGATGAACCCGTACAACAAGATGTTCGAGGACCGAATCATCTTTCTCGGGTCACCGGTAGACGACACCTCGGCCAATGACATTATGAGCCAGTTGATCGTGTTGGAGGGCAATGACCCCGAACGCGACATCGTCATGTACATCAACTCTCCCGGTGGATCACTGACGGCTCTGATGGCCATTTACGACACGATGCAGTATGTTCGCCCCGACATTCAGACCGTCTGCATGGGACAGGCGGCCTCGGCGGCGGCGGTGCTGCTGGCAGCGGGGACGCCCGGTAAACGGACCGCACTTCCCAACTCCCGTGTCATCATCCACCAGCCGGCTACCGAAGGCACCTTCGGGCAGGCTTCCGACATGGAGATCCAGGCTCGCGAAATCATGCGGATGCGTGACCAACTGGAAGAAGTCTTGGCGCGTCACACCGGAAACGATGTGGAACGTATCCGCAAGGACATCGAACGTGACAAGATCTTCACCGCCGAAGAGGCGGCGGAGTACGGACTGGTGGACAACATCCTGGCCTACCGCAAGAAGAACGCACGTTCGAAGTAAGACGGCGACGTCCGATCCGGTCGGTCGATGCGTTCGTGGAAAGGCATACCGGAACTGAATTGTCGAGGCGCGCCCGAGGGGTGCGCCTCGACTGCTTTGCGTCAGGAGAGGCGGAAACCCGGCCAATCGTCGCCGATAACGACTACCCTTGGCAGTGGTGCACTGCGGGGTGTCGATCGGCGCCGTAATCTTTGTGGAATTGAAACAGGATTGCCTCAACCATGAAGTGGCACCACGAGCAGATATGAGAAATAATGAAAGAATGGTTCGGCGTTCGCCGGACGTATGAGTGTGCTTGAGACTGTTGAGAACAGGAGCAAATTTATGGTGGCACGTCTTGGACATGACGACATATTGAAATGCTCCTTCTGTTCGAAGACTCAACGTCAGGTGGGGCGATTGATCGCCGGCCCACAGGTGTACATCTGCGTGGAATGCATTGATCTGTGTAATGAGATCATCGAAGAGGAACTGCTCGAAGACGCCGATGCGGCAATGTCGGAACTGCCCAAACCCAAAGAGGTGGTCGATTTCCTCGATCAATTCGTCGTGGGGCAGGATCGCGCCAAGAAGACCCTGGCCGTCGCGGTTTATAACCACTACAAACGAATCCAGGCCGAGAGCGTGGAGTCTCACGGCGGTAAGGACGGAATCGAGCTCCAGAAATCCAATATCCTCATGATCGGTCCGACCGGGTCGGGTAAGACCCATTTGGCCGAAACCCTCGCACGAATGCTTGACGTTCCGTTCGCGATCGCCGATGCCACCACGTTGACCGAGGCCGGTTACGTGGGAGACGACGTCGAAAACATCCTCCTCAAACTGATCCAATCGGCGGATTTCGATCTCAAGCGAGCGGAGAGCGGAATCCTGTACATCGACGAAATAGACAAGGTGGGCCGCAAGGCTCCCAGTCCGTCTATTACGCGGGACGTTTCCGGTGAAGGCGTGCAGCAGTCACTGCTCAAGATTCTGGAGGGAACCACCGCCACCGTGCCTCCGCAGGGCGGGCGTAAACATCCGCAGACGGACAATTATCAGATCGACACCACCAATATTCTGTTTATCTGCGGCGGAGCTTTCGACGGCCTGGACGAATTCGTCGACCAACGTCTCGGGAAACACACCGTGGGCTTTTCCAACCCCGCCTCCGACGTCGAAGAACCCGAGCTGCGCCAGCCCGAGCATCCGATGCCGGAGGACCTGTTGAACTACGGCCTCATTCCCGAGATCGTGGGACGCCTTCCGGTGTTGACGGCGGTCGACGAACTGGATTCCGACACGCTTCTCCGCATTCTCACTGAGCCGCGTAATGCCCTGGTCAAGCAGTATCAACGGCTTTTCGAACTGGACGGCGTCGAATTGGAGTTCGAGGAAGGCGCATTGGAGCCGATCGTGGAGCAGGCGCGGCTGCGGGGTACGGGAGCGCGTGGACTGCGTGCCATTCTGGAAGAAGTCCTGCAACCGATGATGTTTGAAATTCCCTCACGGTCGGATGAAGTCGAAAAGGTGCGCATCACCACCGAAGCGGTGCGTAAAAACGTCAGCCCTACCCTGGTGCCCCGTTCGGAAAAATCCTCGCGCTTGGGTTGGCAGGGGAAGGGACGTCACGACAAGGGGCAAAGGCGCCAATCGGCATAACGCGGCAGGGCGACACCGAGCCGGGTTATGCCGTTCGGTGGTTCCCGTACCGCGACGACTCGCCGGGGCAAGGTCACTCGTCGTTCTTGTTCCGGTCATTATCACGGAGTCGTTTGTCCAAATCTCGGAGGAAATCGGGGTTGTCGTCCGGGGCGATCGGGCCGTGGGAGCCGTTGTTGGGTCGCGCCGAACCGCCGGTGCCCGGCTCGGGGCGGTGTTTCCCGAAAACGAACCAGCAAACGGCACCGATGATCGGTATCAGCAGAATTATGGCCGCCCACGAGCCGCGGGTAAATTTACGCGGCTCTTCTTCGCCTCCCAAGCAGTCGGACAAGGAGGCGATCACCAGCGCCAGGTAAGCGAGGAATGTGAAAATCAAGACTCTGATCATACCGCTATGATGCCTTGTCCGGGCGGCTTAATGCGAAGACCCCACCGCTATTACTTGTCAGTAACTTAGGAGGTATAGTGTCGTTTAAGACACCGATTCGAGGTCTCCCCGAGTCCAAGCCGGGTGTACGGGAACCTTGAAAAACGCGGATGATCGACGGGTTGACCGTCGATTGACCGTTGTCCCCGGTGTGAGCCTCACACCGGGGACACACGCCGGCCACGCCAGTGGCACTGGCGAATGTTTGGCGGCAGGAAACACTGCCACAATTGAGGCCAGACCATTAGATAGTGGAGGTTGTGCCGATGGACATCGTGGTCCTTGTTAAACAGGTCCCCGACTCCGGGCTCGAGAGAAATCTGAATGCCGATAAGCGGGTGGACCGCGACGGCTCCAATAACGTCATGGGTGAGCTCGACGAATATGCCGTCGAAGCCGCCCTGCAACTGAAAGAAAAGCATGACGGTTCCGTCACCGTTCTGACGATCGGACCCGACCAGGCGACAGAGACGATTCGTAAAGTCCTGGCCATGGGAGTGGACAAAGCCGTTCACGTCAGTGACGAGGCCATCGCGGGATCCGACGCACTCGGTACGTCCTCGATTCTGGCCGCGGCCTTGAAGCGACAGGACTGGGACCTGGTCATCGCCGGTGCCGAGTCCACCGACTCGGGCATGGGTGTCATGCCGCATATGCTGTCCGCCCACACCGGAGCGGCGGCCCTGACCGGTGCTCGCAGCCTGGAAGTGGACGGTCAGACCGTTACGGTGGAGCACCAGCGCGCCAATGGCTACAGCAAGCTGGAAGCTCAGCTGCCTGCCATCGTGTCGGTATGGGACACCATCAATACGCCTCGGTACCCCTCTCTTAAGGGAATCATGGCGGCGAAGCGCAAGCCGATCGAATCCCTGAGCCTGGAGGACCTGGGCGTCGAGGCCGGAACGGTCGGAGAGGCCGGGGCCACCAACGAGGTGCTGAGCGTGGAAGCCCGTCCCGAGCGCAGTGCGGGCACGATTGTCACCGATGAAGGCGAAGGCGGACGTGCCCTTGCCGAATTCCTTGTCAACGAGAAATTCATTTAGGAGCGCGCTATGTCCCAGATTCTCGTATACGTTCCGGACAATTCTCGACACGCCGGTGAAATCTTGACCTTGGCTCGCAGCTTGGGCGAAGTGGCGGCAGTGGCGTTCAATGAGGAGGGTGCCGCGGCGGCGGCCGAGTACGGTGCGACGACGCTGTACCGCGTTAACGAACCGCAGGTTGATTCGTACTTTGCGGCTCCGAAGGCCGAGGCGATCACCTCCATCGCTCAGGGGCAGGACTGGGGCGGCATCCTGCTGCCCGGTTCCGACGAAGGTAAGGCCATCGTGGGACGACTGGCCGTTGCCCTCAACCGGGGCTTCCTGACCGATATCTCCACGCTGGACTCCGACGGTGTTGCTCGTCAGGACATCTTCGCCGGATCCCGTATCGTCACCTCGAAGGTCACCGACGGATTCACCATCGCGACGGTGAAGGCCGGAGCGGTGAACGCCGAGCCCGCTCCGAGCACACCGAGCGAAGAGGCCGTCGACGTGAGTCTCAGCGATGACGCCAAGAAGGTGTCGATCGTGGAGACGGTGGACGAGCCTGCCGGGGACCGTCCAGGTCTCACCGAGGCGGACGTCATCATCTCCGGTGGTCGTGGTGTTGGTTCGGCCGACGACTTCGCCTTGATCGAAAAGGTGGCCGATTCCTTCGGCGCTGCGGTGGGTGCTTCGCGTGCCGCGACCGACTCGGGATTCTATCCCCACAAATTCCAGGTCGGCCAAACCGGTACCACCGTCAGCCCACAGCTGTACGTGGCTGCCGGAATCTCGGGTGCCATTCAGCACCGCGCGGGTATGCAGACTTCTCGCGTCATCGTCGCGGTGAACAAGGACTCCGACGCCCCGATTTTCTCCATGGCTGATTTCGGTGTCGTCGGTAACCTCTTCGACGTCCTGCCGCAGCTTCTGGAGGAAGTCGAGAAACGCAAGTAGCGTCGGCGGTTCGCTGCGCTGATCGCGTGACACGAATGCTGAGAGCCGGGTTGAACCGAACGGTCGGCCCGGCTCTTGGCTGTGTGATCGGTTCAATCTCATCTGACCGGATGTCAAGGACGACCGACTATGAGGTAATCTCAGCTTTAATCCTGTGCATTACCTACAAACCTAGTTGGAGGATCTCCACATGGCTGTTACCGCCGTCGAGGCCGGACCTCGGGTGCTGACCGACCTTATTCCCTGGAGCAATGGACGGGCCCAGACGATCGCCCGTGAAGGAGTTCTGGCTCTGACCGGAGCGGCTCTGGTTGGTGTGACCGCCCAAATCGCGTTTACGATTCCGGTGATCAGCCCGGTCCCCTTTACTCTCCAGACTTTTGGCGCCCTTCTGGTGGGCGCCTCCTTCGGGCCGGCTCGGGCGGCCCTGTCGCTGAGTCTTTACCTCGTTGCCGGAGTCGCCGGTGTGCCGTGGTTCGCGGATGCGTCGGCGGGATACGCCATGGCCAGCTTCGGGTACATCCCCGGCTTCCTCGTGGCGGGGGTACTGGTCGGTGCACTGGCAGCACGCCGTGGTACGGACCGTAAGGTCATGGGCACCGTCGGCCTGATGCTGCTGGGGAACGTGGTCATCTATGCCATCGGTACGCCGTACCTGGCCACCGCCGCCAATCTTGACGCCGTGACGGCTTTGGAAAAGGGCGTGCTTCCTTTCCTCGTCGGCGACGCCCTGAAGATCCTACTGGCGGCCGGTCTCTTGCCCGGAGCCTGGGCACTGGTGCGCAAAGCCAAAGGGCAGGACGTATAGAGCCGTCACTTGCCCGCATCCGTACGAGTCGCGGATAATGTACTCAGTCGGCGGTCGAGACCGCCATTTCCTGGCCGCCGACTTCAATGACGGAGGGAAGCGATTCAGCTTGCATGGGGCGCAACGACACCTGCGACTGGTCGCGCAGAATGGCCTGAACGCCGTCACGGTCGACGGCAAAGCCGTCGATGGACTCCCAGGAGATGATCCGAGAACTGAACGGTCCCTTCAAAGTCAGGCCACTGGAATCCACGTCGACGCCTGATCGCCACGCCCACCAGGCGACGACCAACGGGGTCAGCAGAATGAGAAGGCCCAGCGGCACCGACCACCAAGACTGCAGTGGATCACGCGCCGCGAACAGTGACAACCCGAGGGGCCAGGCACAGAGCCAAGCGAGTAGGGCGACCGCCGTTGAGGTGCCGGGGCGGCGAATTTTCATGCGCGTACCTGGTGCGGAGCGTTGTGACATGCTTCGATGGTGTCATATCGCCCGTCTGTGGTGACCTCTGGAGCGTTGGACTGTGGTGCGGCCCCAGTGTGACGCTAAGCGTTCTGGGCCTGAGGATGCCGGATTCCCGGGTGTTCACGTGGAAGCACCAGTGTGATGATCCACCCGGAGACGAGCAGGCACGCGGCGAGAAGCGGCCAGCTCAACACGAGCTGCATCACACCGCCACCGAGAAGGGCGAATCGGTCGTCACTCGACGACCAGAACGGGGTCAAGATCAACACGCGTGCGGTGTACATCGCCACCCATGCCCAAGAGGCGCAACTATAGGCGCGTAGCAAATCGGGGTCGTGACGCCAACGGGTCCGTTGACCGAGTACCCCGCCTACGATCAACCCCAGCAAGGGACGTCGAAAGACGATGAACCCGGCCCAGACCAAGGCGCTCGCGGCGTTGGAGAGTATGCGGGGCAGGAGAATGTCGGCGGGATCGTTGGTGTAGAAAACGACCAGAGAAGCGATGACAATGCTGAGCAAACCGAATATGACCGCGCGTGGTTTGGCGCCCTGCAATAGACGCCGGATGGCGATGGTCAAAGCACCCACGAGAGCCGTGGCGGTGGCCCAGGCGATCGACTCTCCGGAGACAAACCACGTTCCTATGAAAATGACCAAAGGTGCGCAGGCGTCGAACGCGCCATCTTTTCCACCTAGTAGGCTAATAAGCGTGTCTTGCTGCACAGCTTTAGCTTGGCTCGTCACCTGAGCTCCTTAGGGCCTGCGTTTTGAATGTGAGGTAAGGCTACCCTTATAAAGTATACGGGGGAGTCATGGGATTTCCTCTGTGAACTCTAGCACCAATAGACTGGGAAGCCGCATGCTCGGTACACATCGAATCAGCGATTACCAACTGGTCGATCTACTACGTCGGGCCAGACAGACGAATTTCGGGCGCTGGACGAAGTCCGATTTGTACGGTGCACTGAACAACCTAGGGTGGAAGCCGCGAAGCACCGAAGTCGATATTGGAATGTGGCGCGCCGAAACCGGCTATGAGACCGGGCAGGCCATTATCGATAGTTTTCCAGCGGGCATGATGTCGTCGACCGGGGCCGAGTTTTATTCCATTGAAGTCATGGTGCTGAGGTCGGCGGAACGCGGGCGGCAAGGTGAACAGCACCGCACCCAGGTCTTCAAAGAGGTGCTCGGACAAGTGATGCGGGAACTGGGGCGACCCGAGGTACGCGGCGGCGACGGTGGGCCGTGGGTGCGCTGGTACCGCGACGGACTGGTATTCGAACTGCACCTGAAACGATTCCACGGCGGCGTTATGTTGCGTCTCCTGTCTCCCACCGACTTTGAACACCTCAATACCTTCTCGATCGGACGTGGTGACGTGTCCGGGTGGTCGGCCTTCTCCCAAGCCTGGTCTCATCCGTCCGAACCCGCCGTGGACGACTTCGACGAGTTCACCGACCGACTTGCCGTCCTCATGACCGATATGTCGGTGGACGCCAACATATTCGGCACCACCGGAACGGTCATACTGCGAACCAACGACTGGTCCGCGCGTTACGTTCTCGCCACGATCAACGGGCAGCTGCATGTGGAAGCGTCATCGGCGGTCGCGAGCAGTTGGCGAAACGCCTACGCCCAACTACCCGCACTGGGCTACCGTGCTCCCGCCGGCGCGATGCCGAACTGGAGTCGCACGTACGGCAAAGCCGATCGAACCAATGCCTCCCAAGCCGCCCACATGATGGTCGACGCCCTCCGCGCCTTCGGCATCATCGACCTGTTTGACATCGTCTACGAAGGGTTCACCAAAGAGGGCGAACGCATGTACCTCCCTGTATTGGGTATCGGTAACGGGTTCAACGCCTACTGAAACAAGCGATGGACCGCCCTTCACGGCGACGTCGTGACGACGGGGATCCGACAGTCGTATCGGTACTCCAGCTCAATAGGCACAATCGTTGGTGCAATGCGAAAATTCCGTACCTTTGATCCGCGGCCCGCTTGAATATGAGCGATGACGCGCTAGTCTCAAAGAATGCACGTAGATTTCAGATCCGACACCGTCACCCGGCCCAGCACCGCCATGCGCCAAGCGATGGCCGAGGCTGAAGTCGGTGACGACGTGTTCGGAGACGATCCCACCGTCAATGCGCTCGAACAATACGTCGCCGATATGTTCGGTTTCCCCTCCGCCGTGTTCGCGCCGAGCGGGACCATGGCCAACCAGATCGCGCTGCAACTGAATGCACGTCCCGGCGAGGAGATTCTGGCCGATGTGGACGCCCACGTCCTCAATTTCGAGGTCGGCGCGCTTGCGGCCCTGGGCGGGGTCTCGAGCCGCACGTGGATGGGAGCGGGGGGTCGGATCGCCGCCGACACGGTGGCGGACATGATCAATCCGACCGGAACGTTCGCCACACCGACGGCGCTGATAGCGGTGGAGAACACTCACAATCTGGCCGGGGGAGCGGTGCAGATCCAACCGGAGCTCACCCGACTGGGCGAACTCGCCCACGATCATGGAATCACCCTGCACTGTGACGGTGCGCGAATATGGAATGCCATGGTCGCCACCGGACTGAGCGCGAAGGAGATCGCCGCCCCCTTTGACACGCTGTCGGTGTGTCTGTCGAAGGGCCTCGGTGCTCCGGTCGGCTCCCTTCTGCTGTGCTCGTCGGAGCAGGAGTCGCAGGCACGCCGAATCCGTAAGCGCATGGGTGGCGGAATGCGTCAGGTGGGCATCCTGGCGGCGGCAGGACGTTTCGCGGTGGAGAACAATCTCGCCGACCTCGAGGACGACCACGCGCGTGCCCGGTATCTGGCGGACGAATTGTCGGTGTACGGACTGTGTGAACCCGCGGAAGTGGAGACCAACATCGTCATGATCCACCATGGGGAGATAAAACGCATCGCGGCGGAGGCCGCCGAACAGGGAGTGCGCTTTGCGGTGATGGGGGAACGAAAAGGACGAATCGTGACGCACCGCGATATCGACGACGCCGAGGTGGAATACGCCCTCAAGACTCTCAGCGAACTGGTGCGGTGAATGGGTTGGTCGGTTGACCCGGTCGATCGATGGTGTCTCCCTGGGTGGCTGAAAGTAGGATTTCGTCACCCGGGGGTTTACACGAGCGCCCCGCGTGGATAAGGTTAGGTATACCTAAGTAAATCCGGCTTATGGCTGGGTACCGAGTTAACCAATCCGCCCGGAGTGTCAATGTTCGCCTGTATCTGCATGGGAGTGTCAGAACGAACCGTGCGCGAGTGCGCCGCTGAAGGTGCCGAGACCGTGGAAGACGTCGGCGATGCCTGTGGGGCCGGAACCGGATGTGGAAACTGCCACGGTCGGCTGCGCCGAATGATTGAGAACCACTTCGCGGAGTCCGACCGGTTGAGTTCGAGTACCGTCGCCCCGGTGTGAACGGCCGTCTCGCTGCCGCCTGTTCGAGGGATGTTAAGGCAAGGCTGAACTTATTTAGGTGTTCCTGACTCGTGAGCGTTACGTCCTAGGCACTAGCCTGGACGGTAACCACACTCGTCTAGTAGTCAGGAGAATACGCCATGTACGGAGACGAGCGCGTCATCGAATTCCTCAATGAGCAGCTCACGGCAGAATTGACTGCCATCAATCAGTATTTCCTGCATTCGAAAATGCAGGCCCACCATGGATGGACCAAACTAGCCAAAGCCAGTCGGGACGAGTCCATGGAGGAAATGAATCATGCCGAAATGCTGGCGGATCGGATTCTATGGCTGGACGGTTTGCCGAACTTTCAGCGGCTTTTTCCGTTGCGCATTGGTCAAAGCGTGACCGAAATGTACCAGTCGGATCGTGAATTGGAAGTCGAAGCCATTGATCGGCTGCGCCGTGGAGTCGAATACATGGAATCGGCTCGCGACTATACGTCCCGGGAAATCTTCGTCACGATTCTGAAAGACGAAGAAGAGCATATCGAACATATTGACACGCAACTTGAATTGATCGAAAAGCTCGGCGAGGACATGTACATCCAAACTCTGTTGACCTCCCCGGACGAGCCACAGACCGGAGTTTAAAGTCAGCGTGTGACCGTTCGGTCAGGTGTGACGGTTTCAATGTGACACGCAGTGGCGACGCGCCGACGGGATGGCCCGTCGGCGCTCCACTGTGACCGCAGACTGTTGAACATGCGTCGATTGATTTCATTGATAGTACTCAGCGTGGCCGTTGTTTTCGCCTCTGCTCCCGCCCAAGGCTCGGAATACGATCTTCCGCGTCCGACCGTTTCCTTCAACGACGATGTACGTCAGGTCGTCTATCACGGAGACGTCAGCTATGTGGGAGGTCCGTTCACCTACGCTCAAGATACGGCGGGCGATTATCACCAGAGACATCACATCGCCGCCGTCGACACTCGCGACGGTGAGCTGCTGTCCTTTTCTCCGCACTTGGACGGCATGGTCCGTGACCTGGAAATCAACGGTGATTGGCTGTACATTGCCGGTGACTTTCGGCGTGTGAACGACAATTATCTGCCCAAGGTGGCACGTTTCTCCCTGTCCACCGGTGAAGTCGACACCGAATGGGCTCCCCGGCCGTCGGCGCGAGTGTTCTCGGTGGCGACCAATCGTGATCGGGTGTACCTCGGTGGGCGCTTTTCCTACGTCGGGGACTACGAGCAGCCCGCGCTGGCGGCAGTACGAGCCTCGGACGCGTCGATCGTCAAGTCTTTCCGCCCTGAAGTCAACGACGGGTCGGTGCGAGACATGAGTGTCGACCACGAACGTCTGTACATTGCCGGAGCGTTCAAAGCGGTGGAAGAGCGTGAGAGCTACCGAAACTTCGCCGCGGTCGATCCGTTCACCGGGGACCTGGACAACGGGTTCCGCGCCAAGACCAATGTATTGATCCGCCAATTCATCGTGGAAGGCGACACCATTTACGCCGGCCTCGACGGACGTGGCGGCGAACTGCGTGCCTACGACACCTTCGGGCGTACGCTGTGGAACATCGGAGTCGACGGCGGCGTGCAGGCGGTCACCAAGCACGGCGACCATCTCATAGCCGGCGGACACTTCGACAACGTCTGCACCACCAACCGTTCGGGCCCCCAAGGTGAATGCGTCGACGGTGAAAAAGCCGACCGTGGAAAACTCTTGGCCACCGATCAGTACGGTAACCTCCTACCCTGGGATCCGCAGGGAGACTCCGTGGTCGGAGTCTGGTCGCTCAAGACCCACCCCGACGGAACGAACTTCTCCGCGGCCGGGGGATTTCTGACCTTCGGGGACGGAAACATGTCGCAACGCGGATACGCACTCTTCGATTAGAATCAGAGCTGTGGGGCCGAGACTATTCCGTTCTCGGCCCCACAGGGTTATCCGATTCCATTGTACGGTGGAGTGAAACCACGCCACCGGCGCGTATACGTTTCCCAGCCGGAGACGGGCAACGACGTCATCGCAGGCGGTAGGTCAACGCATCGATGAGGGCGCGCCACGACGCCTCCACGATGTTGTCGTCCACTCCAACGGTCGTCCATTCGTCATCGCCGTCGCTCAAAGTCGTCAATACCCGAGTGATGGCTTCAGTACCACTGGTTCCCGCCAGGATACGGACCTTGTAATCGGAGAGATTGATTTCCGACAGCCCCGGGAACCGTTCCGCCAAGGCCTGTCGCAACGCCGCGTCCAATGCGTTGACCGGTCCGCGGGCCTGGGCCGTGGTGATCGTTTGTTCCCCGTCAACCTCCAAGCGAACCGTCGCCTCACACACCACCGAACCGTCCCGAGTATGATCGATGATCACCCGATACGAGGCCACCGTGAACGGGCGAACGACCCGATTCGCCTGCGGCAGCTCATCGTCCAAGAGCAGTTCAAAGGAAGCGTCGGCGGCCTCGAACGACCAGCCTTGAGCCTCCAGATCCTTGACCCGCTTGGTGACGCGATCCAAAACGTCCTTCTGTCCACGCAACTCGATCCCCAAATCCCGGCTCTTCAGTTCGATCGAAGCGCGCCCCGCCATCTCGGTGACCAAAATACGCATGTCATTGCCCACCACCTGCGGGTCGATATGGTTGTACAGACCCGGATCGGTTTTGATGGCGGAGGCGTGCAGTCCGGCTTTATGCGCGAACGCGGCGTGCCCCACGTACGGCGCGTGTTCATTGGGTGGCATGTTCGCAATGGCGGCAATGGAGTGCGAGGTATGAGTCATCTTCTCCAGGCCCCCGGGAGGTAGGACCCGCATCCCCATCTTGGTCTGCAAACCCCCGATAACGCTGAAGATATCGGCGTTTCCCGGTCGCTCGCCGTAACCGTTGGCCGTCCCCTGAACGTGCATGACCCCCGATTCCACGGCCGTCAAAGTATTCGCCACCGCACAGCCGGTGTCGTTCTGGGCATGGATGCCAAGGCGGATATCCTCGGGGCGCATGGTGTCGGCGAGGCGGGAGCGGAGGTCGCCGATGATCCGCGCGATATCGGAGGGAATCGAGCCACCGTTGGTGTCGCACAGAACCACGACGTCGGCGCCGGCGTCAAAGGACGACTTGACGACCGTGGTGGCATAGTCCGGAGAATGCCGAAAGCCGTCGAAGAAGTGCTCACAATCGATGAACACCTCCCGATCGTATTCGCGCCCGTAGGAAATGGAATCACGGATCATTTCCAGATTCTCGGCCGGAGAGGCCTTCAGTGCGTGACGGACGTGGCGAATATCGGACTTGGCGACCAGACACAGAGTGGGAGCACGTGAATCGATGAGCGCGCCCAATCCCTCGTCGTCGGCGGCCGCGATGCCGGCACGACGGGTCATACCGAAGGCGACCAGCTTGGCGTGTTTGAAGTTGATTTCCTCAGACGCGCGCTCGAAGAACTCGGTATCCGACGGCAGGGCCCCGGGCCAGCCGCCTTCGATGTAGTCGACTCCCAACTCGTCGATGAGGCGGGCAACGGACATCTTGTCCGCGACGGAGTAACGGAGCCCTTCCATTTGGGCGCCATCGCGTAGCGTCGTGTCAAAGATATGGAAATCAGTCGGTGTCGATGGAGACTCTGTGGGGTCTGTATCGTTCGTATCGTGCGAATATCTCACGGTTTACTCCCGCCTCGAACTGTGCGATATTTCCTGCCTGTACCACGGGCTCCCGCCGACAGGACGGTTTTTATTACCCAAACAAAAAGACCTCCCGCAGGATGCGGAAGGTCTAGCGCGTGTCGGGTGAGACGCTGGGTCTAACAGCCGTACACGCGCTCGGCGCACATAATCATGACGTGCCATTGTTGAGTCATGCGAGAATTATGACACTCACTGTGACGCCCACCAAGCGCATCTCATTATCTGATACGTGTGACGCGTCACCAATTGTTTTTGGTGCGCTGGAATCGAAGGAAGACGACGGCCCCTGCGGCGAGCAGAAGGGCGAACGCGGTCGCGGCAGCGAGTACCGTCATGTCAAGACCCGTTGTGGCCAGCGTGGGTTCGCCTTCGTCCTTGGACTGGGCGGACGACTCCGGCGATTCATGATCGACCGGAGCACCGGGTCCTTCATCGGCGAATGTCACGTGCCATTCCTCAAAATGGCACGTGCCTTTGGTGCATTCGCCCGGCGCTCGCAGAATGACGGGTTCGTTCGGCTCGGCCCTGTGCCCCTCGGTTTGCAGGGTGCGCCCGTCGGGAGCGAAAAAGGCGAAGTCATAGGGGGTCTTATTCCAGTCCACCTGTACATTCCATGCGGTGGCCTCCGGGCAGTCGACCAGTACCGGTCGCGAAACGGCGTCGACATCGCTTTCCGCCGCGCTGAGGCAACGGCCGGTTTCGGAGTGAATGACCTGGGAGACCTGGAGGTCGTAGTCGTCGTCCGGGGCGACGGTGACGTCGCGAATGATCCAGTGGTCACCTTCGGAGGTCAGCGCCAGACCGTCCTCGTCGAGCCCCAGTGGTAGCTCGGGGTGATCTTTGAGATTGACAGTGACGTGCTGCCCGTCGGGTAGGGCCTCAACGAATTCTTCCGGTCCCTCAGCACCGGTGGATTCGGCCGCTCCAGCGGCAGAGGCGGGAAGTCCCAGCGTCAGCGCGGCCGCACCGGCCGTCGTGAAAAGTTTAAAAATGGTACGCATGCCATGATTACATCAAATGAGAGTCATTCAATTACACATAGTAAGGCACCGGAGTGGAGGCTAGTCTCCCAGCACTCGATTGAGGTATCGGTTGGTCAACCGGCGCTGTGGGTCGTAACGATCCCGCAGTTCCCGGAAGTCCGTGAAGCGTGGGTACAGCTCAGCCAAACGAGTCGCATCGAGGCCGTGCAGTTTTCCCCAGTGCGGGCGGCCCTCGAAAGCGCCGAAGATCCGTTCCGCGGCGGCAAAGAACTTCCGATGGGGATTGCGATGATACTGGTGGACCGCGATATAGGCGGTGTCGCGCTGGTGAGCGGTCGACAGCCAGAGGTCGTCGGCGCGCGCGAAACGTACTTCCACCGGAAACGACACCTGCGTTCGGCTTCGATCCATGTAGCGCATCAGTTCGCGGAGGGCGTCGTGAACGCAGTGGCGGGGCAGGGCGTACTCCATTTCACGGAAGACGACAGTGCGGGGAGAGGTGAAGACGCGGTGCGAGGTGTCGGTGTAATGACGAGCGCTGACGAAACGTGCCGCAGCGCGGTTGAGGCGGGGAATGCCGGGGGAGACGAGCGACCCGATTCGGTTGGTGGCGTGGAACAGGATGTTTTCGGTGAAGGATTCGTTCCACCAGTAGCTCAATCGTCCCGGAGGGGACGCGAACTCCTCGCGAGGCAGGCGGCGGTTGCGCTTGGTGAGCGTGGTGTGAGTATTGGGAAACCAGTAGAACTCGAAATGATCGGTCCCGTCGGCGAATTCGTCGAGCCGGGGAAGGAGTTCGTCCACCCGCATGGGGGCTTCTCGCGCTTCGAGCCGAAACGCCGGTACGCATTGTAGGGTGACGGAGACGACGATGCCCAAGGCTCCCAGAGCGATCACCATTCCTTGGAAATCGTCGTTCGATTCGTTCACCGCAACGACGTCTCCGTCGGGAGTCAGCAGTTCCACACCACGTACCTGTGTGGCCAGGCCACCGAAGGACGCTCCCGTCCCATGCGTTCCGGTCGACAGTGCGCCGGACACGGTCTGGCGATCGATGTCGCCCATGTTTTCCAAGGCGAGGCCGTGGGCGTCAAGCACGGTATTCAAGCGTCGCAGGCTCATGCCCGCTTCGACGGTGACTTGAGAGCGACGTCGGTCCACCGACACGACCGAGTCGAGTAGGGAGAGGTCGACCGCCGTGTCGTTAGGTTCGCCGACCGCGCTGAAGGAATGGCCGTTCCCCAGCGGGCGAACTCGCCTTCCTTGATGGAAGAGGTGGGCCGCCGAGGTCATGAGCTCTTCGCGATCCACGGGGCGAATCATCTCGATCCCGGATGCGTCGACCGTGGCCGACCAATTGCTCCAGCGTGCCATGATGCTACTTTCTGATGCGCCGGTGTCCGTCCGATTCAGTCGGTCGCCATCGTAGAGATTTCGGGCCATCGTCCGGCCGTGTCGCTGCGTTGATACGGCAATATGATGGATGGGAACATCTCTTCGTATGGTTAATGTGAGTAGAACTATAGTTGATGCAGCGGGTAGAGGTGAACGCGCCCCGGATCCGCTCGCTGTTCGGTATGCGTGACCAGTTGACCGGCAATGGAAAAGGAATCCGTCATGTCAGACTTTGAGGTCCTCGACAGCTCCACCGCAGGCCTGTCCGCACCGTTCGCGGTGGCAGACCTCGGTGCCTTTGACACCAATACGGCCATCATGCGCCGTCACGCGCTCGGTAAACCGATCCGTGTCGCGTCCAAATCGCTGCGCAATCGAACTCTGTTGCGACGAGTGCTGCGCCGCCCCGGTTACGAGGGGATCATGGCGTTCACCCTCCCCGAAGCCCTGTGGCTCTCCGAGGAGTTCGACGATATTCTCGTCGCTTACCCCACCACCGACACAGAAGCACTGCAGCGCTTGGCCCGTGACGACCGGGCGACCGCCCGCATTACCGTTACCGTCGATTCGATCGAGCATCTGGAGTACCTGGAGCGATACGTGGCGCCGTCGTCCTCGCGCCCACTTCGTTTGTGCCTCGACGTAGACATGTCGTTGCGCTTGTGGGGCGGTCGAATCCGGGTCGGATCACTGCGGTCACCGATTCACAGCGCGGCAGAGGCCGAGGAGTTGGCGAAACATATCGACAAACGTTCGGGGACGAAACTGGTGGGGGTTCTCGCCTATGAGGCACAGATCGCCGGAGTCGGTGACCGAGTACCGGGTCAAAAACTGAAGAATACGGCCGTCCGAGCGCTGAAGCGCTGGTCCGGACACGATGTACTACGCCGTCGTGCCGATATCGTCGAACGCCTGAGCTCTTTTACCGATCTGGAATTCGTGAACGGAGGCGGAACGGGGTCCCTGGAGTTCACCGCCTCGGGACCGGCGGTAACCGAGGTAGCGGCGGGGTCCGGCCTGTACGGCCCGGGGCTGTTCGACGGCTATCGCTCCATTCGTCCCTGCAATGCGGTTCATTTCGCTTTGGACGTGGTGCGGCGGCCGAAACCGGGAGCGGTGACGGCGCTAGGAGGCGGTTGGATCGCCTCCGGAGCTCCCGGCAAGGATCGCCTACCGACGGTGGCCCACCCTGCGCGGATGCGCTACACGACGGCGGAGGGAGCCGGAGAAGTACAGACGCCCTTGACAGGGGCGGCCGCCGACGACGTGTCGCTGGGGCAACGTGTGTGGATGCGCCATGCGAAAGCCGGAGAACTCGCCGAGCGTCTCAACACCTTCTACCTCTTCGACGGGAAGGACATCGTCGACGAAGCACCGACCTATCGGGGCGAGGGTAAGGCTTTTCTTTAACTCCAGGTCCGCATCGACTCCCAGGGCGGCTTGACGTCCTGAAAAAAGGCAGCCTCCCAGGAACGTCCCCTCCAGCGACCGATAGCCGTGCATGCCGCCGCCGCCGAATCCCGAGGCCTCTCCGGCGGCGTACAGTCCCTGCAGAGTCCTCCCTTCGCCGTTAGAGGCGAAAACGCGTCCCTGCAGGTCGGTGTGCAAACCACCCAAGGTTTTCCGGGTGAGAATATTAAGCCGAACCGCAATAAGCGGACCGGCCTTCCGATCCAGAATCCGATGCGGTTTGGCCACGCGAATCCGACGATCACCACGATAGTTGCGTGCCACTCGCAGCGCCGCGATCTGGGCGTCCTTGGTGAAGTCGTTGCGAAGCTCCCGATCGCGTCGCTCGATGACCGTTCGAACCGCTTCGACGTCCAGCTTCGGTCCGTCGGCGACGGTGTTCATGCCCGCCACCAGTTCGTCGAGATCATCCGCGACGACGAAGTCCGCGCCCTCCTCTTTGAAGGCCTCGACGGGTTCGGGCGCACCCGGCAACGCCCGCTGGAGTACCTTCACGACGCTTTTGCCCGTCAGATCCGGATTCTGCTCCGAGCCCGACAACGCGAACTCCTTCTCGATGATCTTCTGGGTCAAGATGAACCAGGTGTAATCGTGTCCGGTGGACATGATGTACTCCAAGGTCCCGAGCGAGTCGAATCCGGGAAACAGCGGTATGGGGAGACGTTGACCGGTGGCGTCCAGCCATAGCGAGGACGGTCCGGGAAGAATACGGATACCGTGGTGCGGCCAGATCGGGTCCCAGTTTTCCACGCCTTCGGTGTAGTGCCACATACGGTCGGTATTGATCAACTCCGCACCGGCGTCGTCCGATATCTGCAGCATCCGACCGTCGACGTGGCTGGGGACGCCTTGTATCATGCGCCGAGGCGGTGCGCCCATTCGTCGGGGCCAGTGTTTCCGCACCAGGTCGATATCGCCGCCGATGCCGCCGCCGGCCACGACTACGGCGTCGGCCTGGAAGTGGAAGCGTTCGACTTCTTCGCGATTGGTGCTGACTCCGCGCGGGGCACGGTCGGGAGCGAGAACCGTCCCTTCGACGCCGCCGATGACGGTATTACCGGACTCGTCGACCTCGGTGAGGAGCCGATCCACTCGGTGACGGAAGGCAAGGGCGGCGCGACCGTCTTCTACCGCGCGTCGCACTGATCGAGCGAAGGGTTCCACCACGGCCGGTCCGGTTCCCCAGGTGATGTGAAACCGAGGAACCGAGTTTCCATGGCTTTCAGCGGTATACCCGCCACGCTCGGCCCATCCCACGACGGGAAAGAAGCGAAACCCTCGACGTCGCAGCCAATCCCGCTTTTCCTCGGCCGCGAACTCGACGTACGCTCGCGCCCAACGCTGCGGCCACAGATCCTCGTCGCGATCGAAACCGGCGGAGCCGCACCAATCCTGCCAGGCAAGGTCGAAGGAGTCGCGAATGCCCATGCGGCGCTGTTCGGGGGAGTCCACCAGAAACAACCCCCCGAAGGACCAGAACGCCTGGCCGCCTAGGGACTGTTCGCCCTCTTGTTCCACTATCGTGACGTGTTTGCCGCGTTCGAGCAGCTCGGTGGCGCAGACCAGTCCTGCCAGACCGGCTCCCACAATGAGTACGTCGGACCGCACTGCACACCTCAGTCAAATCGTGTTACATGAATTCTTAAAAGTCTAGTCCATGTAATCCGTCAGTGTGTCGCGGGCAACCGACAGGGCGGCTTGGCGAACGTCGTCTTCGTCCGCCGCATCGTGTCCGCTAATGCCTACCTCAACGGTCATATGATCATCATCGATCGCTTTGGCGGTAACGGTGGGGTCGCCTTCGTCTTGGGCGAGACCGGTTACCGGAGCCTCCGGCCACGTTTCGGCTTGAGCCTCATTCGATTCCGCCTCGTTCAGCTCGATCGAGCTGAACTCCTGCAACGCCTCGTCGGCAGACGGCCATTGTTTCAGGCTAACGGTGACGGTTCCGTCGTTGGAGGTGGTATACGCGCAGTGCAAATAGGGCTCTTGCGAAAGATCCGAACTCATGGCATGTGAGTTGCCATAGTCATAGATAAACGTATCGTAACCTTTCGCCGAGTCGCGTCCGAAATATGTTTCAGCGGAGCGTAGCGGAAGATCGGGGCAGTTGTGAATGAAGAAGCGGTCGTCTTGTGACGTCGGCCGGTCCGTTGGAACCGGAGGTGAGACTGCCTGGTCGTCTGGGCTACTACTCCTCGGACAGGTAGACGAGGTGGGCGAACCGTCCCCAGTGGCATTGCGGCCCAGCCAATAACCCAGATTGCCGGCGGTGAACGGGCGGTTGTCCTCCCAATCGGACATGCTGATTACGCATTCGCGTAGTTCCTCGTCCTCGATATCCATGATCGCGGGAATCGCATCGTGCGACAGCCCGGACAGGTAAGCGGCGTCGACGCCGTCGCCGGCCGTCTGATGGTCGATATTGTACTGCGCAATGAATCGGTCCGGGTTGATCAGCGCCAGTCCGAGTAGAATCGCGGCGCTGAACAAGACGACGCCACGGTGCAGCCAGTTTGCGCGCAGACGCCACAGGCAGGCGAGTAGTAGAACGAACATGCCGCCGATCCAGAGTTCGCCTGCGAAGGCCGTCAGGCGCAGGCGAGTCAGACCGAAGGCGTCGAAGTACAGCGTCATGCGTTGAATCGCGGAAGCGACCACGAGGAGCGTCAAGACGCAGATTCCACCGAGGAGGACGCGGGTGGCAAGGCGTTCCTTTTGGGAGGCGGTGGGGGCCTTCCACGCTGCGACGACGATGACGGCGAGGGTGAGAGCGGAGGCGAAACCGAGTTCGGCGAAACCGGTCCGGGCGTAGCTGGCCACGGTGAGTTCCTCGACCGAACCGATACGGTCCGAACCGCCGAACAGCCGACCGGCCTGCACCCCCACAAAAACGAAGAACAGAATGTTCAGCGCCGCCAGTGGAAGAGCGAACTCGAACAGGCTGACCGGTTGACGGGGTTGCGAATCTCGGTCGACCTGGATCGACCGAGAGGCCGCCATGTAGGCCCACAGGGTGGCGGAGCCGGCGACCAGTCCTGCCACGATGACACTCCACGTGAAGGAAGCGATGTCCCACTGTGGAATCAACGAGAGGATCAGGGCGGCGAAATCCGGATCGGCATAGGCGAACAAGGTGGTGAACACTACCAGTAGACCCATGGTGATCAGGACGGTGATACCGACACGACCAGTCGAACCGGTGGGAATTCGTGACCGGAAGGAGCCGGTCGTCCAGTTCGCCGCATCGACGCATCCGGACAGTGTTTCGAATACGCTGCGAAAAAATCCGGTAAAACGCCGCGGTTGCGACAGGGCGATCGGGGTCAAGGCAATCGCCGTCAGCGCGCACAAAACCGCCAACCAGTTGGCATCCCGCACGGCGACCATGGCCCAGAGCGCGGCGGATAGGGCGGCTGCCGTCCAGCCGAAGGACGTCAGGCGATGCCGGGCGACGAACGTCGGGATGGCGATGGACAGGATTCCAATGAGCGCGAGCCCTATGCCGATGTCCACACCGGGAAAGGCAATGAAGGCGGCCAGTACGGCCTGCAGGGCGATGCTGCCGGGAATCCAGAGTGGAGAGGCACTGGATTCGGGTCCGTTCCACCAGGCCCTATGGTCGGTCGGTGGTGAATTACGGTGGGGTGGGGTGGGGTACCCGGGAGTCGGAGGTTCCACGATCATTCCTCTCACATGTGACGGTTCTTCAACAGAGTACTGTCACCGTGCCGAAAGACGGAATCGGCGGTCGAGGAAAGCCGCCCACAGTCGTATGGATCGTGCCGTTACGGTCGCCGCACGACCGGGTGAATTCGGTTCCGGCTCACACTAAGCGGAAACTCCACTGGGGTGGGACGAAGCCCACCCCAGTGGAGTGATCGAATCTCACACGAGCGTCGGACCTTACAGGCCCAGCGCTCCTTCGAAGTTTCCTTCTTCCAGACGTCCCTTGACCGACTGGAGGAACCGTGCCGCGTCGGCACCGTCAATCAGACGGTGGTCGTACGACAAGGCCAAGTACATCATCTGACGCGGAGCTACCACCTCGCCCAACTCCGGATCATCCACAATGACCGGTCGCTTCACGAGTGCTCCGGTTCCCAGGATGGCCGACTGCGGAGCGTTGACGATCGGAGTGTCGAACAGGGCTCCGCGGCTTCCGGTGTTGGTCACGGTGAAGGTGCCACCGGACAGGTCGTCCGGAGTCAGACCACCCGAACGGGCCTTTTCGGCCAGTTCGGCGGTGTGGCGCGCGATTCCGGGAATGTTGAGATCCCCGGCGTTCTTGATGACGGGAACGATGAGGCCCTTCTCGGTGTCGACCGCGACGCCTACGTTCTCCGCCTCCGGGTAGGTGATCGTCTTTTCTTCCATGTTCATGGAGGCGTTGACGATCGGGTACTGCTGCAGCGCTTCGATGGCGGCCACGACCATGAACGGAAGCGGGGAGAGTTTGACGCCGTGCCGGGCGAGGAACTCGTCCTTCTTGGCGGCCCGCAGATTCATGACCTTGGTGAGGTCGACCTCTACCACGGTGGTCAACTGCGCCTGCGACTGCAGGGAATCGTGCAGGGCCTTGGCGGCGACCTGACGAAGACGAGTCATCTTCTCCACCCGTCCGCGCAACGGGCTGGGTTCCACTGGAGCGCTCGGCTGGGCCGAGGGAGCGGGAGCGGAGGACTTCTGGCGGTCGATGACCTCCTGTACATCCTGCTTACGGATACGACCACCCACGCCGGTGCCGGTGACCTGGGAAAGGTCGACATCGTTTTCATTGGCCAACTTACGCACCAAGGGAGTGACGTAGCTGACTTCGGTGGGTTTGTTGGTCGGTGCCGCCGGCGGAGTCGTGGCGGGCGCGGCCGGAGCGGCCGGTTGCGGAGCTGCCGCAGCGGGTTCCGGCTTCTCGGACGGCTCCGGTTTCGGTTCCGCGGGCGCGGCCGGCTGTGGGGCCGGGCTTTCCTGCGGAGTATCCGCCGCGGGCGCCGCACCGGTTCCGATGACGGCCAGGACGTCACCGACATTGGCGGTCTCGTCCTCGGGAACCCGAATGTCCTGCAGGGTTCCGGCAGCGGGAGAGGGAATCTCGGTGTCGACCTTGTCGGTGGACACCTCCAGGAGCGGTTCATCGGCTTCGACGGTGTCGCCAACGGCCTTCAACCACTGAGTAACGGTGCCTTCGGTAACGGATTCGCCGAGCTCGGGCAGGGTCACGTCGGTGCCTTCGCCGCCACCGGAGGCGGGGGCCTCAGCGGAGGCCACGGGAGCGGGAGTGTCCTCGACCGGCTTCTCCGCGGGCGTTTCTTCGGCCGGAGCCTCTGCGGGTGCGGGAGTGGGAGAACCGGCTGCTTCCCCGGCCTCTCCGACGACGGCCAGCTCACCGCCGACTTCGACCTCGGCGTCCTCCGCGGCCACGATCTTAATGAGAGTTCCGGCGACGGGAGAGGGAACCTCGGTGTCGACCTTGTCGGTGGAAACTTCGAGAAGCGGCTCGTCCACCTCGACGGTGTCGCCCTCCTGCTTCAGCCACTGAGTAACTGTGCCCTCTGTGACCGACTCACCGAGAGCGGGCATCGTTACCGATGTAGGCATGTCAGACTTCCTGTTCTAATGGTTATGGCGCTTGTGGCCGATCGAGCGGACCGACCGGAATGGTTACTCGCGTATAAGTTCTGGTTAGTTCACAAACAACAGGTCCAGCGCAGACAACCATAGCGCAATATTCACCATGTGGGGCCTGAGCTGGACCTATTCACAATACAAATGTGAGGCGACCCAAACATCGGCCACGTGGGCCACATGTTCGGGTGCCGTTTCACGGATCGATATGTAGTGCCGCGAATGCGGAACACCTATTAGTCGTGTACGTGCAGCGGCTTGCCGGCCAGCGCCATGGCGGTCTCGCCCAGCGACTCGTTCTGGGTCGGGTGCATGTGGATCAACTTGGCGACGTCGTCGGCGTAGGCTTCCCAGTTGTAAATCAGCTCCGCCTCACCGATCTGCTCGGAGATGCGACCGCCGACCATGTGAACACCGACGATCGGTCCGTCCTTGACCGACACCATCTTGATGAACCCCTGGGTCTTCAGGATGTTCGACTTGCCGTTGCCGGCCAGGTTGTACTTGTAGGATGTGATGTTGTCGGCGCCGTAGACCTCCTTGGCCTCGTCTTCGTTGTAGCCGACCGAGGCGACCTCGGGGTCGGTGAACGTAACGCGCGGGATGCCCTTCTCGTCGATCGGGGCCGGGTTGAGGCCGGCGATGTGTTCGGCGATGAAGACGCCCTGAGCGAAACCACGGTGGGCGAGCTGGATGCCCGGAACGATGTCACCGGCGGCGTAAATGCCGTCGACGCTGGTTTGGAGGTGATCGTTGGTGCGAACGAAGCCGCGTTCCATGGCGATGCCCTGTTCCTCATAACCGAGTCCTTCGGTGTTCGGGCCACGACCGACCGCGACGAGAGCGATGTCGCCTTCCACGGTCTTGTCGCCGGGAAGCGTGATGCGCACGCCGTCCGAGGTTTTCTCGGCCTTCTCGAAGAACTTGCCGGTGTGGAACTTGATTCCACGCTTACGGAAGGAACGTTCCAATTGCTTCGATGTATCGGCGTCCTCGGCGGCCACGAGGCGCGGAAGACCCTCGACGATCTCGACCTCGGCACCGAGGGAGCGCCAGGCGCTGGCGAACTCGACACCGATGACGCCGCCGCCGATGACGACGACCTTGTTGGGAACGTAGTCGAGGTTCAGAGCGGCTTCGGAGGTGATGAACCGCTCCTCGTCCACTTCGAGATTGGGGAGCGACTTGGAGTATGAGCCGGAGGCGAGAACGATGTTCTTACCCGTGACGGTGCGTCCGTCCACCTCGATGGTGTTGCGTCCGGTCAGGCGGCCGTAGCCGTTGATGAACTCAACCTTGTGCGCCTTGACCAGGCCCTGCAAGCCCTTGTAGAGACCTGCGACGATGTCGTCCTTGTACTTGTTGACCCCGGCCATGTCGACACCTTTGAGCTCGGTCTGGATACCGAACTGGGCACCGTCACGTGCGGTGTCGGCGACTTCACCGGCGTGAAGCAGGGCCTTGGTGGGGATGCAACCGCGGTGCAGACACGTGCCACCCACTTTGTCCTTTTCAATGAGGGCGACCGACATGCCGAGTTCGGCTGCGCGGAATGCGCAGGCGTAACCGCCGCTGCCGCCACCCAGGATTACTACGTCGTATCCTGTGTTCGGGTTGCTCATTAATCTCCCCTGTGACGTTGGTATAGACTTCGTCCATCGTCTCACCGACTCGAACCTTGTGGGCACCGAGTCAGAGTTAATGGAGTGTGGACAACACCCATTCAAGCGCGATTCCCCGCCGACGGCAAGATTACCGCTGTGCCGCTGGACACAGGCGGGCGCTGAACTGTGTACTCTTGAGCGAATGGCATCGAGCAAATCCCACGCCGGGAAGGAGACCACATGCCTTGGTTTCGTCGTAAAAAGAAGAAGCAATCCAGCCCGGGCGCGCAAGGTCGAGCGACGGATGAGGCGGATGCGAAGCACTTGGCGGAATTCATTCAGTCGCGCCATGGGGTCGAAGCCTACCTCGAACCCGAAACCTATGTCACTGAGACCACGGTCATGCTGATCGCCTATGACGGGGAATGGACACGGCGGCATATTGGTGGGATGAAGGGGGCGTTCAACCTCACCAAGAAGCACGATATACCGCTGTATGAAGTGGAGAAGACCGGCTACCCGCAGAGAAAACGCGACTTCGACGAGCGTCGCCGGATTGAACGCAAACGCGCCCAACGCCGGCGACTCAATTCCATGGAATTACGATTGCTCGGCGAGCCAGTCTTCCACGACCGCTACCAAGGTTCGGACGGGAAAACCGGTGCCGCCCTTCACGAGGTAGCCGAATGCGGAGTCCGAATCCGCCGGGCCGGCGATGTCGAGGTGCGCCCACGGTAGGGCTTCGGGGACGAAGTGCGAGAGGAAGATACCTCCCTGCAGCATGTGTCCGTCGCGCTTCATTCCCTGCGCACACTGTGACACGTCGGCGATGGACGACTCCATGTTTTTCTTGACGTCTTCGGGGAACGGCATGGCCCAACCCCGTTCGCCGGTCTCGTCACCGAGGCGCTGTACCCGAGCCGTCTCGGCGGGGGTACCCATCAGACCCATGGTGCGCGCTCCCAGTGAAATGACGGCACCACCGGTCAAAGTGGCGACGTCGTACAGAGCGTCCGGTTCGTCTTCGGCGGCACGAGACAGTGCGTCGGACAGCACCATGCGTCCCTCGGCATCGGTGTTGAGTACTTCGATGGTCTTGCCGTTGCGGGCGGTCACGACATCGCCCGGGCGGTAGGCCGAACCGGACGGCATGTTTTCGGCCAAAGCGACCGTCGCTGTGACGTTGATGGGAAGGCCCAATCGAGCGATGGAGAGGATGGCGCCTACGACCGCACCGGCGCCGCCCATGTCGCCCTTCATGTCCCACATGCCCTGTGGCGGCTTCAGTGAGATGCCACCGGTGTCGAAGGTAATGCCCTTTCCGACCAGGGCGATGTGCTTATCGGCTCCGTCCGGGCGGTACATGATACGCACCAGACGCGGCCCCGCCTCGGAACCGCCTCCGACGGCCAAGGTGCCACCGTATCCACCGGTTTTGAGTGCCTCAACATCGAGCGTCTCGACTTCAAGGCCCAGTTCGTCGGCCGCACGTTCGATCTCGGTGGCGAACATCGGCGGGCGCAGATAGTTGGCGGGGGTGTTCAGCCAGTCGCGGGCGGCGAATACTCCGGCGGTCAGAGCCTCTACCCGTGAGACGACCTCGGCGGTGGTGCCCAGAACCGTTACCGACTGGGGAGGAACGTCGTCTGCCTCGTCGGTTTTGAAATCGTCGAACTTGTAGGTGCCCAGGGAGGCACCGGTGGCCACCGCTTCGTCGTCCCCCTCCACGGCGACGGCGACGGTGTCGCGCCCGAACGTCGCGCGGACACCGGTAGCCACGGCCCGACGTAGGACTTCCGTGTCGACGTCGTCCTGAGCGCCCAAGCCCACGACGAACAGCGAGTTGGCGGCAAGACCGTCGGGAGCGGGAAGCTTGGCGACGGTGGAGGCCGAACCCTCATGACCGATCTCCGCCAGGCGAGCCGACAGTTCCCCACCGAAGGCGGCGTTGACGCCGGAAGCGGATTCGGGGATGACGGGTACAGACTCATCGGACGAGTACGCACCGATGATGACGACGTCAACGGCGGCTTCCTGCGCGGCCGCCGAATCGAAACGAAGTTCAGTCACGTTATACCTTTCGAAAAGTGTCACACGTGAAGCGTCACGTGATGGATACGTCGCCGGTGCGTCGAATACGCCGCTCAGGGGTTACCTGAGGTGTACCGGACGCACCAGGGGACTCGACTTAAGCTCAATCCCGATCTTATGTTCCCATGCGGGCCCAGTACCGTATTAGGCATGGCTGAGACTCACACATCACCTCAAGAGGGTTCACTGCGACCGTCGCCGCTGTATCCACGTCACCAGGCACTGGGAGCCAAATTCGCGCCCTTTGCCGGCTGGGAGATGCCGCTGGAATACGAAGGCGTCATCGCGGAGCACAATGCCGTACGTCACCACGTCGGCGCATTCGATGTCTCCCACCTCGGCAAGCTGGTCATCACCGGACCCCGAGCGTTGGAATTCGTCAACTCCTGCTTCACCAACGACCTCAATCGTGCCAAAGACGGAGGCGCGCTCTACAACCTCTGTTGCACGGTCGAAGGCGGCGTCGTCGACGACGTTATCTGCTACCGCTTCAGTGAACAGAAGATCCTGGCCATGCCCAACGCCGCCAACAACGCGGACGTGGCGCGTCGCCTGCGTGATGCTGCTCCGGCCGACATCGACATCGCCGATGAACACACCGAATGGGCCGTTATCGCGGTACAGGGACCCGAAGCCCCCGGAATCGTCGCCGACCTCGGTCTGCCGACCGATCACGACGATTTCATGGAGTTCAAGACCGCTTCCTTCGAAGGAACGGAGCTATTGGTGTGCCGGACCGGATACACCGGTGAGAAAGGCTTTGAACTCCTCGTTCCGACGTCCGCAGCGGGTCCTTTGTGGGACGAATTGATGCGCCGCGACGTCCAGCCCTGTGGGCTCGGGGCACGGGACACGCTGCGTCTGGAAATGGGCTATCCCCTACACGGTAACGACCTCACCACCGACATCACCCCCGTGCAGGCACGCATGCGATGGGCCATCGGATGGGACAAACCCGACTTCTGGGGCAAGGACGTCCTGACCGCTGAACGTGAGAACGGCCCGCGACGTCGCTCCTGGGGGCTGGAAGCGGTGAAGAAGGGCGTACTGCGCCCCGGCATGGACGTGTACGACGGTGAAGAAAAGGTCGGCCGCACCACCTCAGGCTCGTTTTCGCCGACATTGAAGAAGGGAATCGCTTTGGCGCTCCTGGACTCGGGTTGGAAACCGGGAGCCGACCTGGAAGTCGACGTCCGTGGACGCCGCCTCCCGGTCAAAGTCGTGAAGCCGCCCTTCGTCGACAGTTCGACTCGTTAGGACCGAGCCGCCCGTGTCGTTGAACCTCGGTCTGACGACACGGGCGGCTGGATCAGTCGCCCTGGACCGTCGCGGTATACATGGCCTGCGATAGAACCGGGCGTGCCACCGCGTTCGCCAGCATGACCCCTATGAACCCCACGGCGACGGCCACCGCCAAGATCCACGCCATGGAGTCGCCCTCCGGAGCGAGGTTCAAAAACGGCACCGCGATCAGGACACCCGTGAGGATCGAGCCACCTCCGAGGACGGTAAGAGGCATGAGCGTCTCCTGCCGCCTCGCTCGATTGAGAACCTTGCGCGGCATACCGGCCAAGTGCATCAGGTGATAGACCTCGCGCTTTTCCAACGTCGAGGCGACGCCGGCGATGGCGGCGGAAATGATCGCCGTCATAAACGAAACGACCAACACGACCAGGACCCCGGTGGCGATACTCGCGCCCGAACGGCTCGATTCGATCTGGAAGTCGGAATCCGTCTGCGGACTTGAACCGGGTATGAGAGAGGCCATCACGGTACGGGCCTCGTCCACCGGGAGGGAATCGAACGTCGCACTCAACCGTGCACCATCCCCGTCCTCGGACTCGATAACCTCAATGTCGCGAGCGGCAACGGACTCGGACGACTCCAGGCTCGCCGCGGCCTCCTCGGCCGCCGCCATCGAGGTGGTGACGCTCAGCCGGGGTTCGTCGAGATCCCGCGCCGGCTCGGTCATCATCGGCATCATGGCGATGTAGCCGGCGATGAAACCGATCAACGTCACCCCCGACACCGTTCGCCAAGCACTCTTGGGATCGGTCGCCATGCGGCGGGCGGCCAAAAGACGTGCCGGTGACCGCGCGAAGAAACCGACAATCCGGCCCAAGGTCTGGATCACCCAGGGGCCCAAGAAACTCAGTCCCCACACAAAGGCCGCCATCAAAGAGAACACGATCACCGTACCCGCCATCGATTCGGGGTTGACCAGATTGATCCCTACAAAGAAGGCGGCCAGCAGACCGAGGAACACCAGCAACCGTATCGCTCGCAACCCCGGAGCCTTCTGCCGCTGCACGACCCCCAACGGTGAGACCAAGACCCGTCGCAACCCGACGATCGCCGACACGGCCACCAATATCGGAACGACCGTCACCGTCAGAAGAAGGGGGGCGATTCCGGACCACAGATCCGACGCGTACCACGCCGTTCCGTCAATGGGAATGTGACGGACCAACGGTATGGCGGCCACCCACGTCACCGCGCCCAGAACCGCTCCCAGGAACGCGATCAGAGTCGTTTCCACCACCGTGATCGCCGTGACCTGCCTGGGAGTGGCACCGATCAGTCGCATGGACGCCAAGCGGTGATCCTTGCGCGCTACGTTCAATCGGGCCGCTGCCGCGCCGAAGATGAACAACGGAACCAGCATGAAAACCGTGGCCAAAGCCATCAGGTTCTGGTAGATCAGATAGATGTCCGACTTCGAACCGTCGGAGAACGACGCGAAACCGTAGGGGCCGGAGTCATCCGAACCGCCGTCGCGAGGCAAGGTCATCACGTCCGAGTCCGGGGTATGCCCGATGACCACCAGCACCTCTCCGGGGCCGGTGAGCGCCTCCTTCGCGATCGTTCCGGTGATCTCCCCGTACCGGTCCGCGAGCTGTGCGTCGGGTCGAGACTCCAACAACTCCTGAGCGGCAGGAGAAGCGAACACCTCGCCCGGCCGCGGAAACCGATCCAGGCCCGGCGGCGGGGGAGTAGAGCCCGAATCCTCGGCGGCCACATCCACGCGTTTGACCAGAGTGGCGTCCACAAAGTCGGTGGCGGTGGCGATGTGTGCGATCGCCTCGTCCGACGAAACCTCCGCCGGACTCCGCCACGCGGTGGCGTCCGCTCGCTGCGCGAAAGCCAGGTTCGCCGCGACGGTAAACAGCAACACCAGAGTGACCACGGCGATGGCGGCCAGGGTCAGGACCGAGGACAGTCGACTGTTGCTCCTACCGCTGCGGAACAGCGTCCAGGCGACACCGAGCGTCGCTCTCATACCGTGGCCTCCTCGATGATCGTCGCGGAGGGACGAGAATCGGAGATGATGTGACCGTCGCGGATTTCGACGACGCGCTCGCATGCTCCGGCCACGTTGAGATCGTGGGTGACCATCACCAGACTCGCGCCGCGATCCTTGACGGTATCCAGCAAGGTGCGCAGGGTTTCCGTTCCCGTAGCCTGGTCGAGTGCCCCGGTGGGCTCATCGGCGAACACCACCGACGGCTCGATGACGAGTGCACGGGCCAGCGCGACACGTTGGGCTTGACCGCCGGACATTTCCCCAGGGCGATTATCGGTCAAGCCGTGAATGCCAAGCCGGTGCAGCCAAGCGTCGGCGCTGGTGTAGGCGCGCCGCCGTGCCGTGCCGTTCAGCATTAGCGGCAGGGCAACGTTGTCGCGGGCGGTGAGTTCGGGCAGCAGGCCGTTGAACTGAAACAGAAAGCCGAATCGAGTGCGGCGCAGCGCCGAACGCTTTCCTTCGGAATACCGGTCGATACGTTCCCCGTTCAGATGCACCTCACCCGAATCCGGCTGCAGGATAGCGGCCAATGCGTGTAGCAAAGTGGACTTTCCTGATCCACTGGGGCCGATGATGGCAGTGGATTGGCCGGCGGGGATCTCCATGGTGACCCCACCGAGAGCGACGGTCGAGCCGTATTCCTTGCGGAGGTTGACGCCCCGCAGTTCACCTGTGTTGGGCATTAGATCCGGGTCCTTTCGTTGTCTGTGTCGTCGGCCAGCGGTAGGGCGATGCCCGCGATGAGGAACGGCACCGCCGTGACCGCCGATAGCACGAAGGCTATGAAAAGAATGGTGTCCATGGCTCCCAGAGTGACCGGAATTCGAGATGGTCGACCTCGGTAGCTTGGTTGGTTCTACGGCGGTGCGATCGTTCTTTTGGCCGATGCGAATCGGATCGTCGCTAAGCTGGGGGAGTGGAGCTGACATCGCGATCTGACCGACGGATTCAGCGCTTCGGTGAGAAGCTGCTCCTGTACGGAGTCGCCACCGGCGCGGTCTTGTTGGCTTTCTTGGAAACCAGTGCGTATTCGCAGCATTTTCCCTTTACGCTGCTGCTTTTGATTCCCGCAATGCCGGGTGCCTATTATTTCGCGCGTTTTCGGCGTTCGGTGTATCGCCGAACCGCCGTGGTGGCGGGTGCGTCGATCACACTGACCGTCGTACTCAGCCAAGTGACGCTGGGCTCGTACGCGAACTATATCGGGTACGGTGAACTTCTCCTGCTGGGTCTGCTGCTCATTCATCTGGTGCGGGAACGCCGAGACACGTTGGATTGGACGGTGTTGGCGGCTCTGGTTCTGGCCATTATGATCATTCCGTTGCGTGCGCATCCTCCACTATTGGGCTATCTCGTCTTCGCCGGACTGTTGGCGTTTCCTACGACCGTGTCGATTTCGGTGGGGATGTACCTGCGTGGATTGGACAATGCCCGGAAACAGGCGGTGGAGCACGTGCGTCAGGAAGAGCGCACCGAGATGGCGCGCGAGATTCATGATTTCGTGGCACATCACGTCACCGGTATGGTCGTCCGTGCTCAGGCGGCTCGGTTCGCTGCCGCTCATGACCGGGAGGAAGCGGAACGTGCCTTCGGGGAGATCGAGGAAGCGGGGACGGAGGCATTGGCATCGATGCGGCGGATGGTCGCCATGCTGCGCCGTGACGAGGGAATCGGTCGGGAGCCGCTCGGGACAATAGGGCAGGTATCGGCTCTGGTGGAACAGTGGACTGCCTCTACGGTGGACAGCTCGGTTTTCATTTCCCCGCAGATTCCCGCCTTGCCTCCCGACATTGAGGCCACCGTTTTCCGGGTGGTACGTGAATCGCTGACCAATATCGGCAAACACGCTCCCGAGGCGACCGGCGTACGTGTCACGGTGTCGAAAGCTGATCGGGGAGTGGAGGTTTCGGTTCGCGACAACGGTACGGGGCGTTCCTCCGGTCGATTCGCTCCCAGCGGTGTGGGATTGCTTGGTTTGAACGAGCGGGTGGAAAGCTATGGCGGTCGCCTGCGATGGGGCCCGCGATCCGACTCGCCGGGTTGGGAGGTGTCCGCTTTCCTTCCCGACGATGTGAACGAAGGCCGGTCGTTGTCCGGTGAGGACAAAGGAACGGTGGCCTTGTGACGTATTCGTATAGAGATGGAAAGAATTCGTAATGCCGATTTCAGTCGTAATCGCCGACGACCAGGCCTTGGTGCGCGCGGGCTTCACCATGGTCATCAATTCGCAGGACGATATGGACGTCGTCGGTGAGGCGTCGGACGGGGTCGAAGCCGTCGCGCTGGCACGTCGCCTCGAACCCGATGTCGTCCTGATGGACATTCGAATGCCCAAGCAGGACGGATTGGCGGCGACTCGTCTGTTGACGAACGGGGCGTTGGAGAAGGTCCCCGGAATCGTCGTGATCACCACCTACGACACCGACGAATACGTGTACGAGGCGCTGCGTAACGGGGCCTCGGGGTTCTTGCTCAAGGATTCCGGCCCCAATCTCTTGCTGGAAGCGGTACGTGCCGCCGCTGACGGCCAATCCCTGGTGTCTCCGTCGATAACGGTGCGACTGCTGGAACACATGACACAACCACGGCGCAGCGGACGTTGGAGGGACGCGGGACTGACCGAACGCGAACTGGACGTCATGGAGAAGGTCGCTCGGGGCCGCACGAACAATGAGATCGCGGCCGAACTGTACCTGTCTCTGTCAACCGTTAAAACCCACCTTGACTCGATCCGTACCAAGCTGTCGGTACGCAATCGGGTCGAAGTGGCCGCGTGGGCATGGGAGAACGGTGTCGTCGGCGTCTGAAGGGCTTCCTTAACCGTGGACTCAGCGGTCCACGACCGTCGGGTCGACTCCGGGAAGAAGGTCCCAGAAGTCGTTCCCCGGTGGTGCCGTGACGTCCAGCCGCCGTCCCAACCAGTCGGCGTCGAAAGCCAATCGCGCCGAGTGAAGCCCGGTTCGTTCGGGCGCGTTCCTTTTGAAGAGCGGATCGCCGACGATGGCGAAACCGATCCAGGCGAGGTGGACGCGGATCTGGTGTCTACGTCCGGTCAACGGACGCAGCCGCAGGAGAGCGCGGTTGTTCCGACGCTCCACGGTGGTGAACTCGGTGACGGACGGATAGGTTTTGACGTGGTCGAAGATCTGACCGGACGGTACCGACCAGACTCCGTCGGCCGCGACGATGTCGGACCGTTCGGCGGCGATGCGTACGCGATTCTTTCGTCCCACCGACAGCGGCAGGTCAATGCGGCCCGAGTCGGCAATCGCATCGGAGTCCACAATGGCGAGATAGTCCTTGTCGACCGTCCGTTTGTTGAACTGCCGGGTCAGGCCGCCGTGGACGTCCATGCTCTTGGCGAACAGAACGGCTCCGGACGTCACCTTGTCGATACGGTGTACCGGATGCAGGGTCTCTCCCGCCTGTTCGGCCAGGCGCACCAAGTCGATCGCGTGGCGTTCACCCATGACCGACCATCCGGCGGGTTTGTTGAGGATCAGAATCGCCTCGTCTTCATAGGCGACGCCCTCCGACCGTATCGAGGCCCAATCGTCCACGATAGTCTTCCCTTCCTGCGGCACGTTTAAAGTCCGACTCGACGCAGTATGTCGTCATGGAGGCGGCCGTTGGTGGCGAGCGAGGTTCCCCCGGCCGGACCACGGTTGCCCTTCAAATCGGTAAACCGGCCTCCCGCCTCTTCGACGATGACGGCCATGGGAGCCAGGTCCCACAGTTCTACGGACGGTTCACACGCCACGTCAACCGAGCCCTCGGCGACAAGCGCGTAGTGGTAGAAGTCGCCATAAGCGCGCTCCCGCCACGCGTCGTCCAACAGCTCCACGATCGCGTCGACCTTGTCGTATCGCTTCCAACTGGACAAAGAGGATATTGATACGAAGGAATCCGATAGCTCTTTAACCTGAGACACCTCCAGACGCTCGACCGCGCCGCCGTGGCCAGCGGTCGGTCCAGCCCACGCTCCCGCGCCCTGTGCCGCCCACCAACGGCGACCTAGGGCCGGAGCGCTGGCGACTCCGACGACGGGCTCGTCCCCGTCGAACAAGGCGATCAAGCTGCCCCACACGGGATTTCCGCGTACATAGTTGGCGGTTCCATCGATGGGATCGAGGACCCAGCGGCGCCCGGACTCCCCTGGAGCGTCGCCGAACTCCTCTCCGTACACACCGTCATCGGGGCGTTTGACGGCCAGGGTGTCGCGAATGGTGCGCTCTACCGCCAAGTCCGCCTCGGTCACATGCGTCATATCGGGCTTTTGATCGATTTTGAGTTCGTTACTGCGGAACCGCTCCATGCCGATCCTGTCGGCCGCGTCGGCCATCGAAAGAGCAAGCCGCAAATCGTCGTTGTACGAAGAGTCGGTCACGTTTCTCCTAGCGTTATACGTGGGTGAAGGCATGAATCGTGCGGTGAACGGGAGTGGTCGCCTTATCGCTCGTAGTCCCTGCGACTGTCATGTAGCGACTGGATCATGCGTCGGAAGGACTCCAACCGAGCCCGGCGGGGATCATCGTCGTTGAAGATCTCGTTGAGAACACAATCGTCACGTCCCTCGGTATGAGTGCAACCCTTGGGACATTCCTGAGCAGCCTCTGCGAGTTCCGGAAAGGCGTCCAACAGCGAATCTACCGTAACGTGGGCCAAGCCGAACGAACGGACTCCCGGGGTGTCGACCACCCACCCTCCGCCCGGAAGCTCGAAAGCGACCGCACTGGTGGAGGTATGACTTCCCTTCCCGATGGCGCGAACATCCCCGACCGTACGATCGGCGTCGGGAATCAAGCGGTTCACCAGGGTGGACTTACCGACACCCGAGTGCCCGAAGAAGACGTTCTCTTTATCCGCCAACAGCTCTCTGAACTGAGCGAGGTCACTGTCAGGCGATACCGCGACGATGGTCAAATCCGTGCCGGTGAAGTAGGAGCGAATGGAATCGAATTGGCCGTCGTCGAGGTCGATCTTCGTGCAGCACAGAATCGGGGAGATCCTGGCCTCCATCGCGGCCACCAGGCAACGATCTACAAAACCGGAGCTGAACGGCGGGTCGGTAACAGACGCGACCATCACCAACTGGTCGACGTTGGCGACGGCGACCCGCTCGTGTGAACTGTCGTCGTCGGCGCTGCGTCGCAACACCCCATGGCGATCCTTGACCCGGACAATCCGCGCCAACGTGTCCTTCTTCCCACTGAGATCGCCGACCACATCGACCCGATCGCCGACCACGACCGACTGCCGCCCGAGCTCGCGCGCCTTCATGGCCGTGATCGGGACGTCGTCGAGCAGACATCGATACCGGCCCCGATCGACACCCACCACGAACGCCGTCCGAGCGTTCTTGTGTTTGGGACGAATCTTGGTTCGAGGTCGGGACTTCTTCGGGGGACGGATGCGGACGTCGTCTTCATCCCAGTCTCGACCTCTGTACACCACGATTAATCGTTCTCCTCGCTGGTCACAAATTCCTCCCAAACCTGTGGAAACCGGGGCCACGTCTTCGACGTACAGGCGACATCGCTCAATTCCACACCGCCAACCGCCAAACCGGCCAGAGCCCCGGCATGAGCCATCCGATGATCATCGTAGGTATCGAAGATACTGGCAGTAGGAACACCCGGGAAAACAGTGAGGCCGTCACGATGTTCGTCCACCGTCGCGCCCAGACGGGTCAATTCCCGCGCGAGCGCGGACAGACGATCCGTCTCGTGGCCGCGAATGTGTTCGACTCCGCGAATCTCCATCTGCCCTTTCGTGACGGCAGCCAAGGCTGCCAAGCAGGGAACCAGTTCGGAACAGTCGGACAAATCCATGGAAATGTTGTGCTTGGTCGGTTCGGCGATCACGGTCAGACCGCCCTTGGACCATTCCCAACGTCCGCCGAGACGCGTGATGATCTCACGTACGTGGTCGCCGGACTGTGTAGTCTCAATCGGCCAGTCGCGTACGGTGACCTGTCCGCCGACGGCCAAGGGCGCCAAGATGAACGGAGCGGCGTTTTGCAAGTCCGGCTCGATGACCCATTCCCGTCCGCGAATGGGTCCGGGACGCACACGCCAGCGATTCGGTTCCGGATTGTCCACCTCGACACCACCCTGACGCAGCATCGCCACGGCCATTTCCAAGTACGGTCGGCTGGGAACGTCGGGTCCGTCATGGCGCAGATCGATGCCCTGCTCAAAACGGGGCGCGGCCAAGAGCAGCGCGGTGATGAATTGTGATGACGCCGACGCGTCGATGGTGGCCTCCCCGCCCTTGACCGTCCCGATACCGCCGACGGTGAACGGCAACGTACCCTTTTCTCCACCTGTAACGGTGACGCCGAGCTGCTGCAAGCCCCGCAGGACCCCGTCGTTCGGGCGCCGGTAGGTGTACGCGTCGCCGTCGAAATGAACGTCTCCACTGCTCAGCGCCGCGACCGGAGGGAGAAAACGCAGGACGGTCCCCGAGAGCCCGCAGTCGATCTCAGCGGAGGTGTCGGCCCGCAATCGCGGCTGTGGGGCCGGCTGTACGTGCCAGCGGGTGGGATCACCCGTATCGATCTGAGCCCCGAGAGACCGCAGACCCTCCACCATGAGCAGACTGTCGCGAGATTCGAGGGGATTGACGATCGTGGACGGGGCATCGGCCAAGGCAGAGAGAACCAAGGCCCGAGCGGTTTGCGACTTCGATCCGGGAATACTGACGGCGGCGTGCAGACGACCGGACCTGTGCGGTGCGTTCCAGCTACGCCGTTCGGGCTTGGTGGTAACCGACATGCCACCCACTTTACTGGAAAACGGCGGTGCCGCACGCGGTCGGATTCGGGACATCCTGGTTCATGAGAAGCGTCCACCGACGCTGTGGGCTCCATACTGCCGGTGGACACCCTGAACTTACCGTCGACATGCAATGGATGTCACACTGTCCTTCTAAAATATGAGCCATGTGCGGAAGATATGTGAATTCCATGTCGGCTCCCGACATGGCCCGAGTGTTCGACGCCGCCGACGAGACCGATACCGAATGGAACGGCAGCTACAACGTCGCTCCGACCCAATCCGCGCCGATCATCGTCCGCGACACCGCTGCCGACGGCGAGGAAGACCGGGAAACGTCCCGAATTCTCCGCATGGCGCACTTCGGTCTCATTCCCTCGTGGTCGAAGGACAGCTCGATGGCGACCCGCATGATCAACGCCCGAATCGAGACGGTGTCCACGTCACGCGCCTACCGCAAACCCTTCTCGGTCCGCCGAGCTGTCGTCCCGGTATCCGGCTGGTACGAATGGCAGGCCGTACCCGGGGCCAAGAAACAGCCGTATTTCTTCACATTCGGGCCCGATACCCCAATCGCGCTCGCCGGGCTGTGGGAACGGTGGAAGCCCAAGGGGAGTGACGCGGGTGTGACCTGGAGCTTTACGATCGTTACGTGTCCGGCCGGATCGTCGCGTATGGCGGATATCCATCCGAGAATGTCTTATGTGCTGCCTACCGGCCGAATCGCGGAGTGGCTGGGTGAAGGTTCGGCCTCCACCGACGACCTCCTCCGTGGTCCCGCAGCGGACGATGTGGCGAGTCTGGAGGTGTACCCGGTTTCTCGTTCGGTGGGTGCGGTGCGTAATAACGGTCCCGAACTTGTGGAACGGGTCGCTGTGGACGTCGGTTCCGACACCGATGTGGCCGGACGGAAAGTTGCCGAGAAATCCGATTCGGATACCTTGCCGGGGCTGTAGTCGTCGAACCGATTGTCCGTCCGGGGCGGAGGACGGCGGCCGTATGGTCGCCTGTGCTCGGCATATCGGACATCGTGGGAACCGCGCGTGGGCGACCGAGTGGCGTGATGGTGTCAACCGCCGTGATGCGTCACCCCGGTGGTGCCGAGGCCGGATGGGGAGGCGTGCTTCGTCAACGCATCATCCGATCTCGTGGCACCACCGTGAGGCGCATCGTTCGGTAGTGTGTTTTTGCTGTAGCCGTCTTGCGAGACTGACCCTTGCCGCCCTGAAGCGGGCGACGTACACAGTCGTTCCTCGAAAGCGTCCCGGTCGCCTTCCGACCGCCACGGAGAACGGTACGGCAGCGAACCGGGCCGATGCCGACACGACTGTGCGGACGGCTCCACCACGGAGTCGTCGGATCAATCCAGCAAGGTTGACATGCAAACTAGTCGCTTTTTGCGTTGCCGTCAACCTCCACCGAACACTTCGTCTAACTGTGGAATGTCACGGCCGGTTACGACCGATGCGCTATGCGGTGCCACACAATCGATCGACGTCAAAGTTGCGATGACTTCGCCCCTGTGGCTCTTGTCATACGGGAAATATTCGGGTCGTATTCGGTGTTGTTCGGGTACGACTTCGGGAGGTTTAAGGTATGACGATGACGATCGACACCCCATCGGTGGCCAAGGCGAAGGCCCCGGTTCAGAACGACGGTTCTGTGGAGGCCACGGACGGAGAGTCTAAACTTGGCAACGTGACAGTCAATAGCGTCGTAGGCTCGAAGGCATCCCCGAGGAAAGAGGAGCCGGTGACGCCTAGCACGACTTCAGAGACCATCGAACAGCAGCGAGCGCGTTTCGAGCGCGAAGCGATGCCGTTGTTGGATCAACTGTACGGCGCGGGGCTGCGCATGACTCGAAATCCCGCCGACGCCGAAGACCTGGTGCAGGAAACCTATCTCAAGGCGTACGCTAAATTTCACCAGTTCAAAGAGGGAACCAACCTCAAGGCGTGGATGTATCGGATTCTGACCAATACTTATATCAACTCCTATCGGAAGAAGAAGCGTCAACCTTTGACGTCTCCGACCGAGGAGATCGCCGACTGGCAATTGGCGGACGCCGAATCCCATTCGTCCAAGGGACTGCGCTCGGCCGAGGTGGAGGCGCTCGACCGTCTCCCCGACTCCGATGTCAAGGATGCGCTGCAGGAACTCGGCGAGGACTTCCGAATCGTCGTCTACCTTGCCGATGTGGAGGGGTTTTCCTACAAAGAGATCGCCGACATCATGGGTACGCCGATCGGGACGGTCATGTCGCGCCTGCACCGTGGTCGGCGACAGCTACGTGAACAATTGAGCTCCTACGCCGCTCAATACGGAGCCTCCAAAGGCTCAGACGACACCAAGGAGAAGTAAACGATGTGCGAGGAATCGAAGAAAGCCGGCCAGGAGGACTGCGGCGATGTCATTGAGGCGGTCTATCTGTACCTGGACAACGAGTGCTCTGAGAGCCGTCGCACGGTCATTCGTCAGCACTTGGAAGAGTGCTCTCCCTGCCTGTCCGAATACGGCATCGAACAGGAAGTACGAACCCTGGTGCACCGTTGCTGTTCCCAGGAGAAAGCTCCCGACGAGGTGAAGGACCGTCTGAAGGAGAAGCTCGCCGCCATCGACAAGGTGGGTGATTCGCTCTGGACCGAGGAGCGCGAACGAGCCTCCGAGCAGAGCGAGACATAAGGCGCTGCACCGCGTGGGACCGCACCGACGACCGATTGAACGTCGTCGGAATCGTCCCGTCCCCTCAGGTGTTCGGTCGTCCCGGCCGGCCGCCGGTACGGTTCTCGCTTTCGAGTCCCGTATCCGTACCGGGACGCGTTACTTCGACGTTGGGTCGATGTTTTTGGCGTTCGCTTCTATGAGGCTTTCCGAGATGGCCAATGCGGCGTCTCGTAGCTCCACATCCGATTCGCGTCGCCCGCGAAAGGTGACCCATGCGGAGTACAGCGTGGTGAGGGCGTCCCAGGCGCGAAGTCGATGTAGGAGGGGCGCGTCGTCCTCCACAAGGAGATCGCGGAGACGATTGAGGCGTTGACGGAATACCGACCCTCTGTCCAGAGTCGTCAGAGCCGCTTGGTTGTGCTGCATGAATTTCATGACCGGTACGTGTGACCGTACAACTTCGGCGTATCGGCGCAGCAATTCAATCCGATTATCGAGAGTCCGGGGCAGAGCCTCTCCCCATTCGCAAATCGCGTCCACGTCGGCGGCGTACGAGTCGAAGAAGGACGCCGCGATGTCCTCTTTGGTTTTAAAATGGTAGTAGAGAGCCGCCTTCGTCAGTCCGAGCTGTTCGGCGATCTCCCGAAGCGACGTCCGCTCGTAGCCGTTGTCACTGAACAGTTCTATGGCGGTTCGTTGTATGCGTTCACGAGTCGAATCGGGATTATGCGATGTCTGGGTCATGTGTCATTTCCGTGGGCGTGGCCCTCGTCCGGGCGCCATAACGTGCTGCTGCATTGCCTGGGCAATGGATATTCATGGTACCGGTGTGCAGAAGTGAGACCAGAAGCGGTCAAACGGCCTGCACTCTGCCCGAAGTCGGGCCGAGATCGTGCCTTCTACGGGTATGAGCGGAACCATGGAGCAAAAACAACGTAATCGTACGGCGCACAGGATGATGGCGAATGGTGTGCCTCAATCGGACGTGCCGATGGAAGCCGAGCGTCATATTTACTTATAGTATTTATCCAGATTAGGATAAACCCCGACTCTGTGTCGGGGCAACAGCCTTGAGGTACCCGGTCCGTCCAGTTCACTCGAACCCCACGTTGATATCGCGGGGTTCGGGCGCTCAGCTATTCGGGCGGCGACCGTGGTTGGCGTTCTTCTTCTTGCGCGCCTTGCGTTTACGTGCGGCTTTGGCCATCTGTCCGCGATTCCTCTCCAGGTGTGACGTCTCGACATTGCGACATTCGATCCGCAGTGCCGTTCGTCATGGTCGCGGTGCGGATGACATCGCCTCCTTGTCTCCGGGCCCTATTTCGCTCGAATGGAGTCGTGACAGGGAAACCGGATGGCCCCAGGTTAACCCGGAGACGCCGTTATCGCAGAACCCTCGCGATATGCGTGTTTTGTCACGCCACAATCGCCATGATCTGTTCGAGATGGAGTGGACGTGACGAGTTTTAGGGAACTATCCTAACTATGATAGTTTGTAATGCAAAACCTCAAGTATCGCGCAAAAGTGTGCACACAATGAACGTATTCTGATTGTTCCACCGATCTGAGCGGGATGGAACGAATGCACGTGACGTACACGGATGACTGGGTTTGTCGCCGGTTCCACGACGGAATGCGAATGAAGATTGGAGAATCGGTAGTGAACCTGAGATGCTCGAGGATTGCTGATGTGCAAGGAGCGCTAAAGTGAACGACACGACGCAGGTCAGGCCCGGCGCGGGAATGGCAGCGGACATCGCCGAGCAGCCGCAGGTGATGGCCGGTCTCATTGACAACGGCCAGAGCGACATCGCCGAAGTCGCCGCCGCTATCGCGGAACGTCGGCCGCGGTCGATTGTATTTACCGCACGCGGTACCTCCGACCACGCCGCACTGTACGGCGCCTATCTCTCAGAAATCCGCCTTGGCATTCCGGCGGGATTGGCGTCCCCCAGCGTCGTCACGGTGTACGATTCGCAGCCGAATTGGAAGGACTCCCTGGTAGTCGCGGTGAGCCAGTCTGGTGGATCACCGGATTTGACGAAGGTTCTCAACGCGGCCCGGGAATCGGGGGCGATGACACTTGCCGTCACCAACAACCCCAATTCGCCACTGGCCGCCGCCGCTGAATACCATATCAATGTATCCGCAGGTCACGAACGAGCTGTAGCTGCCACTAAGACCTATACGGCCGAGCTATTGGCCCTGTTCCTCCTTTTTGAAGGGATGCGAAGCGAGACCGGTGCGCTCGACTCAAGCGACTCTGAATTGCTGGCACAGCTGCCGACCCTGGCATCAGACGTACTGGCCGATCGCACCGCAGCCGACCTGGCGAGCCGGTACCGTTTCGCCGAGCGGTTCGTGACCACCGGTCGGGGATACGCCTACCCCACCGCTCGCGAAACCGCCCTGAAGCTTATGGAAACGTCGTACCTCCCCTCTCTGGCGTTCTCGGGTGCCGACCTACTGCACGGCCCCTTGGCGATGACCGACCCGGGTGTTCCGGTTCTGGCCGTAGTCGGATCCGGACCGGGTGGGAACGCCATGTACGATGTGTTGTCGCGCTTGGAAGATCAGCGAGCCGACATTGTCGTGGTCGGCCCGAAGGACCTTCCGGGACAGACCGCACGAATGACCACCCCGGCAATAGACGAGCGGTTCGCCGCCTTCCTGGACATTCTCCCCTTGCAGCAGCTCGCACTGCACCTTGCCTTGCAACGTGGTGAGAATCCCGATGCCCCACGCGGCCTCAAGAAGGTGACCGAAACCGTTTAAAGGGAACCACGGCTTGATCGTGCAACGGTGTTGCGCCGATCGAGCCGTGTGTCCTCATTGCGGGGGAATACCCGCTCGCAGCGGCTTCCACCGTCCGTTGACCTCCGCCACCCAACCCGCTGCGGCCAGATTCATGAGGCATTCGCGGGCATGAGTGACGGGAAGACCGACCTCGGCCGCAAGTTCGGTTTCTTCGCGCACCCAACCGGGGCACAGGGCTTCATAGATCCGTACACAGTCGTGGTCCCAGCCGTCGAGCGGCCGATTGTCGGCGGCCCCCGGAAACACCGGTTCGGGAATGAACCCGGATACATCGGCGATCACCTCCGCGGCCGATGTCACCAAGCGAGGTTCCCAGCACTCTCGCGCCAACTGATGCACGCCCGCCGACGTGATCGAGGTGATCGGACCAGGCGTGTACATCAATGTTCGGTCCAGCTCCGCTGCCAGCCGGGCCGTGTGTTTGGCTCCGGAACGCGGAGCCGCCTCCACCACTACGGTTCCGACCGACAGGGCGGCGATCGCTCGGTTGCGAATGAGAAACCGGTAACGTCGTGGTTCGCAGCCAGGAGGCCATTCACTGACAAGAGACCCACGCTGTTCAATCAGTTCAAAGAGTCGTGCATTTCCACTGGGATACGGTCGGTCGACCCCGCCGGCGAGTACCGCCACCGTGGTGGCCTCCCTACTGACCGCCCCCAGATGGGCGGCACGATCGATACCGTAGGCACCGCCGGAAACAATCGTCCATCCCGCCTCACCCAGGTCTCCGGCCAGCTGATCGCTTACAAACCGGCCGTAATCGCTGGCCGCTCGGGCACCGACAATAGAGATCGAGCGTTCACAGATCGCCGACAGGTTCGTCGCACCTCGCACCCATAGGCATCGTGGCGGCCGCAGATGCGGCTGATCCTCAGTAGCCAACAACTGCAATTCGTGTAGCCGTTGTGGCCACTGTGGGTCAGTGGGAATCAGCACCGTCGCTCCGCACGAATCACCGGCACTGCGCAATTCGTCCGCATGTGCGACGGGATCACGAATACGCTCGACCACCGCCGACGTCAGGTGATGCAAGCGCTCTGGCAAGTCACGCTCCCATATGGCCTCGACCGCAGCCACCGGCCCCACTTCACCGAGGAAATCATCCAGTTCCGCTTCCCCGGGCTCAATGATCGACGACAGCACCATAAGAGCCGCACGCGGTCCAGCATCGAATTTCACAGAGCCCCACCTCGCACTCCCACCCGATATTCACAGGCAGTGGCCACATCATCCGCCTGCGGACGCTCCTTGCCCGCCAAATCACCGATGGTCCACGCCAGTTTCAGGGCACGGTCGTACCCGCGTGGCGTGAGCCGTTCGTGGCGGAGGAGCGAATTCAACTCGCGCGTCACCGAAGCGGGCAGACGCCAGGTGGTAGATCGCAACCGAGAAGGAGGAACGTCGGCGTTGCAGGCCCACCTTTCACCCGCTGTGGACCATCGGTGCCGTGCCGCTTCGCGTGCCTCGGCCACCCGGCGAGCCGCCACGGCGGTCGCCTCCGCTGTGGGCTGCTCATCCAGAAGGGCCGCTGGTGAAGGTGGACGCACCTCCAAGTGAAGATCAATGCGATCCAACAACGGCCGCGACAGTTTAGCGAGGTAACGTCGGCGTTTACCAGGAGCACAGGTGCAATCCATCGGTCGTGCCGCCGCGCAGGGACACGGATTGGCCGCCAACACCAGGAGAGCCCGTGCGGGAAACCGCACGATATTGTGTGCTCGATGGAGTACGACCTCCCCGCTCTCCAACGGTTCACGCAGGCCGTCCAGAACCTCTCTCTTCCATTCGGGCGCCTCATCGAGAAACAGCACCCCACGGTGCGCCAAAGACAGCGCCCCCGGCCCGATCTCACGGTGGCCGCCGCCCAAAAGCGACTGCATGGTACTGGAATGATGCGGTGCTTGAAACGGAGGGCGCTGAATCAACCGCACGCGGGAGCCGTCATGAGCCTCGCGCAAGGAATGCAGGGACGTTACCTCCACCGCCTCGCTACGACTCAAAGGCGGCAGCAATGCCGGCAACCGCTCCGCCAACATCGTCTTTCCCGAACCGGGAGGCCCGATGAGAAACAGATTATGTCCCCCGGCCGCCGCCAGTTCCAGGGCCGTTCGTTCACGTTGTTGCCCCCTCAGATCCGACAGGTCAGGGCCCTGATCACGGCGGTCCTCCTCCGCCGGGGACGGCGGAGGGAGGTCGCATTTCCCGTGCAGCCATGAAACGAGCTCGGTCAACGTGTCCGGCGCGACGATACGCAAACCGTCGATCAATGCCGCCTCAGCCGCATTGGCGGGAGACACGATCGCGGTGCGGACACCGGAATCCCGCGCGGCGGAGAGTGCCGGAAGCACCCCCGGAACGCCCCGCAGGCTGCCGTCCAGTCCCAACTCGGCCAGCAGAACGGAATCGGTCAACGGACCGTCTGGAATGACGTCGGAGGCGGTCAGAATGCTCACCGCCACGGCCAAATCCACCGCCGAACCACGGGTGGGAACGGACGCCGGAGCGAAATTGACCGAGGTGACCTGTTCGGGAAGGTGCAGAGACGAGTTGGCGATGGCAGAACGAATCCGTGTCTGACTTTGAGAAACAACGCTGTCGGGCAGCCCCGACATGAGAAAACGTGCCGAATCCCCATTTGCGGCCGCTTTGACCACTGAGGTTTCGACGGTGACCAGAGTGCCCTCCGCTCCCAGAAGACATACCGTCATGACTTTCCCGTAACCCATGATGCACCCCATGCACATGTTCGACCTCGCAACGGTTGTTGCGCATAACGACCACCCCAACCACATCGATCCGAATCCTTTGATACGGCAGATCGCGTTCCCTTGCCCAGGAACGCACCGCACGACGCACCCGTTCCAACTGCGCGGACGTGAGTTCGTCGAACGGGTGACATCGGCTCGTCTCCGATCGGGTTTTCACCTCACAACCCACCAAAGTCGTGCGATCACGTGCGATAACGTCCACCTCCGATGTCCCATGCCGCCAATTTCGTGCCGCGATATGAAAACCGTCCCGACGCAAATGCGTCACCGCCAATTGCTCACCGATACGCCCCAGACTCCGCGCCGACATGTTGGTCATGACTCCGCCACCTCCGTCCTGGTAGGGAGTAGACGCACCGAGCCTTGACCCCACAAAGCAAGAGGATCGAGATACTCCTCGTCAGACCGCACCCCAAAATGCAGCACCACCGCGGAACCGGGACCACCGTGCCCCGGGGTGACCCGGCCTACTTCGTCGCCCGCCGATACGCGCTCGCCGTCGTCCACCACCGGGTTCACCGGTTCATAGGTGGTGCGCAAACCGTTGTCGTGGATAATAGACACCACCCCTCGGTCGGCCACCCGACCGGAATACGACACCACTCCGTCGCCGGAGGCTCGCACGACAGCACCCGCACTGACGGCGAGGTCGATGCCTCGATGTCCCGGCTGCCAGGGCTGGGGAGGGGGATGGAAATCGCGAGTGATCGCATTCCCTTCGGTCGTCGGTGCCAGCCAATCTGATGTGACGGTCTGCTCCGTTTCGGACTGGCTGTCATGGTCGCGGATCGGTCCATCGGCTCGGGCCGGATGCTGGGAAGGCTGACCGAAGAGAGCGGCGATGGCTGTGACCCCCGCTAGAACCACTGTGATGAAAAACGTAATCGTGCGTCTCATGGGGAAAGAATCGGACACATTATCGGTAAAGCCAAGGAATTATCAGGCCTGTGTATAAAGCTGTGGATAAGGATTGTTGCGCCTGAAAGGCGAATAAATCAGACGATACGACAATAATGTGAAACCGATTCGATTATCTGTTGCACAGTGGAAATAAAAGCGGAATTCCGGCTTTGACCCAATACGACACGCCGATCTCAGCGAGTCGTACGAGTACAGAGCCGCCCAGATGGGATGGTCTTTCATCAGTCAATCGGTTAGGTCTGGCGTCACTGTGTCCGACCGTGCTGGTCAAGCCAGATGTCCAGCACGTACACTGGGGGAAGCGACCTAGGCGGATTCCGCCCGGGTTGACTTCGCGCATCTGTGATGGCCGAGGCGATCGGCCGTATGCGTCGGCTCTACAGGTCTGCCTCCGCAAAGCAGTGGCAGTGGGCTGCGTTCAGATGCCAGGAGCGACGGTTCACCGAGCCGTCGCAGGAAACCGAAAACTACGAAAGGAAGCAACCGTGGCGGTTGTTACTATGCGCCAGCTGCTTGAAAGCGGCGTGCACTTCGGGCACCAGACCCGGCGCTGGAACCCGAAAATGAAGCGTTTCATTCTGACCGAACGTAATGGTATTTACGTCGTCGACCTGCGTCAGACCGTGGACTACGCGGTCAAGGCTCACGACTTTGTGAAGAACATCGTGGCCGAGGGCGGCAAAGTCCTCTTCGTGGGAACCAAGAAGCAGGCTCAAGAAGCCATCACCGAGCAGGCTCAGCGGGTCGGCATGCCGTACGTCAACCACCGGTGGCTCGGCGGTATGCTCACCAACTTCCAGACGATCAAGAAGCGCTTGATGCGTCTGAAGGAACTCGAAATCATCGAGGCGAACGGTGCTCCGGGGCGTACGAAGAAGGAAATGCTCCAGTTCATGCGCGAAAAGGACAAGCTTGAGCGTTCCTTGGGCGGTCTGCGCGACATGGACAAGCTGCCTCAGGCGGTTTGGATCGTGGACACCAAGAAGGAGCACATCGCCGTGGGCGAGGCCCGCAAGCTCGGCCTTCCGGTTGTGGCCATTCTGGACACGAACTGCGATCCCGACGAGGTCGACCACCCGATCCCGGGTAACGACGATGCCATCCGTTCGGTATCGCTGTTGACCAAGATCGTCGCCGACGGTATCGCGGAAGGTGTTCTGGCCCGTTCCTCCGGCGCCGAAACCGACGCCGGTAAGGACTCCGGTGAGCCTTTGGCCGAATGGGAGAAGGACCTCCTGGAAGCCGACAAGACGACCCAGACTGAGAAGGTCGTGGAGCCTTCCGGCGAAAAGACCGAAGAAGCTGCGGAGAAATAGGAAAGAGAAGCATGGCCAACTACACGATGGCTGATGTCAAGCGCCTGCGTGAGATCACCGGTGCCGGAATGATGGACGTCAAGAAGGCTCTCGAGGAGAGCGACGGCGACTTCGACGCCGCCGTTGAGGCTCTCCGTATCAAGGGGGCCAAGGACGTCGGTAAGCGTGCGGAACGTACCACGGCTCAGGGACTCGTTGCCGAATCTGGCAACACCCTCCTGGAGCTTCGCTGTGAAACCGATTTTGTGGCGAAAGCCGGTCCGTTCGTCGAACTGGCGCAGAGCCTGGTGGAACTGGCCGACGAGGTACGGCCCGCCGACGTCGCCGCGTTCCTGGAAGCGAAGATGGGCGAATCGACCGTAGCCGACACGATTCAGACCGAGTCGGCCAAGATCGGGGAAAAGATCGAAATCGGTCAGATCGGTTCGCTGGACGGTGAGGTCGTGGCCTACATGCACCGCCGTTCCGCCGATCTTCCTCCCGCCGTCGGTGTTCTGATCTCCTACACCGGAGACAAGGAAGCCGCACGTCAGACGGGTATGCAGATCGCCGCTATGCGTCCCAAGTTCCTCACTCGCGACGAGGTTCCGGCCGAGACGGTCGAGGCGGAGAAGCGTGTCGCCGAGGAAGCGGCGAAGGAAGAAGGAAAGCCGGAGCGCGCCCTGCCTAAGATCATCGAAGGCAAGGTCAACGCGTTCTACCGCGACTTCGTGCTGTTGGAACAGAATTCCGTCGTGGAAAACAAGAAGACCGTCCAGCAGGTATTGGATGAGGCCGGTGCGAACGTAACCGGGTTCATCCGCTTCGAGGTCGGACAATAATTTAACCTTTCAGCACCCCCAAAGCATCTCCTCATGGGATGTGGATCGGGTGGAGTGTGGGGCGGCGGTCACGACCGTCGCCCCACACTCGTAACACCGGCCTTCTCATGTGGATTAATGCAGTCGAAGACTATTGCCGGGAAGTGATGGTAGCTTCCCTGGCGTATACATGCAATCCGCGTCCGTGACTGACTGGAGTGAGGAAGCCGGTATGAGCTATGACAACTACCGCCGTGTCGTATTGAAATTGTCGGGAGAGGCCTTTGGGGGAGGCGCTGTAGGGGTTGACCCCGATGTCGTGCAGAGAATTGCCGGTCAGGTGGCCAACGCGGCTTCACAGGGCGTACAGGTATCGGTAGTGATCGGAGGCGGAAACTTCTTCCGCGGGGCCGAACTGCAGAAACGTGGTATGGAACGAACTCGGGCCGATTACATGGGCATGTTGGGCACGGTCATGAACTGTCTGGCTCTACAGGACTTCCTGGAGAAGGAAGGCATAGACACGCGGGTGCAAACGGCGATTTCGATGGCCCAAGTCGCGGAAGCCTATATTCCCCGACGCGCAATCCGACACATGGAAAAGGGGCGCGTGGTCATATTCGGCGCGGGTGCCGGTCTGCCTTATTTCTCGACCGACACCGTGGCCGCGCAACGAGCTCTGGAGGTCGGAGCCGATATCGTGCTGATGAGCAAAAACGGTGTCGACGCGGTGTACACGGCCGATCCTCGGGTGGATCCGACCGCGGAAAAGATTGACGATGTGACCTATGACCAGGCGTTGAAGGATGAACTCGCCGTTGTGGACCAGACGGCCTTCAGCCTCTGTAAGGACAACGCCTTGCCCATGTTGGTGTTCGGTGCGGACGGAGACGACAACCTGTGCCGTGCCATCACCGGCGAACGACTGGGTACGCTTATTCACGCCTGACGAGTTCGTACCGTGTGTCCGGTTCGGTCGCGGAACCATGACCGACCGGCGTCGACTCGACGGGATTCCGGGACGCCATGCTCGTCCCGACCACCTATGCGACGACAATTGAAGTCGATATGATGAGATTTTCCGAACAGAATGTGAGTAAGCTGTGATTGACGAGATTTTGCTTGAAGCGGAGTCGAAGATGGACGGCTCGATGAGTCATGCCCGAGAAGAGTTCGCCGCGATCCGCACGGGGCGCGCTTCATCGGCGATGTTCAACCGGGTGACGGTGGATTATTACGGTGCTCCTACACCGTTGACTCAGCTGGCTTCCATTGGAATTCCGGAACCGCGCATGGTTATTGTCAAGCCGTTCGACAGTTCCCAGATGGGCGACATCGAGCGTGCGATACGCAATTCCGATTTGGGGCTGAATCCGGCGAATGAAGGGACGCAACTGCGTCTGAACCTGCCGCCCATGACCGAAGAGCGTCGCCGGGATATGGTCAAGCGTGCTAAGACGAAGGGCGAAGACGCTAAAATCGCCATTCGCAACGTTCGCCGTAAGGCGAAGGAAGAAATCAGCAAGCTGGTTAAGGACTCGGACGTTTCAGAGGATGAAGGTCACAGCGCCGAAAAGGAGCTGGATGATCTGACCTCCGGTTACGTCACTCAGATTGACGAGCTTATGCAGTCCAAAGAAAACGAGCTGCTTGAATTCTAATGAACCCGTCGAACGACACCCCGACAGAGGACTCCACCGAACCCGCTTCCCCGTCTCCGGGCCGTAACCTGCCCATCGCGATCGGGGTCGGGGTCGGTTTGGGGGCCGTTGTCGTTTTCGCTCTTCTCTGGCAGTCGATCATATTCTTCGGTCTGGGATCCGTCGCATTGGCATTGGCCTGCTGGGAAGTCTCCACCGCGATGAACAGAGCGGGCCGACGGGTTCCGATTTGGCCGGTGACGGCATGCGGCCCGTTCATTGCCGCCATGGCATGGTTCGGTGGCGGAACGGGCCTGGCCTTGGGCACCGCATTGGCGGTCGCGGGAATCCTGGTCTGGCGGTTGGCCGAGGGCGCCAGCAGATATCGCACTGACGTCGCCTCCTCCGTGCAGACTCTGATTCAAGTCCCGTTCCTCGCGGGGTTCATCCTCCTTTTGGCCACTTCGGGAGAGAACGGACCTCTGCAGGTGTTGATCTTGCTGCTGATGGTCGTCCTGTCGGATACCGGCGGATACACCGCTGGAGTACTGGTCGGCAACCACCCCATGACTCCGTCGATCAGCCCGAAGAAGTCCTGGGAAGGACTCGGCGGTTCCGTCTTGGCCGCGGCTCTGGGGGGAGGCCTGGCGTGCCATTTCATATTCGAGTTCCCGTTCTATTTGGGCCTGGCGTTCGGGGCCTCGGTCGCCTTGGCTGCTACGCTGGGCGATCTAGCGATATCCGTCCTTAAACGGGACCTCAATATCAAGGATATGAGTCATTTGATTCCAGGTCACGGAGGGCTTATGGATCGACTTGACTCGATTGTCATGGCGGCGCCGGTCGGGTACCTCTGGTTTGCTTACCTGCTGGGATGACAGAACTGCAATAATCCGAATAAGCCGTGACACGACCGAGTTGTTTAGCGTCGCATTCGGTCGAGTGACGATGAAGGTCATATCGTCTCAGAGTCGGTATAATCTGTGACTTCTGCCTAGTGAGAAGGACCGAACAGCCGGTAGTCGGTACTTGAACGGGCACCTGATGCGATTGGCAATACCCACCTATTTCATGCGAGACTGGATCACGACATGTCTGTAGCACTAACCTTGAGCGAACCGAGGCAGCGCACCAAGCCGCCCCGGCATCTCGCCGACCTCAGCCTGACCGATTGCCAGCAGATCCTGACGGATATGGGACAACCGGCGTTCCGCGCTAAACAAATCCGGCGGCAATATTACGCGCGGCATGTGACCGACGCGATCTCCATGACCGACCTGCCGGCCGACGCCCGTGACTCCATCGGTGAGGCATTGCTGCCACAGCTACTGGCCCCGGTGAAAGTAGATTCCTGCGATAACGGGGAGACGGTGAAGGCGGCGTGGCGACTGTACGACAATGCCCTGGTGGAAAGCGTTATCATGTCGTACCCGGATCGGGTAACCGCATGTATTTCCTCTCAGGCCGGGTGCGGAATGGCCTGCCCCTTCTGCGCGACCGGACAGGCTGGACTGACACGTAACCTGTCGACGGCCGAGATCGTCGACCAAGTCGTCCATGCCGCCAAGATCTCCGAGGAACGCGGACTTGGCAGGCTCAGTCATATTGTATTTATGGGTATGGGAGAGCCACTTGCCAACTGGGCGCGATTGAAGAAGGCCTTGCGCATCATCACCGCTCCGAATCCGGAGGGAATCGGGCTTTCCGCGCGTCACGTTACCGTTTCGACGGTGGGATTGGTTCCCGCGATCCGTAAATTGGCCGAGGAAGACCTGCCGGTGACTCTGGCGATCTCGCTACACGCTCCCGACGACGAGCTGCGCGATGAGCTGGTACCGATCAACAATCGCTGGAAGGTTTCCGAGGTTTTGGAAGCGGCCTGGGATTATGCGGCTAAGACCAAACGTCGGGTATCGATCGAGTACGCCATGATTCGGGATATGAACGATCAACCGTGGCGGGCAGATCTGTTGGCGCGCAAGCTAGCGGGTAAGTTGGCGCATGTTAATCTGATACCACTTAACCCCACCCCGGGAAGTAAATGGGATGCCTCTCCCGCCCCAGTTCAAGACGAATTCGTGGCGCGACTACGTGCCGGTGGCGTACCGACTACGGTGCGTGATACACGTGGCCAGGAAATTGATGGCGCTTGCGGGCAGTTGGCCGCTGCTGTGGAGCAAGATCAACGTCAAGACGCGGCCAATTAGGGAAGGTGACTCATACAGTGGCTAGTCAAGGTGATCGTTTTCGGAGGCGAGCGCTGAGTCGGGGATACAAGGTCGATGAAGTGGACGACTTCCTTGACCGTGTGGAAGCAACTCTCGCGGGAGAGCCTGTCGGCAACTCGCCGGTCACTGCCAATGAAGTCGACGACGTAGTATTTCGGGTTCGATTCGGGGGATATGACGAGTGGCAGGTCGATGTTTACCTCGATCGTGTCGCACGGCAATTGGCCGAACTGGAAGAACGCGGAGTATTGGGTTCCGCGCCCGCCCCGGATTACAGCAAGGTAGGGGAGTTGGAGGCAAAACCGGAGGCTGGCGGTTTTGCCGCCCCCGCACCGGCTCCTTCCATCAGTCCAGAACCGAATGCCTTCGCCGCCCCCGCGCCTCCGGAGCCGAATCCCGGTCAGCCCACCACCGTCATGCCCGCTCAGCGGGGGTCGGATCCGGATCCGGAAGGGTTCGCACATTTGCGAGCAGATGACGATGAAGGTTTCGGACACTTGGCTCCGCCACCTCAAGGTGCGGCGGAGGACGACCCCTTCGCACAACGGCCCCCGTCACCGCAGCCTGGGCCTCCAATGGACAGCGGAACGCCCCCGCAACAGCCACAGCCGGGATCGGGTTTCGCGCCGATACAAAGCGACGACACGTTCGTGCCTGCGAATTACGCCTCCACCCCCCACCGCGACGGTCCCCCCGACCCGGCCGCTGCCACGCAACAGCTGCCATTGGCCGGGGCACAGCCTGGACCGGCCTCTCCTGTCCCCCCGGGCTATGATGCGCGTCCGACTGCGGGGCCGCAGGGTGAGAATCCGGCGTCTCCACAGCAGCCGTCCATGGGTGAAACTCCGGCTTCGCCACAGCAACCTTCGTTCGGCGGTCCGGCTGGGCCTGCGGGGCCCGCGGTTCCACCGCAAGCACCAGACGCTGAAGCCGCGGGTTTCGGAGCGGCCTATTCCGACCAGCGGGCCGACCGCTTCTCCGATACGGGGTCCCGTCGGGCCGCACCGGTGGAGCCGTCGACTCCGAGCACACCGGCTCGGGGTTTTCCCGCTCCGGAACCGACGTCCGTGGACGTCCCACTCGCCGGCGGCAGGCGCCCCGGTCGAACCGGCGGGTACGACGATACCGGTGGATTCACCGCGCAGCAGCCCCCGAACAGTCCAGGGGAATACGCCAGAGGTGCACCACCGCCCTCGGAGGACGCACCATATGGGGGTGGCGCGTATACCAGCGGCTATGAACGTGGTTTGCCACCGCAACAACAGACCGGCGCTCATAATCCGGTACCACCTCCACCGCAAACCGGGGCGTATAACCCGCCGCCGCAGCATGACATGCCTCAGTCTCATCGGGGTGGTTTCGGCACCGCTCGGGCAGCGGCCGCCCCACCTCCCGCAGAGCAACCACAGCGCCCGGCACATCCGTACGAGGGACATGCGTTCGATCCCCCCGGGCGCCATGGTCGTGAGGAAATGACGACCGAAATGCGTTCGACCGACTCCCCGTTCAGCGCCGATGACCTCCATCGCTTGGAGACTTTGCGGCGCGGATTCCAACCTCGACGTTTTGGCTCGGGTTACGACCCAGGCCAGGTCAACCGCGTTTTCGACGCCGTCACCAACTACATGACCGGTCGTAGCGAGATGCCGCTGGGCGAACGTGAGTTGGATATAAGCCAGTTCTCGCTGGTGCAAGGGGGATATTTTGAAGCGGAAGTGGAGTCGGCTCTGCGCGAGATCCGCGATATCTTCGTCAGCCGAGGTCAGATGGGTTAAGAGGGACTATAGCGAAGGAGAGTGGTTACAGCGCCATGTCGGCATACGAGCTCTATCAGGAACTGGACACCTATACTTCGGCTCTCCTCCACCAGGTGGACACCGGTGACGCGGAGGTTCGCCTCCTACGGCACGCTCCTGAAGGGGGATACCGGGAAATGGCGTCACGGGTGCGAAACGTGACCATGTTGGCGCAGCAGGGCGGTAAGGCGAACATGTCCTTCCTTAAAATGCAGAAGCAGATGCAGGGCATGGGCAGTGCTGGTATGAACACGGGCCACCTTGATACGATCAAGGCCCGAATCCGTGAACGCAACCTCGACATCTGCCGTTTTTGCTATCCCGATCAGAACATCGATCCGGTCTAGATCGTCCCCGTCCGGTACGGAGCGGGGTTCGGCCGCTCTCACCTCTGTATTAAGGAGTGGATTGTGACAACCCCCGACGCCACCTCGGACAGTTACCTCAACGACCTCTTCTATCTTGTACGGCGAGCACGTACCAGTGTGTCGGACGCCTATTACTGGAAAGCCGATCAGTTCCCGCTCGCGCTCGAATCCTACGATCGAATCCGTCGTCTCGCGGCCGAAATGATGGCGATGTCCGATTCCCGAGATGCCGACGAGCTCGATACTCTTTTTAGGACGGATTTCAATCTGCAGAGCCCTCGTTCGGGGCTGGAGGTCAACGTTCATTGCCGAGACGGTGTGACCGTACGGCGTCGTTGGCGTTTGGACTACGGCGAAGTCATGGACTACCGTCTGAACGATCTCTCCTACAGCCTCGAATCGTCCCAGCGGCCCGAGTTGATCGGATTCGCCGATACCGACCGTGCGGGACTGCCGGGCCCGCAGACCACGATCGCGGTGACCGCCGTGTCGAGCCCGCTCGATTCGTTGACGGTGGACATGCGTCTGCGCCCGTCAACAGTGGATCTCCAGGACGTGGCACTGAAACTGTACGACGTCACCGATACGCAACCGCGCGATAAGACGCCTTATGTGTCCGGTGCGGTTGCCGAACGGATGGAGGACATCGCGGACGTCTGCGATCGTTTGGCGCCCCAGCTGAGTAATTTCTGGGGGCATGAACGGATCGTGAATCTGTCGGAGACCATGCGGCAGTATGAACGGGTCGACGTTGATTATCCGGTGCGGCGCCGTGATCCCGTCGCCTCCGTCGGAGTGGGAACCGGTGCGGAGTGCGCCGTCTTTGACGGCGATCGAGTGCTCTTGATTCGACGAATGGATACCGGTACGTGGTGTATTCCGGGTGGCGCGACCGAAATCGGGGAATTGCCGGCGCAGGCGGCCGTACGCGAGGCGAAAGAAGAAGCCGGTGTGGACGCCCTTCCGCTGGGGCCCGCGAAACTGTTTTCCACCCGACCTTCGGTTGGGGGAATTCGCATCGGTGGTATCACGACGTTCATCGCCCTCATGCGCGATCGATCGCAGGTTCCGGTGGCGCAGCCACAGGAAGCACTTGACGTTCGTTGGTTCGACGCCGAGGAAGCACGGTCTCTGGAATATTTCCGCTCTCACCGGGAAAAGGTTCGGTGGGCATTCGACGCGTATCGTGGCTTGTCGTCATTACGGTCGGGGGACTGAGAGCGGCGCGCATTGCGCCGGGGAGTTTGGTCGGGCTGTCTGCGGAGATGGCGGAGAGCGGGCCGCGCCGGATCGATCGGCGCGGTGCGACGACGTTAGCGCCAGCCCCGTTTGCGCATGGCCCAGTCGCTGGCCACGAAGGCCACCAGCGAACCGGCACTCAATACGATGAATACGTCCTCGATCCAACCGGTGTGGTTGCCAAAGAGGAAAAGCAGGATGATCGTTGCCGAGACCAGAAGTGCGGTATACAGCCAATTGCGTTTGGTGGGCTTTTTCTGGTCGGGTGATGTTATGGGTTCCTCTGCGGCGGACACAGGCGACTCCTTTTCTACGGCACGGTTGACCATAGTCTGTCATGCCACAGCCGCGCATGATATGCGACATGATCCAATTGAGATGTGGTTCCCACGAAGTATCCTATGATGTGGAGACGTGCTCATTGTGTCGGTTGTGGCTTCTGACCGATGTTCGTCTATCATCCGTATCGGCTGCTGCGATACCGATAACCGGTTTGCTTGCCACGGTCGATTGCGACGCTGGACGTCGCGTAGCCGCCTGTGACGATCATGGCCTTTGCGCCTACGGTCCAGCCTCAGTCCGTGGGGGTGCGCTAGGGCATCGTACTGTGAATTCAACGTTGACGGTCGAACGGTCAGTAGGTCGACAAGGTCATGGCGGCAGCTTTTGAGGAATATGTCAAAGTGAGAGGACGGCGTCAATGCGAATTTACGGTACTGGGCACGCCAGCATGCTGATTGAAACCGCTGCCGGAACGATTCTGACCGATCCATGGGTGAATCCCGCGTACCTGGGATCGTGGTTTCCCTTCCCCGACAATTCCGGGTTGGATTGGAAAGCGCTGGGGCAGACGGATTATCTCTATGTTTCGCACCTGCATCGCGACCACTTTGACGCCGACAACCTACGCGAGAACATCAGCAAGGACACGACGGTCATTCTTCCGCAGTACCCCACGGATGAGCTCGAGGATGAACTGCGTGAACTGGGATTCCATAACTTCATTAAGACCGAGAACGAAAAGATAGTGGAGTTGAGCGAAGGCGTGAAGGTCATGGTTCAGGCCTTGACTTCGCCGACGGACGGTCCCATTGGCGATTCGTCTCTGTGGGTGGAAGACGCCGACGGAACACGCTTGCTGAATCAGAACGACGCCCGCCCTACGGATTTGACCGCTTTTCTGAAACACGGCCCCCTGCATGCGCATCTCCTGCAGTTCTCGGGTGCGATTTGGTACCCCATGGTCTACGAAATTCCCGATAACGCCAAGCGGGCCTTTGGAAAGCAGAAGCGCGATCGGCAATTTGACCGGTCGTTGCGCTACATTGAGGACGCAAACGCCGATTGGGTCTTTCCCATCGCCGGACCTCCCTGTTTCCTGGATCCTGAGTTGTACGCCTTCAACGACGTTTTCGACGATCCTGGCAATATCTTCCCCGACCAGCAAGTCTATGTCGATTGGTTGGAAAATCAGGGTCGGGAGAACAACATCGTTCTCCTGCCGGGGACTCAGGTGGAACTGGACTCGTCCGGCGCCGTCGAGGTGCGCCAGCCGGTGGACGATGTGCGGGAGTGGTTCGCCAATAAGGATGAACATCTCCGGAATTACCAAGAACGTCAGGCGGATCGCATTGCCGAGATCAAGACGGGTTGGAGCCACCCCGAGATCGATGTGCTGACTACCCTGCAGGATCGGTTCGAACCGCTGTTGCGGGAGTCGAAACTCATTGCCGAGGGTGTGGGGGGACCGGTCCGGTTCGATCTGACCGCGGACGATTCGGATGAAATCGTGCAGTCGGTCATCTTCGATTTCTTGGAGAAGACCATCGTTCCCGACGACGGCCGCAAGGTGCGTTATCGGTTTCGAACCGAGCGTCGCCTGATCCAGCACCTTCTCCATATTGAAGAGAACGACTGGGTCAATTCGCTGTTCTTGTCCTGCCGGTTCACGGCCGCGCGGATCGGGCAGTACAACGAGTTCATTTACGTGTTCTTTAAATGTCTTGACGAAGAGCGCCTGCAGTACGCCGAGGGTTGGTACGCCGAGCAATCGCCGGACGAGGAGAACATCACCATGCAAGAGTGGACGTTCCAGCGGCGTTGCCCTCATTTGAAGGCCGATCTGTCGGTATTCGGCAAGATCGACGGAAACACCTTGACCTGTCAAATGCACGGTTGGCAGTGGAACCTGAAGAGCGGTAAGTGTATCACCTCGGCAGGTCATCCACTTCGTGTGGAGGCCGATTCGGATGGCGATCGGTAACCGAAGCGGACGTGGTGATACGGCGACCGGGGTTATCGGAGATTTCAGCGGCGCAGACCTCCGGATTTGTCCGTGGGGTTAGCCGCTCACAACGGTGCGCGGTTGAATACGTGAGTCCGATGCAAGCCGTTCGCGCAATATCAGTAAACTGTATCCGGGCAACTGCGATAGCCAAGCAACCGCCTACTCCGCAGGGCTTGCGGTGTCAGCCTGTGGAGACCTCGCCGCCGTGCGGTCGACGAATCAGGAACCAATGGCCCCCGCGAGGGGACCATGCCAACCTTCGGGTTGGAATCCCCCGGATTTATCCGTGGGGAGGAGGTCAACCTTCCCAGGGCGGTCGACGTCCGGTGAACGGGACCCTGAAACGTCATCGTGAGTCTGCCTGGGGTTACGTGCCACAATGCCCCAGGCATATCAATGTATACGGTGGATCTGGTGCGTGTCCGTTCGCGTAGGATCAGCTTTGCCCCGTTGTGGTGGTGAAAGAGTTAGAAAGCTATATGCGAATTGGTGTTATCGCGGGGTGACGTTAGGGTTTCTCATTGCTTGGGGTGGGATTAACCGGAAGTACATTCGCTGTTTTCTCAAGTCTCACAACATAATCGCATGGACATCATCATCGTCGGAGGCGGAATTCTCGGCACCATGCATGCGTGGGAAGCGATCGACCACGGGCACAACGTCATTCATATTGAGCGAGAACACGAGAGCAGAGGTGCCTCGGTGAGAGGCTTTGGTCTGGTGTGGACAACGAGCCGGGTCAACGATCAGGAGGATCGAGCCGGAATGCGCTCTCGTGAACTGTGGGAAAAGATCGCTCAACTCGCCGATGGCCTCAGTTTCCGCTCGTGCGGTTCGATGACGATCGCGCGAACGGAAATCGACCTGGAGGTGGCCGCGGAGGTGGCGGCCGACCCCGACATCGGCGGTCGATTTGAATTGCTGGAACCGACGGAGGCACGTCGAATCAATCCTCTGCTGCAGGGGAGCTTTCAGGCCGGCCTGTGGTGTCCCTCTGACGCCGTGGTGGAACCGAGGCAGCTCCTCCCCGCTCTGCGTGCCTATATGGGTGCGACGGGACGATATCGCTGGTTTAGTGACCGCGAAGTCCGCGATGTCGGCACCGGGTGGGTGTACGACGACAGGGGGCGGAGATATGAAGGCGATTGTGTCGTATTGGCGACGGGCGCGTGGCATTCGGGGCTGCTGCGGGAGTTGGCCGGGGAATTGCCCCTGCGGCGGGTGCGAATGGAGATGGTGCAGACTCGGCCGCTCATGGACAAGGTTCCCACCGCTGTGGCGACCGTCGAATCAATGCGACACCTGACGGTGGACTCACCGGCGATCATTCAGTCTCCCGGTTCCGACTCGCCGGAGCCGTTGCTATTGGTGCAGCGGTCGGACGGTTCACTGACCATCGGAAACGTCCGGGAAGATCATGAACCGTTCGGCTTCGACATCACCGACGATATCTATGCACGGTTGTTGCGTGATGCGGAAGCGCTCTTCGGGCGATCTCTACCGACTGTGCGGCGGAGTTGGGCGGGGGTCTATTCACAGCGAGTCGATCCGGGTCCCAAAGAGCTGCTCTACCGCAATCAGGTCATGGAAGGCGTCTGGCTTCTCACCGGCTTGGGCGAGCGCGGCATGACGACGGCTCCGTACTTCGCTTCCCAGACGGCGTTGGATCTCAATTGGTAAGGGGACTGAAGCTCCGCTGACGTGGGAAGGAGTGCCGTTTCGTGCCGTTCATTGCGGATTCCGTCGCGCGGTTCCCCACGTCGTCGCGATTCACATTGTGCTGGGTGAGAACCGCATATCCGTGTCGCCAACGTCAATGTGCTTGCTACGGCCGATCATCGGACGATATACGATGCGCACGGGCTCATGCGAAGATCCCTCAATAAAAAGGTAAGATTACAATTAAATTCTGTCCATGGATCTAGAGATATATATCGCTCTGGGTGGTGGATTGGACACATGGGAGGGATCTTTTGAATACTGTGCAGGAACAGACGAATGACAACCACACCGGCGCGGAGACTCGTCCTCGACCGGGAGCCCGGAGTCTGGCCGTACTCCGTATTGTTCTCGGCGCGGTCTTTCTCTGGCCGGCCCTGGACAAGACCTTGGGTCTGGGCTACGGTACGCCCGCCGGCCAAGCTTGGTTTGACGGAGTCAGCCCGACGGCCGGATATCTGGCCAGTCGTGACGGTACGTTCTCCGAGCTATTCCAATCGATGGGTGGCCAGGCCTGGGTCGACGCGCTGTTCATCGGAGGTATGGCGGCTGTGGGAACGGCACTGATCCTGGGAGTCGGAATGCGTCTGGCAGCAGTCGGGAGCGTCTGCCTGATGGGAATGCTCTACCTGTCGGCATGGCCGCTACAGAACAATCCAGTGGTCGACGAGCATCTGGTCTACGTCGTTCTCGCCGTGGCGCTGGCCGCCACCAATGCGGGCGACAGCTGGGGACTCGGGCAACGGTGGGCACGCCTGTCACCGATTCGTTCGCAGGCCTGGCTGCGTTAGGGCGTCCGCGGTTCCGTAGTCCCCACCCTGCGGAGTCGCGTGATGTCGCTGATCGGTGTGACGGCCGGTCGCTATTGCCGCGGAGTGGGGCTCAATCCGGTGCAGGAACGACGCTCCTCACGCTCCTGCTGAATGCGTTGGGCCTCTTGACCTTCGACCGGTATGGGCTGCCCCGTCTCCATGCTGATTCGAGCCGGCAGGAACTCGACGTCGGAGATACCGGCGTCCTGTAGATGAAGCTGCAAGACACCCGTGTCGTTGCTGTAGGCGTCATCGCGCCACCAGAGGAAGTTTCCCAGACCGTAGTGAACATAGGTATCGTCGATCCAACCGTCGCCGAGAAGCAGGTGGGCGTGCGTACCGACCAAAGCGTCCGCCCCCGCGTCGGCAAGCGCTTCGGCCGCTTCGGTCATTTCCGCAGTCGGACACGGGTCGCCTTCGGAACCCCAGTGCAGGTAGACAACGACGACGTCGGCCACTTCCTTCGCTTGACGGACGGCAGCGGTGGCGAGCTCCTTGTTCTGTACGTAGGCGAGTCCACTGCGGTCGTCTTGAGCCTGCCAGTCGTCCCAGAGCTCCCAGACTTGATTGAAGCCGAGATAGGCGATCGAGGTTCCCTCTACTTCGGTCATCCAGGCGCTGTAGGCCGCGTCCGCGTTGTCCCCGGCACCGACGTAGGCGACATTGTGGTCGTCGGCGGCGGAAACGGTGTCGTCCAGCCCCTGACGTCCGTAGTCGAGTGTGTGGTTGTTGGCGAGGGACACGATATCGACATTGGCCGCTGACGTCGCGGCGAAGGCTTCGGACGGTGCCTGAAACGTCCAGAGTTTGTCCTGTTCGGCGCCACTGTCGGTTACCGCGGTCTCCATGTTCACCATCGATACGTCGGCCTGGTCGAAGATGTCGGCGACCGGACCGTAAGCGTTCTCGGGGTCGTCGAGAAGGGCATGAGTGCGGTTGGGGACGCCTTGGTCGAATTCGGGAAAGTGGACGTCGCCGGCGAAGGCCAAAGTGATGTCGGACTGCTCTGGTGGGGCGTCACCGGTGGGGGAGGACGTCGTCCGTGTCGAGGGCTGTGACGGTGTGCTCGGATTGTCGTCACCGCATGCGCTGAGCGAGGAGAGGACCACCGCCGATGCCATCAGGGAGGTCAGCGTTCGAGCGGTTCGGTGGGTGTTGGGGGAGGCGGCCGATCGAATGGCGATTCGGTATGAAGCGGACATGGCGACATCCTATCGTGGTGGAAGCCATGGTGACGGTACGGTTGTCGCGCCCGGATAATCATCCTATGATTTAGGGATGAGCAGCCACTTTATTCTCACTCTGTCCTGCCCTGACCGTATCGGCATCGTCCATGCGGTATCGGGGTTTCTGAGTCAACGCCTCGCCAACATCGTCGATTCGCAACAGTTCTCCGATCCCGACAGCGCGCGATTCTTTATGCGGGTGGAATTCGAACTCGACACGGGCGTGAATGCGGATGAGCTGTCGGTAGCGTTCCATACCATCGCGCAAAGCTACGACATGGAGTGGAATCTGGCGGATCGAGCGCACCGTCCGCGTGTCCTGATCATGGCGTCCAAACAAGGACACTGCCTGAACGACCTGCTCTATCGATTCCGAATCGGTGCCCTGCACGGCGAGGTGGCCGCCGTGGTGTCCAACCACCCCGACTGGGAGGAATTGGTGGAGTCGCATGAGGTGGACTTCCACCATATTCCGGTAACAAGTGAATCCAAGGAGGAGTCCGAGGAAGAACTACTCAACCTCGTGGACTCCTACGACATCGACGTGGTGGTGCTGGCACGGTACATGCAGATCATTTCCCCGCGACTGTGCGACAAGCTGCCGGGCCGAATCATCAATATTCACCATTCGTTCCTGCCCAGTTTCAAAGGTGCCCGCCCGTACCACCAGGCCCACGCCCGGGGAGTCAAACTGATCGGGGCGACCTGCCACTACGTGACCGCCGACCTGGACGAAGGACCGATCATCGATCAAGAGGTCGCCCGGGTCAACCACACCGCCACCCCAGAGGGTCTGACCGCTGCCGGTCGCGACCTGGAGTCAACCTGCCTGGCCCGCGGACTGGCCGCCCACTTGGACCATCGGATCCTGTTGAACGGTCACAAGACCGTGGTATTCGGTTGAACACGACGGCGATCCACTGTCGTCGGGCCGACGCCATCGGACATAATGGCACGGTGACAGACATACGCGAAATCACCCTATTGGGGTCCACAGGTTCGATAGGTACCCAGGCGATCGACATTATGACCGCCCAACCGGACCGTTTCCGTGTGACAGCACTCGGTGCGGGCGGTTCGCGGCCCCGGCTCCTTGCCGAACAGGCGATGGCGGTGGAACCGGATTACGTCGGTATCGCCGATGCCGAGCGTGAAGCGGATTTCCGTGCGGCCTACCGTCAACTGGGCGGTACGCGGGTACCCGACATCGTCAGTGGGCCCGAGGCCATGACCGAGCTGGCGCGTATCCCCTGCCATACGGTGGTCAACGGCATCGACGGTTCGATCGGGCTGGAACCGACCTTGGCGACCTTGGAAGCCGGACATCGCCTGGCGTTGGCCAACAAAGAGTCCCTGATCGCCGGGGGTTCACTTGTCGCGCAACGCGCACGGCCCGGGCAGATCATCCCGGTCGACTCCGAACACTCGGCCCTGGCGCAGGCGTTGCGGTCAGGAGAAGCCGACGAAGTCGAGAGATTGATCGTGACGGCGTCCGGCGGGCCCTTCCGAGGACGCGGTCGCGACGAACTACACCATGTCACCGTGGACGACGCACTGGCCCACCCCACCTGGGCCATGGGGCCCGTGATCACGATCAATTCGGCGACCATGGTCAATAAGGCCCTCGAAGTCATCGAGGCGCATGAGCTGTTCCACATTCCCTACGACCGCATCGACGTGACCGTCCATCCGCAGTCGGTCATCCATTCCATGGTGGAATTCTGTGACGGCTCCACGATCGCCCAAGCCTCACCGCCGGATATGCACCTACCGATCGCACACGCCCTCGCCTGGCCACATCGCGTCAAACACGCCGCACGTCCGGTGGACTGGAGCAACGCACACACCTGGACATTCGAACCCCTGGACGGCGACGCCTTTCCAGCCGTCGAGCTGGCCAAGTTCGTCGGCGGCCGCGGGGGAGTGTATCCCGCGATCTTCAACGCGGCGAATGAGGAAGCCGTATCGGCGTTTCGCAAGGGCGAGATACCGTTCCTGGGGATCGTGGACACCGTGGCCGCGGTTGTGGAACGCGCTCCCGATTACGCGCCACCACGTGACGTCGCGGATGTTCTGGAGGCGGAACGATGGGCTCGTACCGAAGCGCAACAGGCTTTGGCGGCGGTTGGGCCACGATAATCGTCCACCGTCGCTCGGCCACGGTGTTCGACGTTCGGCGGAACCGAGATGTCGCCGAGCACGGTTAGGGTGGCCGGATGGGACGAATCATTTACGAAACCGCTACCAGCATCGACGGTTGGATCGCTGACGAAAACGACTCTTTGGACTGGCTGTTCGCCGTCCCCACTGACGGTGATTCCGACCCCGGACTTAAACCTCCGCATACCGCGGTGCAGGTCATGGGCTCCACCACCTATGAGTGGGGTCGGGATAACCTGGGCGCTGCGGAATAGACGGCAATGTTCGACGACCTGCCGATTTATGTCTTCACGACCCGAGATCTGCCCACCTCGGAACACTCGTCGGTGCGTTTCCTGTCCGGAGCCGTCGCCGACCATCTCCCCACTCTGCGGAAAGTCGCCGCGGGAGGTGATATCTGGATCGTTGGCGGTGGAAACCTCGCCGCCCAGTTTCTTGACGCCGGTGCGCTGGACGAATTGACGGTGACAGTGGCCCCGGCCACGCTCGACGGTGGAACTCCGCTGTTTCCCCGACGCGTGGAGCCGGACCGGTTGAGTCTGGTAACCACTCAGCGCTTTGGCCAGTTTGCTCGACTGAGTTACCGCGTCTCCGGCTGACAAATACAGCTCTGCCGACGGGTTGCGGGTACGCTGCCCGGCACCATCGTGTGGGCGACGATCCGGTGTGGTCGCCGGGTAGAATTCGAGTTTGGCGGCTAAGATCGGCATGTCACCACTCATGGCGTGACCGCACACTCCAGGACAGTGGAAACCGAGTACCGTAACCGCTGACATTGCTCCCGCACCACAGTGGTCGTGTACGCACGGGCTTGACGGTGCCTCCAGTGTGCGAACGCCTCGGTGTCGTGTGCGACGCGTGAAAAGCCAGCCAGCTACGAACACATTAAGGAGACTGACACTTGCCGGCATATATCACGGGAGTCATCCTTTTCGCTTTGGCCATCCTCATCTCGATCAGTCTCCACGAATTCGGGCACCTGCTGACGGCCAAGGCCTTCAAAATCAAGGCCAGCCGCTACTTCGTGGGCTTCGGCCCCACCATCTGGTCCTTTCAAAAGGGTGAAACCGAATACGGTCTCAAAGCGATTCCCCTCGGGGGTTTCGTCAAAATCATTGGGATGACGCCCGACGACGAGGAAGAAGAGGGCCTCGACGAAAAGGACAAAAAGCGGGTCTTCTGGCGTAAACCCCTCTGGCAACGTTCGATCGTCCTCGCCGCCGGATCCATCACCCACTTCATCCTGGCCTTCGTGATTCTCTGGGTACTGATTTCATTTGTCGGCATCGCCAACCCCGCTTTGGCGAAGTCCGTGGAAAACGCCCGCGACACGGCGACGATTTCGGTAGCCGAATGCATTCCTCCCGACGATGCGACCAGCGACTTTACCTGTTCCAGTACGGACGAACCGACGCCGGCCCGAACCGCCGGGTTGGAAGACGGCGATGAAATCACCGCCGTCGACGGCCAGAACGTCAGCGACTGGAATTCCCTCCTAGCCGTGGTCGGCGACCTCGAACCCAATGAACCCACCACGGTGGAAGTAGAACGGGACGGCGAGAGAACGACGTTCGACCTGACCCCGTACGCGGCAGAGGTACAAACCACCGACGGCTCCGTCGAAGAGGTGGCCCGCCTAGGCGTCAGCGTATACGTCGATCCCACGATCGATCCGGTCATGGAGAGCGGCCCCGTGGCGGGCTTTGCCGACACCGTCGGTTATACCGGCGACATGTTCCAGCAGACCTTCATCGCGTTGAAGGACCTGCCGAAGAAGATCGCTCCGCTCTGGGACTCGATCTTTGGTGGGGAACGCGGGGAGGACACCCCGGTCAGTGTCGTGGGGGCCTCCCGGCTGGGAGGCGAAATGGTGGAACACGATCAATGGGTGATGTTCTTCATGCTGCTGGTCGTGTTGAACTACTTCATAGGCGTGTTCAACCTACTTCCACTGCTACCGTTGGACGGTGGCCACATCGCCATCGCGTGGTATGAGAAGGCACGCTCGTGGGTCGCTACCCGATTCGGCAAACCCGACCCGGGGCGGGTGGATTACTACAAACTCATGCCGCTCACCTATGTCGTCTTGATCGTTCTCGGCGGTTTCATGCTGTTGACGATCACTGCCGACATAGTCAATCCGATTACGATTTTCAACTAGGTGGACAATAGAATCCATGACTGCTGTAGAACTGGGTCTGCCCGGTAAGAAGGAAAAGATCGAGCCGATATCCGAGCGCCGTAAGACCAGGCAGCTCAACGTCGGTGGAGTTTTGGTCGGTGGCGGTGCCCCGGTCAGCGTGCAATCGATGACCACAGCGCGGACCGCCGACATCGGATCGACCTTGCAGCAAATCGCCGAGCTGACCGCCAGCGGGTGCCAGATTGTGCGCGTCGCCTGTCCCACACAGGAGGACGCGGACGCATTGAAGGTTATCGCCGCTAAATCGCAGATCCCGGTGATCGCCGATATTCACTTCAATCCCAAATACGTGTTCGCCGCCATTGAAGCGGGCTGTGCGGCGGTGCGAGTCAATCCGGGAAACATTAAAAAGTTCGACGACAAGGTCGGTGAAATCGCCAAGGCCGCCAAGAACGCGGGAACTCCGATACGCATCGGGGTGAACGCCGGGTCGCTGGACAAACGTCTCCTGGAGAAATATGGCAAGGCGACGCCCGAGGCACTGGTGGAATCAGCGCTCTGGGAGGCGTCGCTGTTCGAAGAGCACAACTTCTACGACATTAAGATTTCGGTCAAGCACCACGACCCCGTGGTCATGGTCAAGGCCTACCAGCAACTGTCGGAGGCCTGTGACTACCCGCTGCACCTCGGGGTAACCGAAGCCGGACCGGCCTTCCAGGGGACGGTCAAATCCTCGGCCGCCTTCGGAGCTCTGCTCTCGCAAGGCATCGGGGACACGATTCGCGTCTCGTTGTCAGCGCCGCCGGCCGAGGAAGTCAAAGTCGGACTACAGATACTTGAATCGCTGGGCCTCCGTGAGCGCGGCCTGGAAATCGTATCCTGCCCGTCATGCGGCCGAGCCCAGGTCGACGTCTATAAGCTGGCCGAAGAAGTGACGGCGGGCCTCGAAGGCCTGCCAGTACCACTTCGGGTGGCGGTCATGGGCTGCGTTGTCAACGGTCCGGGCGAAGCACGTGACGCGGACTTGGGCGTGGCTTCCGGTAACGGGAAGGGACAGATCTTTGTGAAAGGTGAGGTCATTCGGACCGTTCCGGAGTCACAGATCGTGGAGACCCTGATCGAAGAAGCGGTCAAGATCGCCGACGAATACGGTGCTGACCTGCCAGACGAATTGAAGGAGCTGGCCGGACCCCAGGTCGACGTCCACTGAACCGACATAGGGGACACTGGTTTACATCGCTGCCGGTGGGCGCGTTGCCGATAGGTGAAGCGCCCACCGGCAGTCGTCGTACGAGCCCAGTGTTCCGCATGGACATTGGGCGCGTTCGTGCCTTGAGCGACTGTACAATCCTCATCCGATCGACGGCGCACGTGTGCAGTGTCGTGTATCGGTCAGGTTCGGTGTAGTGATTGCTGAGGTGTCGGGATCTTTCGCGTAATGGGATCGTGAACTGCGAAAATAGATGTTTTCTGTTGGCGATGACTCTGTGTCGCGCTGTCGTTAAACCGACAAACCGTGCTTTATGTGCGATAAGGCACAGGTCGATGCGACGGTTTGGTCGAGGAATCCAATGTGACACAGCATACTGGTAAGCGGAGTGTTCCGCGTCCTGTGAGCAGGAGGTGGGCACCGGGACGGTGCGGATCGTTCTCTGTGGGGAGTCAAGCGCTGCAACACGACGAGAGCGACCGGACCGGGGTGTGGCACGCGGCCACTGGCCCGGAAAACGACCAGTCGTCCATGAGGAGTCGAGCAGTCATGGGAAAGTACGTTCGCGAAGTTGAAGAAGGCGTCACCAAGTATTACTGGTATCCAGGGGAAAAAACCGATTGGCTGAAGGCCGTCATCGCCTTGGCCACCGGCGTCGGGATATTCGTAGCAGTGCTCGTGGTATTCGACAGCACACTCATGGCTGCTACGTTCTCGTCCTCGGGGGTTCTCGGCTTGGCGGGTTTCTACCTGGGGCGAAAAGACGCCTCCGGGTTGGACACGTTCCACGATCCCACGGCCGAGCGACGGGCGGCCATAGCCGATGGGACTCGGGCCGCATGGCGAGGCACTCTGCAGGGCTTGGTATCGGCGGGATCGGCCATATTCGTGCTGAACATGCCGCATACCGGATTCTTGGCCGACTGGATTCTTCCACTGGTTCCCTCGACCATGGGGGCCTTGGCCCATTCGGGTGGAATGTTGTGGCAGCGTATGGCCAACGACGTGGCGGCCGAGGCAACGAGTGGCGACGTCGAATCCGGAGCGACGGAGAATGAGGCACCGCAGGAGTCAGAATCCCAGGAGGAGAAGGCCGCAGGCTAAAAGGGCGGAATGGAGCCGGTGCGGGTTTCTCTTCAGCCACGCCGCGATCGTCGGTGATGTGTCCGAACGATCGCGGGGCGCTCAACTGGATTCCCGTTACGGACCAGGAGCTGTGCCAAGCGGTCCCGACGGCGCGGGTAGAGTCTCGCGGCCTGGTAGGTGCCGCGAACACGCCGTCGATCGGTCCGATTGACAGCGAACCGCACACCGGCTCGATCAAGCCCCGGCGGCGACCGGGGCAGCATCGCGATAGCACTATAGTCCACGACACTCGGGCAATACGCAAATGTTTTTCATAAAAACCTTCGGCCGGATCGCCGTATGTAATTGATGTCTCACCCTGGGGGTGTTGTTCAGGGGTGGCGAGGGTGTGGACTCAACGGCGGACGAATGGGCCACTTCAACCGGGTTACCCTGGAAGACATGACTACACGAGCCCCATTGCGTCCGGGTAAACAGACACCGCAACGACAGGTTCCCGATGCGATTGTCCGCCCGGAATACGTCGGAAAACCCGCTCCAAGTCCCTTTACCGGATCAGAGGTGAAGGATGCGGAGACGATTGAAAAAATGCGAGAATCCGGTCGTATTGCGGCCGATGCGCTCAAAGCGGTGGAGAAGGCCGTAGCACCCGGTGTGACGACCGACGAGCTGGATCGCGTCGCGCACGACTATATGGTCGATCACGGTGCCTATCCTTCGACATTGGGATACCGGCACTATCCGAAATCGGCCTGTACGTCGCTCAATGAAGTAATCTGCCATGGAATCCCCGACTCCACCCGTCTGGAAGACGGCGATATCGTCAACGTCGACATCACCGCCTACAAAAACGGAGTACACGGCGACAACAACGCCACCTTTACCGTCGGTGACGTTTCCGCGGAGGCGAGTCGACTGGTGGAGGACACCTGGGTCGCGACGATGCGCGGGGTCAAGGCCGTCAAGCCGGGGCGGCAGCTGAACACCGTGGGGCGGGTCATCGAAACCTTCGCTCACAAGCATGATTACGGGGTCGTCCGCCAGTTCACCGGCCACGGCATTGGAACGGCGTTCCACTCCGGGCTCTACGTCCCTCACTATGACGAGCCTCAACTCGAGGTGGAGATCGAGGTGGGAATGACGTTCACCATCGAACCGATGATCAACCTGGGAGTTCCGGATCATGTGATGTGGGACGACGGTTGGACGGCGGTCACCCGTGACGGGAAATGGTCGGCTCAGTTTGAGCACACCCTCCTTGTCACCGACGACGGTGCCGAAATACTGACCTGGCCCAGTGAAGGGCTTCCTGCCGGTACGCCCGTTGGTCGGGAGATTCCTGAGCGCCTCATACCGACCGCTTAGCTCAGCGGCCGCGACAGAAGTGAATCGGCCCGGTCAGGTGCCGGGCCGATTACGAAATCCGACGCTCGCTGGGAATGTGCGACCGGGTAAAGGTCCACGCTGAGGCCATGGCCAGGAGCGGCACCGACAGCCCAACGGTCAGTACGAATTTCCACGGGAACCGGAAGGGAAAGGGCTCCTGCAAGGGGTATTGCTGTGCTGCCTGCGCGTTGAGGATTCCCAGAACGACTCCCAGCCCCATCAGTCCCACGATCAAGCCGAATCCGATTCCGATCGTGGAAATCGAGGCGGCCTGCCACATGGACAGATTCCGGCGCATGAGTGGTGAGGAACCCACCGCGCCCAGGGTCGTCAAGTTGCGTTGTGACTCCACGATGACCATCCCGGTTGCCAATACCGTGGCGGCCAGAGCGATCAAGGCGCTCAATCCGATTGATCCCAGTGTGATGTACTTGAATTCGGGACGGTTGGAATTCGACTCCCAGACATATGAACTAATGGACATTTCTTCTGTATTAAATCCGTTTTCCTCCACCACGCCCTGCACCAGATGGCCGGTTTCCGGAGTAATGTCCGCGTCGGCGATGAGTATTTCCTGGGGTGGACTGCTTAGGGGGAGGTTCCATTCGGCAAGACGGTCAAATCCGACCATGAAGGAAGTGGTGGGGATCGTAGCGCCGTCAATGACCACCGCTGGAATCTCGTAGGACTTTTCACTGTTCAGCGGCGATTCTGAATTGTCGACCGATACCGAGATCGTTCCATCCGTCACCGGTTGTTCGTGAGAAACGACCGCCGCGCCCGAGTTGAGCGCACGTTCGGCTCGATCGAGATCCGCGCCCGAAAGATCGAGCCGTGCGGCGATAAGTTCACGGTCCTGCCCGACGATGGGTGTGGAGTCACGATAGATGGCGCGTGTGGTGCGCACACAACGTGGATCGTCGACGGCTCGGCGCTGGTCGGCCTCACTCAATATCTCTGAGTGGAGTTGATCGTCCCAGGGGCACCTGTTTTCAGCGGGAACGTCAAGACTTATCGGACATCTTATGTTTTCAGTGCTGGAACTGCAGTTGAGCCGATCGTAATAGGGGTAGAACTCCGCTCCGTCGATGACCTCGCGGAGCGAGCGGTGCACGTCGTGACGGAGGCTCTCATAGTCGGCGTCGTGAAACTCCTCTTCGGAGAGGAAATGGTAGTTGAGAACGAGATGGTCGTCGTCGGAATGATTTCCCCACAGTGAGTTGGCATCACGTTCACCGCTGATGACGGCGATGGAACTGAGAATCAGGCCGGTGCCCACCACGGCCATGATCGCCGCGACGGCGGGTGAGGCGATCGAACGACTGCGAGCGGTTTCCCGCAGTGCGATTCGGGGAGTGACGGGAAGGCGCTTCGCAAGAACCTGGAACACCGCCACCAGACTGGGCGTGCAACCGATAAGGCCTATTTGGACTATGATGACCCCGGCGATGCTGACGGAGGTCACATTGAGCCACAATCCGACGATCGAGCAGCCGAATCCGAGCGCGATGCCGATCAGGCCGATGACGAGCCACCGTTTGCGGGCCCGGGGCGGTGCGGTATGGCCCGAAATGGTCTTGATGACGTTGACACGAGAGGCCGAGACGGCCGCAGTGAGGCTTGCCGCGACTGCGGTCAAGACCGCAGTGATCATGGCGGCCAATTGCAACGGCACTACGAAGCTAAGCGTGTTCACTCGATGCCCGACCAGTTGTTCAAGTGCGGGAAGGCTCACGAGCGCGATGCTGTTGCCGACGGCGATACCGACGAAGGCGGCGATCGATCCCAGGAACAGGCCACTGGCGAGCACCGTGAGGCGTAGTTGACGGGGAGTGGCTCCGTTGGCGCTCATCATCGCGAATTCACGGGTGCGGCGCTTAACGCCGATGGTGAAGACGGGGCCGACCAGCAGGACGATCTCGATGAGAACGAAGGTGATCGTCAACCCGAGCATGATGGCGTCGTTCGGGTTGCGACGGTTAAAGAACGGGGTGGAATCGTCCTCCGCTGGATAGGAAGTGGTGAAGTAGCCGAACCCGGCGTCGTTGAGCGCTTGCACGGTGGCGGAATCAAGTTCCACCCCATCGGTGTCGATGAGCCAGGAGCGGTACGGATGCTCGATGACGTCATCGAAGAGTGTCGGGTTCAGGAGGAAGTAGGCATTCAAATCGCTGGAACGCTCGGCAATTCCCGTCACGGTGAAATCGTTGCGGACGCCTTCCACCGCGAATTGAACGATGTCGCCGATCTGAAGATCCAAGTGATCGGCCAAGGCGCTGCTGACGACGATTTCATCGTTCGATTCGGTCGGTTGGCCACCTTGAAACCGAAACACCGAATCCAACAGAGGATCGGTGGGATCGTACGGAGTGGCCTGGGCGGACTGATAGGAGCCTTGAAAGTGAACCGTGGTGGCGTTTCCACCGTTCCACTCGGAATAAGGGGTGAGACGGTTGACGTCGGGGACCAGTTCCTGCAGTTGGCGTCGCCGCTCGCTTGTGGTCCGTTCGTGTTCCGGCCCGGTCTCGTTCCAACCGACGTTGGGACGAGAGGAGTCCGGCTGTGATACCGATGTGAATCCAGAGTCCTTGATCATTCCATCGGCCGAAGCGGTTTCATACTGGACCTTATCGGTCAGGTCCATCCGAAACGTGCTGTAGGACGTGACGGCGAATGAGACCACGGCCAGTGGAAACATCAATAGGGCGATGGTCAGTACGGTGCGGCCCTTGTTCCGCCACGCTTCCCGATAGGCGATACGGCCGGCCAGCCGTAGAGACGGGATCATAGTCCGGTTTCCTCCAGCAAAGAATCCACGGAGCTGAGCGGTTCCGAGCTGTCGACGATACGACCGTCACGCAGGAACAGGATTCGATCGGCCCAGGCCGCCGCACGCGCGTCGTGCGTGACGACGATCCCCGAGGCTCCCCGTTCACAGCGGCTCTTGATAACGTCCAGAACATCCATGCCGGCGGCCGAGTCCAAGGCACCGGTCGGTTCGTCCGCCAGAATCAGACGACGCGGTCCGATGAGGGCTCGTGCGATCGCGGCTCGCTGCGCCTGCCCGCCAGAGATTTCCTCGGGGAACTTGTCGGCATGTTCGTGTGCGCCCATTTCGGTAAGCGCACGCATGGCCTCCTGACGGGCCCTGAGAACTTTGACCCCGTCCAATTCGAGTGGTAGAGCCACATTCTCCACCAAGGTCAGCGAGGGAACCAGGTTGTAATCCTGAAAGACGAAACCGACGCGATTGCGTCGCACAATCGCCAATTTGGTCTTGTTCAGAGTGGCGAGATCGGACTCTTCCACGTGAACGTCGCCGGAGGAGGGCTGATCGAGTCCGCCGGCAAGATTCAGCAATGTGGACTTCCCGGAACCGGACGGTCCCATAACCGCGACCAATTCACCGGCTTGCACGGTAAGGTCGACGTCGATCAGGGCGGTTACCGCGGCGGCTCCGGAACCGTGAGTGCGCGAAACATTCCGCATGGAGAGGACAGCCATGATGTGGTCCTGTCTGTGGAAACGGGGGACAGATTGAATTCTGTGGGGTTAAGGCCGGAACGGTTGGAAGGCCCCAAACAAAATCCCGCAGTCAGCGCCCGCGGGACCGTCGGGGCCCACGATTGCTCCGGCACATCGACCGTATCAGGTCCGTACCAACAAGTTTCCGTTAACCGGATTGGGCCTTGTCGGCCTTCCGCTCCGCTTGCTGGGACGGCAATCCACGCGGTTCAACCGGACTCAGACTGTGCTGCGGCGTGCGCTCGATGACCGCCTCGGTATGATCGATCCAACGGATTTCGGCCTCGGCCCGGTAGATCATCGACTCCAAGACCAGAATCCAGGCAAGATCGTCACTGTGGGTGGCATTTTTCAACCGAGTGTATTCCTGCAGAGTTCGCAGCGTTGCCATGCGTTGTTTTTGCAGGACGGCAGTGGTGTCGACACCGGGGGTCGTTACGGCAAGCGCGATTTTGATGGCGAGTTCGTCACGCGTATTGTCGATTGATTTGACCGGTGCGGTGAACCAGGCTTCCAAGGACGACAGGCCGGCCTCGGTGATTTCGTAAAGACGCTGCCCCGCTTCATTCTCGGGGAGGGAATTCACCAAACCATCACGTTCCAGCCGGGCAAGTGTCGTATATACCTGGCCGATGTTGAGGGGCCAGGTGGAGCCGGTCGTGTATTCGAATGAGGCGCGTAGCTCATAGCCGTATGCGGGTTTGGCCTTGAGTAGCGCCAATAGCGAGTATTTTATGCTCATGAACGTTCCTCCGAAACAGTGTTACAGGTAGTATGGCACGGGTGCTTTGTATACTCAGTAATGGGTCCGATGTAGTGGTGCTCTTCAGAATACGCATTTCATTGAATGGAGTAAATGCGCTAACCCACGTCACCCGTCCGTACGGCCGGGCCAGGGGTTGATGATCGAAGAACCTTGAGACGCCTTCAACCTGACGAGATTGATCGCCGCGGTTTCCAACGCCGCTACACACTGTTTCCTTTCGGTGTCATTGCCTGAGGCGCAACCGGCCCGCCAAGTGGTGGCGACCCGTTGTTCTATTTCGACCAGGATCGTGGTGGTGTCCTCTGAATCGTCTATTTCATAGGCGGGTTCGGCTTTCGGTATCGACCAGTCTTCCTGGTCGTATACATCGAACAGAGCGAGGCGGAGCTCGCGGTGAGCCGCCAGGGTCTGTTCGACGGCGGAGCGTTCCGCGCCGCTGACCTCGGGCAAAAGGGTTTCGGCAGCGTATATCGCCGCGTACTCGGCTTGGAGTCCGCGATCGAGGTGGTGGTGATCAGTCATGGTTCTGCAAGGTTTCTACGTGGGCACTTCGGCAGGCGGCGATTTCGGCGAGTAGGACGGCGTACCCCCGATCGGCGGTCAGGGCCGCCTCCTGGGCTGCTTCGGCGTGTTCGGATTCGGTTGTAGCCAGCGACGCGATATCGGTGACCTCGAGTTCGAGGGGTTCTACGTCGACATCGCCGAGAAGGCGCTGGAGCGTTTCGGCGTGGGCACTGTGGTCTGCCGAGATATCTTCTCTTTCCAAGGTGTCGGCGATGTCTCGTAGGGCGAGAGATGCCGAAAGCATATCTTCCATAGCCGGGTCGGGTTTCGGGGGCGGAGACTCCGAATTGGAGCAACCGGTCGCGAGCCCCACGACCGCGGCGCTGAAAAGTACGGTTCGTCTAGTAGCCACGACACTATTTTCGCAAGTGCGCTAACGCAGCTCGCGGCGGGCCGCTACTCTCGACGATTGGGCCGTATTCGTGCCGCTACCGATGTGTGAATGGGCTGTTGGCCGCCACTGTGTGGGCAATGGTGTTCTGGATAATGGACTCGGGGGAGAGGCGTGCACGGCCCGCTTGGTATGGACGCGATTTTAAAGGAGAGCGCATGAGTGATGTGAATATCGATCAGCTGCGGGAGATCATCGCCCCGGCAGTGGAACGTCTCGGCTATGATTTGGATGATCTCAAGGCGAAAAAGGCAGGACGACGAGTCGTCGTCACGGTGGTGGCGGACGGGGACAACGGTGTCAGTCTCGATGCTGTTGCCGAAATCTCCAAGGAAGTCAACAATGCACTTGAGAGCGCGGAAACAACCGGTGGATGGTTTGCCGATGCCCCCTATACTCTGGAAGTGTCTTCCCCTGGAATCGACCGTCCGTTGACCTTGCCCCGGCATTGGAAACGGAACATCGGGCGTTTGGTAGCGGTGTCTGTGGGGGAGGAGCGGCTGAACGGCCGCATCGCCGCTGCCGATGAGCGGGGGATTGAACTGGAGTCCAAGGGTGCGAACCGCCGCTTGGAATACAGTGAGCTCGGGCCGGGGAAGGTTCAGATCGAACTGAAATAAGCGCGGTCGTCCGCGTTTGGCCACGATCGCCTCTTCCGGCCATTACAACTACACAACGTTAAGGAGATCAGGTGCACATCGACCTGGCGGCGCTACGGTCAATGGAGCGTGAGCGCGACATCCCTTTTGAGACCATTCTTGGTGCGATCGAAACCGCCCTATTGACCGCATATAAGCACACCCCCGGCGCAAACGACAAGGCTCGTGTGGAGGTGGACCGCACGGACGGCATCGCATCGGTACTGGTACCGGTGTTCAACGATGACGGTGAGGTTGTTTCCGAGCGCGACGACACCCCTGAGGGATTTGGGCGAATCGCCGCCCAAACGGCCCGACAGGTCATCTTGCAGCGTCTGCGCGAGGCTGGAGACGAAGCGACGTTCGGTGAGTACTCCGGCAAGGAAGGCGATATCGTCACCGGTGTCATCGAAGCCGATGGAAAACGCAATCAGCGTGGCATGGTGATGGTCAATCTAGGGCGAATCGAAGCTCAATTGCCGGTAAACGAACAGGTTCCGGGCGAAAAGTACGAACACGGTCGGCGTATTCGGGCGGTGGTGACCCAAGTCAACCGGACCGCGAAAGGACCGCAGGTGACGGTGTCGCGGACGCACCCGGCTCTGGTGCGCAAACTGTTCGAATTGGAAGTTCCCGAGATAGACGAAGGCGATGTCGAGGTGAAGGCGGTCGCGCGCGAAGCCGGCTACCGCACCAAGATCGCCGTTAACGCCACAACCGAAGACCTCAACGCCAAAGGGGCCTGTATCGGTCCGATGGGGGCTCGGGTTCGGGCCGTGATGAACGAGCTGGGCGGTGAGAAGATCGACATCGTCGACTGGAGTGAAGACCCCACGGTATTCGTGTCCAACTCCTTGTCACCGGCAAAAACCAGTTCGGTGCGGGTCGTCGATGAGGAGAACCGAGCGACGGCAGTGGTTGTTCCCGATTACCAGCTGTCCTTGGCGATCGGTCGTGAAGGACAGAACGCTCGGCTGGCCGTACGTCTCACCGGTTGGCGGATCGACATCAAATCCGAATCCGATGTAGCGAAAAACACGTAGGCGGGTCCCGCCGGAGTAGGGGCGGGACCGTCCGGATTCGTCATTGAAAGAATTAACTTTATAACCCCTTGTGCTGCGCAAATGTCCTCGATATCACCATTTTTCTCTCTACCGTGTCGAGTCGTGCGCGGGAAAGGGGCGTGAAAGACGGCAGCGCCCCAGCCGTGTCGGGGCTAAAATGGAGGGGGTAGACTGGGGAGTGGTTCGTAACGCCAACCCAACCCGCACGTGCGTGGGTTGTAAGAAGCGTGCAACAGCTGACCGGTTGTTGCGTATTGTCGCCGACCGCATTGGCGGACCAGGTGAAGTGCCCATACGGCTTCTGCCTGATCCACGGCGTCGCCTCAATGGCCGTGGAGCTCATGTTCACAGAAATGTGCACTGCTTTGAGCAGGCATTGCGTCGGCATGCCTTTCGCCGGGCCCTACGTCTTTCCGGGCCCATCGACGACGGCGCAATACGAACGTTCTTCGACTCGGAGTGACCGCAAGGAAAGCTCCCGTACACGAAGTAGGTAGACAGAAATGCAGACCACCAAATGAACGCCCACTAATCATGAGGCTTCAAGTGGACCGATAGGGTCGCCGGGCTCTGCCCGTGCGACCTCGAAGTGAGGAGTGCAGTGGCAGCTAAGCCCCGCGTACATGAACTGGCCAAGGAGCTGGGAATCACGTCCAAAGAGGCGTTGGCCAAGCTCAAGGACATGGGCGAGTTCGTTAAAACCGCGTCCAGCACCGTCGAGGCCCCGGTGGCCCGACGACTGCGACAAGAACTTGCCGCCCAAGGCGGTGGAGAGGCCGTCGAAACGAAGTCGGCCCCCGCCGAGAGCGCTAAGAAGACCGCCAAGTCGGCGGCCAAGAAGGAATCCAAGACCGATACGGCCAAAAAGGCGGCCAAACCTCGTGCCGCCGCTCCCTCGCCGGCCAAGGTCGCCAAAACCAAAACCACCAAGGCCCAGGAAGCGGACAAGAAAAAAACCGCGAACACCAAGGCGACCGCCGATACTGAAGCGGCGGCGAAGAGTGCCCCCAAACCTAAGGCCCCGCGTAAATCCGTTCCGAAGCCTGGACCGCGCAAGAGCGAGCCGGCCGCCGCGAAACCGGCGAGCGCCCGCGACATCGAGGTGGCCGCGGAGCAGGCGCGTGCGGAAAAGCTGAAGAAGGAGCAGGAAGAAGCGGCTCGTAAGGCCGCCGACCGGCAGAAGCGCGACAGCGAGGGCGGTTCGAGCGCTACGGAGGCTCCCTTCAAGGCGCCTAAGCCCGGACCTCGTCCGAACGCTCCCAAACCCGGTCCGAAACCGGGGCCGCGTGGCGGTGCGAAGCCGGGACCGCGTCCGGGTGGAAACAATCCGTTCGGCATTTCCGGTGACTCGGAGCGTAAGCCTCGCCCGGCCAAGGGCGGAGAAGGCTCTGGTGAACGCAGCGGTGGTCCGCGTCCGTCGCCGCGCATGATGCCGGCCCGTCCCAATCCGAACATGATGTCCTCGCGCCCCAGCGGCGGTGGTCGTAGTGAAGGCGGCGGTGGTCGCGGTCGAGGTGGCCGTGGTCGTGGCGGCCGAGGCGGCCAACAAGGTGGAGCCAGCAACTACCGTGGCAACTACGGTGGCGGCGGTCCGCGCGGCGGTCCGCAGAGCGCGCCGGCACCGTATCGTGGCGGTGGTGGCCGCGCCGGTGGTGGCGGTAAAGCCCGTGGTGGCGGTGCCGCAGGTGCCTTCGGTAAAGGCGGACCGCGCGGAAAGAGCCGTAAGTCGAGGCGTCAGAAGAGGCAGGAGTTCGACAATCTGTCGGCACCGAAGATGCAGTCGGGTGCTCCGCGCGGTAAGGGCCGTGAGGTTCGCCTACCGCGAGGTGCGACTTTGGCGGACTTCGCCGACAAGATCGACACTCAGCCGGGCACCCTGGTCCAGGAGATGTTCTCCCTCGGTGAGATGGTGACGGCGACCCAGTCGGTTCCCGACGAATTGCTGGAGTTGCTCGGTGAGCACCTGGAGTTCAATATCAAGGTGGTCTCTCCCGAGGAAGAGGACAAGGAACTGTTGGCGCAGTTCGGTATCGACCTCGAAGAGGACAAGTCCGAATTGAAGCCGCGTCCGCCGGTCGTGACGGTCATGGGTCACGTCGACCACGGTAAGACGAAATTGTTGGACGCCGTGCGGCAATCCAACGTGGTGGCCGGTGAGGCCGGGGGGATTACCCAGCACATCGGTGCTTACCAGGTCAGTGTGGACCATGAGGACGAAAACCGGGCCATTACCTTCATTGACACCCCGGGGCACGAGGCGTTTACGGCCATGCGTGCCCGTGGTGCGAATGTGACCGACATCGTCATTCTGGTGGTGGCCGCCGACGACGGCGTCATGCCGCAGACGGTGGAGGCACTGAACCACGCGAAGGCCTCCGGTTCGCCTGTCGTGGTTGCGGTGAACAAGACCGACCTTCCGGACGCCAACCCGGAGAAGGTGCGCCAGCAGCTCACCGAATACGGTTTGGTGGCAGAGGAATACGGTGGTGACACGATGTTCGTCGACGTCGCCGCCAAACCGCGCATCGGTATGGACAGTCTGCTGGAGGCAGTGCTGTTGACCGCCGACGCGGCACTCGAACTGGAAGCTCCCCGGGAAGGTAACGCTCAGGGCGTGGCGATCGAAGCGCATCTTGACAAGGGACGCGGTCCCGTCGCTTCGGTCCTGGTCAAGAAGGGTACGCTCCGCGTCGGAGACTCGATCGTGGCGGGAGACGCCTACGGTCGCGTTCGTGCCATGCTGGACGACCAGGGACGACGGGTCAAGGAAGCCAAGCCGTCGTTCCCGGTGCAGGTGCAGGGTTTGGCGTCGGTTCCGATGGCGGGAGACGTCTTCCTGGCCGCCGACGACGACCGTACGGTGCGTCAAATCGCGGAACAGCGTCAGGCGCGACGTCGTGCGGCACAGCAGGCTTCGCGTGTCGGCCGTGCCACCTTGGAAAACCTCATGGACAAGATCGCCGAAGGCGAGCGCACGACCTTGTCGCTCATCATCAAGGGTGACGGCGCCGGTTCGGTGGAAGCGTTGGAGGAAGCTCTCATCGGGCTGGAAGTTCCCGACGAGGTGCAGCTGCGCGTCATTCACCGTGGCGTCGGTCCGGTCACCGAGAACGATGTCAACCTCGCCAGTGCGGGCGACGAAGAGACGGCCTCGATCCTGGCGTTCAACGTTCGCGCTGAAGGCAAGGTCAAGGACATGGCCGATCGCGAAGGCGTGGACATCCGTTACTACTCGGTCATCTACCGGGCGATCGAAGAGATCGAAGCGGCCCTCAAAGGGATGCTCAAGCCCGAGTACGAGGAAGTGGACATCGGTACCGCCGAGATCCGCGAAGTGTTCCGCTCGTCGAAGTTCGGCAACATCGCCGGTACTTTGGTCACCAAGGGCGTCGTCAAGCGCAATGCGAAGGCACGCTTGGTACGCGACGGCAAGACGGTCACGGAGACGGAACTCGCTTCGTTGCGTCGATTCAAGGATGACGCGAACGAAGTGCGTGAAGGCTTCGAATGCGGTATTACCTTGAAGAACTACAACAACATCGAAGTGGGCGACCTGATCGAAGCCTACGAGATGCGGGAAAAGCCGCGCGAGTAGTCCTCGATCGGTATTCCAGGCGGGCCAGGGAGATCGTCCCTGGCCCGCCGTCCTGTGTCGGTGGCAGAAAAGAGTGAGGGATGACCGGTAAGGTAATCGACGCCGAGACGTCCGGCCGTTTGCGTACGGCGTGGCTGAGGTCGGGATATTGGCCTGAGGCACTCCGGGATCGCTTCGGCGCGACGGCGATGAGTCAGGCCGATCGGGGCGACTATCGGGCCGTTATGCGGCAGTTGGGTGACGGGGTGCAGGACACCTGGGTGCGGTGGTTCACCCTGGGAATGTCGGTGTCGCCGTCGGAGGCGCGTTCGGCCCTGGATCCGTTGACCGTCGATGGTGCTCGGGAGATCGGATTGCTGACCGCGGAATTGACGTCCGGGTGGGGTCTGCAGTTCGACCCGGCCGGGCACGCGATCTTTTCGGACCAATTGGCGGGGATGCGCGGAGCACGTTCCCGTGACCATGTATTGGGTATCGGCGGGGCGTCACGTCTGCTGTGGGACGTGACCTTGCGGCGTGATGTAGCCAGCGTGCTTGACGTGGGTACCGGATCCGGAATTCAGGCTTTTCACGCTACCGCTCGCGCCTCACACGTCACCGCCACCGATCTTTCCGAACGAGCCTTGGCCTTCGCACTTCTCAACGCCGGTGTGAACGACCTGGAGGTCGATTGGAGACAGGGGGACCTGATCGAACCCGTGGCGGGCCGTACTTTCGATCAGGTCATTGCGAACCCGCCCTTCGTGGTCGGTACCCCCGGCGAGGGGTGGACCCACCGTGACGGTGGACGTGCGGCCGACGCGATCGGTGCGGAATTGGCCGCGTCCGCCCCGACTGTGCTCAACCCGGGCGGGACCATGCAGTTTCTCGCCAATTGGTTGCACCGGAAGGGTGAACCGTGGACTGAGCGGGTCGGTTCCTGGATTCCCGAAGACGATGTCACCGCATGGGTGGTGCAACGGGAGGTCGTAGACCCGCTCGATTACGTGCGTACCTGGCAGGCCGATGCGGGCCAGCAGCATGATGCGGAGCAGGCCGCCGAATGGTTGAACTGGTTCGACGAACGAGAGGTAGAGGGAATCGGCTTCGGTTTCGTCAACCTGCGGCGAACCCCGGGCTTTTCTCGAGTTCGCTGTGACGATCTGCGCCACGCCGTTGCGGAACCGTGGTCGGATTTGGTGGAACGGATGTTGTTCCACCGTCTGGTTTCATGGGAACCCGACCGACTGTGGAACGCCGCCCTTGTCCTATGCCCGAACGTCAGGCTGGGGCAATTCGCCACCATCGGTACCGACGGTTGGGAGGTGGAACGGCAATGGATCGAATCACACGGGGATCTCGGCGTGGCGGAGGAAATCGATCCTCTCATTGTGGAGTTCCTGGGAAATTGTGATGGATCCGTACCGGTCGGCGCTCTCGTGTCGGTGTTCGCCGACGCTTACGGAAGCGACACCGGTGCCCTGTACGCGGGTCTCTTTCCCGTGATCAAACATTTCCTCGAATCCGGTTATCTCACCGTCGCGTCCGAATCGTGACCACCACGTCGACATGAGGCGATGCCTTGTGGCGAACAGAGACGGCGTACGAGGAACGGGGAACCGGGAATGTCGTTGCCGGCGGGGAACTCCTGACGTATTCTCTGAGGGTGTTTTGTGGATCCATTGAATTCGACATCCTGCTTCCCCCGGAGTCACACTCCCTGAAAGACAAGCGCGGTTACGTCCGTCCACTCGTCGCGGCGCTGCGAAAGTTCGAAGTGTCGGTTGCCGAGGTGGCCGACCAAGAGTTGTACGGTCGGGCTCGTCTCGGAGTGGCGGCCGTGGCTCCGGATCATGGCCACCTTTCCGAGGTTCTCGACCGCTGCGAGCGGGCGATAGCCGACCGAGTAGAAGTACAGTTGTTGAGCACGCGTAGGCGTGTGTACGGTCCGGAGGATTAGGATGTCGCATCCGTCCGACCGAGCCGTGGTATGAGTGAATTAAAAGGAGCCGACAGAACAATGGCAGACCCAGCGAAACAAGCCCAGGTGGCGGAACGGATTCGTACCCTCGTCGCGACGGCCGTGCGTGGATTGAAAGATCCGCGTATGGGCATGGTGACCATCACCGACAGCCGGATTACCTCCGATTTGCGGGATGCCACCCTGTTTTACACGGTACTGGGTACAGAACAGGAAGTTCAGGACACGGCGGCCGCGCTGCAGAGTGCCACCGGGCATTTGCGCAGCGTCGTCGGTAAGGCTCTGGGCATGCGCAACAGTCCCAGCTTGACCTTCGTGGCCGATACGGTCCCCGAACACGCCGATCGAATCGAGAGCCTCATCGCGGAGGCGGCCGAGCGGGACGCCTCGGTACAGCAGGAACGCGACGGTGCTCAGTTCGCCGGAGATTCGGATCCTTACCGCGACGACGCCGGTGACGACGCCAAGTAAACCGAAGCGTATCCGTTAGGCCCGGCGACCGTCGCCGCAAGGCGACGGTGCGAAGCCGGCGATGACATCTGAACTTCCTCAGTGACCCTTGCCCTGCTTCGGCAGGGCATGTTTTCAGTAGGAACACACTTTCCATGGACGAACGATCCGCCACGGGAGACGGCTCCCGCTGTGACCACCCCGACGAATCCACCTCCGCCGTCTCGGTGCGGCGCATCATTTCCCTTTCGGCCCCTGCCTTGGTGGTTCTGGCCGCCGAGCCGATCTATATGTTGATCGACACCGCGGTGGTGGGCCATCTGGGTGCCGTCCCGCTGGCCGCGCTGGCGTTGGGAACGACCGTCATGGGTCTGGCCGCCTGGATCGGCACCATTCTCGCGTACGGAACGACCTCTCGAGCGGCCCGTCGGTTCGGGGCCGGAGATCGCGAGGGAGCGGTCGGTGAAGGCGTACAGGGAACCTGGTTGGCGCTAGCGGCCGGAAGCGCATTGATCGTGGCGACTCAACTGTTCGCCGGGCCCTTGGCGCAGACATTGGGCGACGACCCCCAAGTAGCGGCGGAGGCGGAGCTGTGGCTGCGCACCGCTGTCTTCGGAGCCCCTTTTCTCTTGGTGACCGCTGCCGGCCAAGGATGGATGCGAGCGCTCCAGGACACGCGGCGACCCATGTACTTTGTGTGTCTGGGGTTTGTCATAGCCGCAATCCTGACCCCCACATTGGTGTATCCGGTGGGAATGGGGCTGCTGGGGTCGGCGGTGGCCAATGTGGTCGCTCAAATCATCGCCGGATGCCTGTTCCTGCGTGCGATCACGCGCGAAGGTGTTTCCCTGCGCCCACACGTCACGCTAATACGCAAACAGTTGACGGCCAATCGGGACCTGCTGGTGCGCGGAGCCGCCATGCAGGCCTGCTTTATATCCGCGGCGGCGGTGGCCGCCCGGATAGGAGCCACCGCGCTGGCGGCGCATCAGATCGGTATCCAGCTCTGGTTTGCGATCGCCTTGGCCTTGGACGCGGTCGCCATCGCCGCGCAGGCATTGATCGGAGCGGACCTCGGGGCCGGACTGGTTGATCGAGCCAAGGCCACCGCGCGTCGGCTGACCTGGATGGGGTTGGGGTACGGCGTTGTTTTCCTGTTCGCTCTGCTGGTGGCGGTATCGTTCCTCGGTTCGGTGTTCACCTCCGATGAGCAGGTACGTGAGCAGTTGAACCACGTCTGGTGGTGGATGGTTCTCCTCATGCCGGTCGCCGGGGTGGTCTATGCCTTGGACGGCGTGTTGATCGGGGCCGGTGATCTGCGGTTCATGCGGAATATGAATGTCACGGCTGCGGTGTCGTGGCTTCCGTTCACCTGGCTGACTTTGACGTTCGGATGGGGGCTGTCCGGAATATGGGCAGGCCTCAGTTGCTTCATGTGCGTGCGTCTGGTGTTCATCCTATGGCGCATGTACCAGGGAACTTGGAGCGTCGTAGGGATTGAGAGAGAACCGGCTTAACGTTCGTTCAACTTTTTCTTCTCACTTTTCGGGAAACTTGTCTCAGAGTGGCTTAACGACCGTTAGGATTTGAGCCATGCGGAACGACAAAATTCTTGCTTGCCGCGACGGGTTTCCACCCTACCGGCACCTCGTCGCGGAGTAATCACCGATTGGCCGGTTGATCCCAATTGGCTTTGCGACGTGCGTGACTTCGATCAGTTCGCGTGCGCTGAGGTATTTAGGCCATAACCAGGCCCGCCGTTGTCGGTCGTATACATGGACGACGCGGCTTCCCACCTCATTCAGCTCAATATCAGAAGACGATCGTCTTCCGAGTCCGTTTTGGGAATTCTATTTCATTGTGCACATCTGCGCTGCCTGCCCTGTTTTTCGGCATGAGCAGCGATCGAACCGATCGAAGGAACCGAAATGCGTTACGAAGACACGTCCCAGAAATCTCGTTCACACAGCACGACGACCGACTCGCGCGGCGATTCCGCCGACGAGTTGCGGCGAGCGCTGCAAGAGTCACTGGAACGGCATCAATAGTGGTATAAGGCTCTGTCACGGCACCTGTAAGCTTGGTGTCCGTGACAGATCAAGCCGGTTTCGTACTAATTGACAAACCTCAGGGCACGACCTCGCACGGAGTGGTGGCCGCCATGAGACGCATCGCGGGCACCAAGAAGGTGGGACATGGCGGCACCCTCGACCCCATGGCGACAGGATTGTTGGTCATCGCCATAGGTAAGGCCACCAAGTTGCTGACCTATGTGTCGGGTTCGTCGAAGACCTATGTGGCAACCGTCCGGCTCGGACAGGCGACCACCACCGACGACGCGGAGGGAGACGTCGTTTCGACCGCGCCGGTCTCCGACGTCACTGAAACTCGACTCCGGTCTGCACTGGAACGTTTGGTGGGTGAGGTCGACCAGGTTCCCTCAGCCGTGAGTGCCGTGAAGGTCGACGGTAAACGTGCTTATCAGAGGGTGAGAGACGGCGAAGAGGTGCGGTTGAAATCGCGCCGCGTCACGATCCACTCCCTGGAAGTGCATCGTATTCGTCGCGGCGAGTTTCTCGAGGCGGACCTTACCGTCACCTGTTCCTCGGGAACCTACGTTCGGGCGATCGCCCGTGACGTGGGGGAGGAGTTGGGCGTCGGCGGGCATCTCACCGCGCTACGTCGCCGGTCGATAGGCCCGTTCGAACTGGGCGACGCGCATACCTTGGAGGAATTGAAGGAATTCGACTCCCTGCCCGTGCTGTCGATGTCCGACAGTGCGGCGGAGCTACTGCCGACGGTGACGGTCGACGATGCCGAGCGCCGCAAAATCGGATACGGCCAGGCCGTCGCCCCGCGAGGGGTGGCGGGGCCGTATGCGGTACTCGATTCACATAAGGCTCTGCTAGCGGTGGGTCGTGATCAGGGGAATCGCCTTAAGACGGACTTCGTCGTCCCGCAGTGACCGCTTAGCTGCAGGCATCGTGGAGTATCTGGTTACCGAGCGCGCAGTGGGCAATGTCCGACGAGTAGCCTAATCTCGGATCATGACACAAAAAGTACGTTTCTACTTTGATCCCGCCTGCCCGTTCGCCTGGATCACTTCACGTTGGCTGTTGGAGGCCGCCGCCGTCCGCGACATCGACATCGAATGGCGCGTCATGAGCCTGTACCTGTTGAACAAGGACCGGCTGGACGAACTGCCCGAGGAATATCGGGACATGCTGCCGAAGACGCGCCCCGGCGTTCGGCTCGCTACCGCCGTGGCACAGAAATACGACAATGCCGCCGTGGGGCGTCTGTACGGGGCGATGGGCGAATACATTCATCGTCAAGGTGAGAAGGATGCGGAGACGTATATTCCGGCTGCCCTGCGCGACGCGGAGCTTCCCGCAGATCTGGCGCAGGAGGCCTACGTCGAGGATCATGACGAGCGATTGCAGGAGTCGCATGACGGTGCGATGCGTCTGGTCGGGAACGACGTAGGAACGCCGGTCATCGCCATGGTCAACACCGACGGAGTGGAGCGCGGTTTCTTCGGGCCGGTCCTTTCCGAGGTCGTACGAGGTGAGCGTGCCGGTGAGCTCTGGGACGGGGTCAGTGTGGCCGGAACGATGCCGGAGTTCTTCGAATTGAAGCGGACTCGGGACGTGCCCCCGAACGTAGCCGATTCGTAGATACTCAGGGGAATCTATAACTCCTGCTTTCAGCGTTGTGGGGCGAGGTTGCCGGAGGGGCGCCTCGCCCCACAACGCGTCTGGACGTTATGTAGCGTCGACATCTGTCTCAACTACTGGGAAATACGGGCAAGCACAGCGGATATGCACCATGTCGGCGGTTATCCTGAGGGGTCGACGCTTCCTGTTCGCTGCGCTCCCGGGTCAAGGACGACTCGTGGCGTGTTGAATCTCGTATTATCGATCATCGATAACGCATCGATAACAACTACTTGTGCGGTGCGATGAGGCTCCAGTACCGTAAAAATAATTGTGAGTGCCCTCACAGTACGTGACTGGAGTAATTCAATATGAACTATCACCGTCGGTCGTATGAAACCCTATCGGCCGAAGTACGTCGTTTGGCGTCCCCAAACGACGACGGACATAGGATCGCTAGTCGATACAGGTGGGCGTACGAAGAACCGTTCGACCCGAACCGACCATGCTTCCCCGAAACGGAGACGACAACATGACCGAAACCTCACGCGAAAACTGGGGAACCCGAATGGGGTTCCTCTTGGCCGCCGTCGGGTCTGCCATCGGGCTGGGGAACATCTGGCGTTTCCCCGGGGAGGCCTATGAAGGCGGAGGTGGCGCCTTCCTCTTGCCGTGGCTGATAGCCCTCTTGACAGCGGGTATTCCGCTGCTGATTTTGGAATACACCATCGGGCGGCGAGCCCAGGGGGCCGGCCCGGTTGCCTTTCGCGCGCTGAACCCCAAAGCCGAAGGGATCGCATGGTGGCAGGTGGCCGTGGCGATTCTTCTGGCCACTTTCTATGCATTGATTTTGTCCTGGGCAGTGAGTTATGTCGGATTTTCCACCACTAGCCAATGGGCGGACGAACCCGGTGTTTTCTTTGGGGAGGAATTTCTCCAAGCAGGAGATGATATCGCCCAATTCGGACAATACAACGGAACAATTCTGGTTGCGTTGATCGGCGTATGGGCCGTCGCATTGTTTATTATGTGGCGCGGAATTCGCAAAGGCGTCGAACTGGCCAACAGAATCTGTATCCCGATTCTTTTGTTGCTGTTCGGCGCTCTGGTTGTTCGGTCCGTTACCCTCGACGGAGCGACCGACGGATTGGCCACGTTTTTCACTCCGCAGTGGGACAAGCTCACCGACGCGAGCATCTGGGTATCCGCATACGGACAAGTCTTCTTCTCTCTGTCCATCGGTATGGGCACCATGATCGCCTATGCCTCCTACCTCCGTCGGAACGCCGAAATCACCACCACCGCCGTCACCGCCGGGTTCGCCAACGCTTCCTTCGAACTGCTCGCCGGTATCGGGGTGTTTTCGGTACTGGGATTCATGGCCGCCGAGTCCGGTGGCAACGTCATCAGCGACGAAGCACCCATCGACGGTGGGGCACTAGCCTTCGTGACCTTCCCCGCCATCCTGAACGAAATGCCGGCCACCGAGGTCATGGGGCTGCTGTTCTTCGGGTCCCTGGTCGTCGCGGGAATATCCTCGCTGATCTCCATGCTCATCGTGCCCCTGGCGGCCTTCCAGGACCGCTTCAACTGGAGTCGGAGCAAATCGGTACTGTTCATTGGTATCCCGATGGCACTGGTTTCGATCGCCATCTACCCCACCTCCAACGGGCCCATCATTTTGGACGCGGTCGATGGAGCGGTCACCACCTACGGGCTCACGGCCGCCGGGCTGGCCACGATCATTACCGCGTTTGTTAGCGGCAAGATCAAGGCCTTGGCCGACAACGCCAACCGCACCTCGGTTTTCCGCATCGGATGGTTCTGGTACGCCTGTTTGGGATTGACCGCGGTGCTTCTCAGCTACATCCTGCTGTTCCAACACATCCCGCAGCAGGTGGACACGTTCCGCGGCGTAGCCGAAGACGCTAACCTGAGTCCCACCCAGGTTGTGGTTACCTGGGTGATCGGCGGCTGCAGCATCCTGTTCGGGGTCGTCATGGGTATGGTCATGCGCCACCGCGCCACCCCACATCGGATGGACGAGGAAAGCGAAGAAAACACACCGAGCCGATAGACGCGGTTTTGGGACGTCCTTCTACGGGCGTCCCAAAACGTTGAAAGCTACTGGAGGCGTGTCGGTTCAGCTCACCTGAGCGAGCCACGACTGCTCTTGGGAGCGACCGGAATTGCGGTAGGGCGCGAGTTCCTGCTCCCATTCCATGCCGAGGAGCTGGTCCAATCCGCTGCGCAAGGACTCCCCATTCGTCGTCGTAGCCATGAGGGCACGAATGCGATCCTCGGCGATCATGATCGATCCGTCGGCACTCATGGCCGCACGGTAGATTCCTCGGTCGGGGAGGTGCATGATGCGCTCGCCGTCGCGTCCGGTGCTGGGCTGTTCGGTGATTTCGAATCGCAGCATGGGCCATTGTGCCAGGGCGGAGGCCAACTCCACTCCGACGCCGGGCGCGGCCATCCAGGACCTTTCGGCACGCATGGTATCGGGATCGACGGGCTGGCGACTCCAACCCAGCTTGACGCTGGACACTCCGAGGACACGTCCGATCGCCCACTCGACGTGTGGACACACGGCTGCTGGGCTGGAGTGAATGTAGATGACTCCGCGAGTTGACATGACGCACCTCCTCAGGACTGCCCGTAGAGTGTTAAAGCTCTCATTATCACTATAGGTAGGGTCGTGGTTGGCATCAACGCGAGCGTACCCGATAACCGTGCCTGTTGTGGCGCGCCGGTTTGCGTCATTAATTGGCGCCGGCCGGAACTCGTGAGCATTTTCCGGGGAGTACGGAACATGGGTTGATAATCCATCCCACTACATCTTGACAGTTTATCGTCGGCAGCGCCAGAGCAAAACTGCTTTAAAGTCCGATTTTTTTCATTGATTGACATCAAGATGTGTATTTCAGGGTGGCATTGACCTCATGTGCTGGTGGCGATGGGAATATTCCGGAAAGGCTCTCTCGTTGTGTGATGTGGGCTTGAGATACAATTGCTGAGCGCCGGCTCCTCGTGAGTGGGTGATGGTTGGCAGGTAGCTTGCCACAATATGCTTCCGTGTGTGAAGAGTTCAAACAATCTTCCGGCGATACATTGATTCACTGATTTTTTGATTGGGGTGACAGACGTGGCCGCAAACACGTCCAAGACTGCGCGTGCATCTGTTAAGGCGGGTCAAGCAAAAGGTGGTGGACTGAGCGTACTTGGTGAATTTAAGTACCTCATCCCATTGAACCAGGGTAAGCACGTCTACCTCCGTAAGATGACCGACGGACAGACCTTGCACCTGGAAGTCGGCAGCGACGCTTTCCATGAAGCCGTTAAGACCCAGGTCGAGGCCGGGCACGGTGACAAGATCAAAGCCGAGCTGAAGGCGTTTTCCGCCGAATTCCCGGATCACGACTGGGACGGCGCGCTCAAGGGTTTGGAAGAGGCCGGCGTATTCGGTGAGGCCGAGGAGGCCGCTGCCGCGTAACACGGTTGAGGCGGGCGTCGAACGCGCATAGCCACGTTCCTCAGACCGGAGTGACATAAGACTTCGTCTCACCTCCCGACGGTGAGCCGTGCGAGGCGGCGAAGCCTCGCTTCAGCACAGGGGTGTTCGTACAATTGTACGAACACCCCTGTGCTGTGTCTCATGCGGACGGTTAATTCATTTTTCCAACAATTGTGCGACGCGAATCAGGCCAAGATGTGAATACGCTTGAGGGTGGTTACCCAAGCCGTGTTCGGCAATGGGATCCCACTCCTCCGACAACAGACCGGTCGGCCCCGCCGAAGCGATGATCTGATCGAAGAGCTCTTCAGCGTCGACCCGACGACCCAGCTGTACGAACGCCTCCGCCAGCCACGACGCGCACAGGGTGAAACCCCCCTCCTCACCGGGAAGGCCGTCGTCCTTGACATAGCGATATACCGTCGGTCCCTGCCGCAATGCCGCTTCAATGGCGAGCACCGTTTTCAAATAGCGCTCATCATCTGCCGGAAGGAGACCCGACAGGCCGATCCACAGCGAAGCGGCGTCCAGGTCGTCGGAACCGTACGCCGCCGTATAGGCACCGATGCGATCGTTCCAGCCGAGATCAAGAACGTTGTCGGCGATGGTCTTGCGGAGTTCACGCCAATCGTCACCGGCCTCCATGCCGAACTGTTCGGAGAGCTTGATCGCCCGATCGATGGTCTGCCAACACATCACCTTGGAGTAGACGTGATGACGGGGAGCCTGCCGCTCCTCCCAAATCCCGTGGTCGGGTTCGTGCCAGCGTTTTTCAACCGCTCCGACCATCTGCCAAATGATCTTCTGTTCGAACTCCGACAGGTGGCCGCGACGATGCGCGACGGACTCGATGAGTGCGGCGACCGGACCGAACACGTCCAACTGGACCTGCCGGTTGGCAGCGTTGGAAACCCGCACCGGTCGGGAACCCGCGTAACCGGGCAACGTGGGAATGACCGCCTCGGGCCCCGGAGCGATTCCCTCCACATCGTACAGCGGCGCAAGCCGTTCCGGCTTTCCGTCGGTTCGATCCAGCACCCCGGCTATCCAGTCAAAAAACTGTTCAGCCTCCTGCAGACTGCCCAAATCGACCAAGGCCTGTGCCGACAGGGCCGCATCGCGAATCCAACAGAAGCGATAATCCCAATTGCGAACTCCACCCAGATCTTCGGGCAACGACGTCGTCGCCGCCGCCAAGATCGCGCCGGTCGGTTGGTGGCACAGTGCCCGGAGAGTCAGTGCCGAACGGCGTACCATGTCGGTCTCCACGTGGCCCAGCTTGAGCGAATCCGACCAATTGCGCCACGCCGCCTCGGTAGTACGCCGTCGTACCTTCACCGGAGTCGGCCACTCGGTGAGGTCGTCGACCCCGCAGCGCAATTCGAGAACCAAGGGGCCGTTGATCCGGGAGAGGTCCACCTCCGCGGTGGCCACACAGTGTGCGCCGTCCCGCTCGATCGTCCAGTCCACATCGGGGGAACGCAAGACCAGAGGTTCATTACCGCCCAAAACCATGAGCCCGTCACCGACCGGCTGCAGCTGCACGGCGATTTGCCCGAACTCCGGACGCGGAGAAAAAACCAGTTCCACCGGAGCCGAACCGGTGACTTCACGGATGAGAACGGTGGCGTTGAAATCACCCCGCCGCCGTGGGGTGGAATCCATCCAATCGGTGACCGTCACCCCAGGCCATCGGGTTTCCACGCTCATGGTTCCGGCCCGATAACGCTGTCCCAGAGGCAGACCCTTTTCCACCGGTTGCACAGTAAAGTGACCGGCGGGCTCACCTCCCAAGAGGTACGCGAACAATGCACCCGAATCCGGACGTGGGTGGCACAGCCACGTGATGCGAGCGTCCGGGGTGACCAGCGCGTGATTGGCACCGTCCGCCAGCATGGAATGGCGCTCGATCTGAGTAGACGATTCTCCACGGAGCCAGCGGGCCCGCACGTCGGTCATTTCCGCCAGCAGCTCCGAGACCGCAGTAGGGTCGGACACCCGCCAGCTCGCCTTGGTATCGCCCTCACCGACCTTGACGCCGACGTCCGGACCGTGAAGGGCACCGAAGGCGTTCTCGTCGGTAACGTCATCGCCGATGTACAGTACCGCGGAAGCACCGAACTGGTGGCGCAACTGTTCCAACGCGTCACCTTTATGGGTGGCCACCACCGACAGGTCAACCACTGCTTTTCCCGTCGTCGTCTGGACTCCCGGCCAGGACGCGGGTCCCTCAAGTACCGCTGACGTGGCATCCTCGGCGTCGGAGTCGTTCGCCTCGCGCGTGTGCAGAGCCGCCCCCGCCGGTTTCGCCTCAAGGCTCACCCCGTCGAACCGAGCGGCGACCGACTGCAGTTCTCCAAGCAGTTTTTCCCGGCGTCGTTGGTCGTCGTCGCTGAGTTGTTTCGGAAAGTCCACATCAAACTCAGAGCCGTGTGAACCGATCAAATGGACCTCGGACGGCAGACGCGACAACGCCGCCAAATCCCGAAGCGCTCGACCGGATATCACCGCCACCTGAGTGTTAGGCAGTGTTGCCAGTGTCCGCAGAGCAGTCACCGATTCCAAGACGGGTTTGGCCTTGCTCGGGTCCGTGACGATGGGCGCGAGTGTCCCATCGTAATCACAGGCGATAAGCAGGGTGGGAACCCGCCCGATGTGTTTAAGTGCATCCTGAAGCGAGTCAGGAGCCGTCGAAGCCGACTGCTGCGATTCGGACATACATATCTCCAACACCAAGTCTTGCGATTGTGTAACTGATTTGTAACTTCACCCTCGTTAAAGGTGTTACCCGGATTGTAGGTCGTCGCAGAATCTGGGACGCCGAGCGCCGTAAGGAAACTGCGCGCCCAACGATCGACGGTGTGGTCCTTCAGGAACCTCCGCATTCGACTCATGCGGTCCTGCTGTTCTCCCACAGGTACTTCCACCGCCGCCATCAGTTGACGCTTGAGTTGAGTGATGTCGTAGGGATTGACCAAGAACGCCTCCGTAAGTTCGCCGGCGGCCCCGGCGAACTCGCTCAGCAGCAGGGCACCGGTGTCGTCGACCCGCGCCGCACAATACTCCTTGGCCACCAAATTCATTCCGTCTCGCAAGGGTGTCACCGTCATGACGTCGGCGGCCCGATACAAGGCGGCCAACTCCAGACGGTCGTAGGACTGATGGAGATAGTGAATCGCCGGCAAACCCACTCGCCCGAAATCCCCGTTGATACGACCGACTTCACGTTCCACGCGGTGGCGTAGTACCCGGTACTGCTCAACGCGCTCCCGGCTGGGGGTGGCCACTTGCACCATAACGGTGTCGGGGACTTGCAGTGAGCCGTCTTCCAGCAGTTCACGATAGGCCTTGAGGCGCTGTTCGATTCCCTTGGTGTAGTCCAGGCGGTCCACCCCGAGAATCAGGGTCTTGGGGTCTCCCAGTTCGGTGCGTATTTCCTTGGCGCGATGCCAGACCTTGGCGGAGGAGGCGATGTCCTCATTGCGGTCACTGTCGATGGAAATGGGGAAGGCGTCGGCATTGACGTGCCGCCCATCGACGTTGATGAGGTGGCCCTTGGGGTGAAGATCGGTCAGCATGTCGATGGCGTCTAGGAAGTTTCTGGCCGCCAGTGGGCGCTGAAAACCGATGAGATCGGAACCCAGCAGGCCGTCGAGGATCTCTTGGCGTTGTGGGAGTTGCATGAACAGTTCCACTGGTGGAAAGGGGATGTGGAGGAAGAAGCCGATACGCAGGTCGGGGCGGCGTTTCCGCAGCAGTGCGGGTACCAGCTGAAGTTGGTAGTCCTGGACCCAGACGGTGGCACCTTCGGCGGCCTCATTGGCGCATACTTCGGCGAAACGTTCATTTACTTCGCAATACGTTTTCCACCAAGAACGGCGGAAAACACTCGGTTCGACGGCATCGTGATAAAGAGGCCACAAAGAGGCGTTGGAGTATCCTTCGTAATAGGATTTGATTTCCTCACCCGACAGCTCCACGGGTAGTAGTCGCACGCCGTCGGACTCGAAAGGACTGGGCGTCGGGCCCTTTCCGCCGGCCCAGCCGATCCAGGTTCCGTTATGTTCCCGCAGGACCGGTTCGAGGGCGGTGACCAATCCACCTGGCGAGCGTTCCCAGCGCACTTCGCCGCTTTCTTCGTCTATCGAGGCGTCGATGGGAAGGCGATTTGCCACGACAATAAAGGCAGCATTGTTTTGCATGAGGATTCCCTTCTTTGGGGACACGATATCGTGTCGCGAGACGGAAATAAACCGTGTGACTGAAATGTAGCTTTTAGTCAATATCCGGCGATTTACTCCTTATCAGCATGGCCCTCGTCGTACCACCTGTAGAAATCCAGTATGAAACAGTTGGATGTACAGTGTCTGACAACAACGGCGAACGAACCGTCGAATGTAGGTATCTCAGTGCTTGTTGTGGTGGGATGAGACACCTGCCCCGCCTGAGTCAAGGTTGGATGACTTGGCATCATTGGTAGAGGCCATCCTTGTTTCCTCCACGGTCGAAATCAGGAAAATACGGCGGAGTAACGGTCAACGTTCCCGCCTTCCGGGGCGACGTCGATGGCCATGGGCAGTTATCAGAGCAAAGCGAGACGAAGGATTATTGTGGCGCAGTTCATTTATTCAATGGAGAAGGCGCGTAAAGCGCACGGCGACAAAGTCGTGCTCGATGACGTGACTTTGCACTTTCTGCCTGGTGCGAAAATCGGTGTCGTAGGACCCAACGGTGCCGGTAAATCGAGTCTGCTGAAGGTCATGGCCGGTATCGACGAGGTATCGAACGGCGAGGCTCGACTGGCCGACGGTGCCACCGTGGGGCTGCTCGCCCAGGAGCCGCCGCTCAATGAAGAAAAAACGGTCCTGGAGAACATCCAGGAGGCCGTCGCCCCTATTCAGGCCAAACTTGATCGCTACAACGAAGTGGCCATGAAGATGGCGACCGATTACAGTGATGACCTGATGGAGGAGATGGGGCGCCTCCAAGAGGAACTTGACGCGTCGGAGGCGTGGGAACTGGATTCGAAACTGGAGCAGGCTATGGACGCCCTCCGCTGCCCTCCCGGGGACGAAGGAGTCGGCCACCTGTCCGGAGGTGAGCGGCGTCGTGTGGCGTTGTGCAAGCTCCTGCTGGAAGCCCCCGACCTCCTGCTGCTGGACGAGCCCACCAACCACCTCGACGCCGAGTCGGTGTTGTGGTTGGAGCGCCACCTGGCCGATTACGCGGGCACCGTCATCGCCATTACTCACGACCGTTACTTTCTCGACCACGTGGCCAATTGGATCTTGGAGCTCGACCGGGGACGTACGTATCCTTACGAAGGCAATTACTCCACGTACCTGGAGAAGAAGGCCGAACGTATGGCGGTTGAGGGGCGGCGCGACGCGAAACTGCGCAAGCGTCTGAAGGACGAGCTGGAGTGGGTTCGCTCCAATGCGAAGGCCCGGCAGAGCAAGTCCAAGGCCCGTTTGGGGCGCTATGAAGAGATGGCGGCCGAGGCGGACAAGACCCGGAAGTTGGACTTTGAAGAAATTCAGATCCCGCCTGGACCACGCCTGGGTTCGAGCGTTATTGAGGTATCCGACCTCAAGAAGGGCTTTGACGACCAGCTACTCATTGACGGACTGAGCTTCACCCTGCCTCGTAACGGTATCGTTGGTGTCATCGGGCCGAACGGTGTGGGAAAGACGACCCTGTTCAAAACCATCGTCGGGATGGAGGAACCGGATGACGGTTCCGTCAAAGTCGGTGGGACCGTTCAACTGTCGTATGTAGACCAGAATCGTGAGGGGCTCAACGGCGACAAGACCGTCTGGGAGGTCGTGTCCGACGGACTCGACTACATCATGGTCGGCAAGGTCGAAATGCCGTCCCGTGCCTATTTGGCGGCATTCGGATTCAAGGGACCCGATCAGCAGAAGCCCACCAAGGTCCTGTCCGGTGGGGAACGCAACCGTCTCAATCTGGCGCTGACTCTCAAGCAGGGCGGCAATGTGCTTCTCCTTGACGAGCCGACGAACGACTTGGACGTCGAAACCTTGGGGAGCCTGGAGAACGCTCTGCTCGACTTCCCGGGGTGTGCGGTGGTCGTCAGCCACGACCGCGCGTTCCTCGACCACGTTGCCACACACATCTTGGCCTGGGAAGGCGAGGACGAGAACGGCAATCCGAAGTGGTTCTGGTTCGAAGGGAACTTTGAATCCTACGAGCAGAACAAGATCGAACGTCTCGGCCCCGATGCGGCCAAGCCGCACCGCGTCACGCACCGCAAGCTGACGCGCGGCTAGGACGACGGCGACGACGTCGATCCAACGGTTATGACACGGGGTGGTCCGCATGTGCGGTCCACCCCAGATTTCGCCCCTACCGAGGAGTATCGGCAATGAAGCCGTTCATGATTGACGGCAGTGCCCAGTCGGGCCGATCGTATTGACCCCGTGGAACGAGGAGACTCCTAAGCATGGCGCGCTTCACAACCGACATCACCCTGCGTTGGTCCGATATGGACAAGTTTGGTCACGTCAACAACTCGGTCTACTCGACTCTGTTCGAAGAGGCCCGAGTAGCGGCGATGTTCACCGCCGCCGCCAAGGAAGGCATCACCTCCTTTGAGGAGGGAATCGTCGTCGCACGTCACGAGACGGATTTCCTTCTCCCGGTCGTGTACGGTCAGCGGACACGGATGGAGACGTGGATCGACCGCATCGGAAATTCGTCCTTCACCTTTGCCTACGACCTCTTGGCGGACGGTAAGGTCGCCGCCCGCGCCAAGACTACGATGGTGCTCTTGGACCCCGAAGCCGAACGCCCGCGACGTGTCACGGACGTGGAGAAGGAATTCCTGAGTAGATGGACCGAGTAGACTCGCACGACAGCACGGATGTGGAGACCTTCGCGCGTCGGGTCGCGCGATTCGACACGACGACCGTGGTTCGCATAGACCCGGCGGAGGGCGACACGCGAGCGTTGTGGGCGGTACTGCCCATCGACGTCGTGGTGCACCGAATCGCGGACTCTCACGTTGCTCCCGGCCGATATCATGCCGAGGCACTACTCGAGTCCGTGCCTGCCGCGAGTCAATCGCGCTGGCGGCAGCGTCTTCCCAAATCACCCTTGACGGTGGTGGAATCGATTCCGGAAACGGAGATATACCGGATCGACCAGGCGGCAGCGGCCGCGCTGCGTGAACGACGTGGTCATGGCATAGGTGACCGACGTCTCCGTGACGTGTTGCTGGATCACGTCGTTATTCAGGTGGAATCGGCAGGGAGGCGGCTGGACGTGCGTCAACGCCTGGTCAGTGGGCTCATGCGGATGGCCTTCCTCGGTGGCGACCTCGATGGACACGTTCAAGTGCTGTGCGATCGCAGCGACCGGGTCGGGCTACGGGCGCGCAACGGAGAAGTATGGGAGTTGGATCGAACGTTGAGCTTGACTCCCCGATGATGAACAATGGTCGCAATGGGGGCTTCCGTCGTGTATCGCTCCAACGGGTGAAGTTATTCAGTGAGGTAGAACACGCATTCGACGTTAAGCGTGATGTGCGACTCGTACTTTCGGTCATTTCTCACTGACGGTTGTGCAATGTTGGTCCGAAGCTCTAGGCTGCCTAGATCGATTCCACGTAGCGTTGCAGGTACGAGGCGTTCGCGTGATGTTCTGCCGTTTTGTGGTAGGGCACGTGGGACTCGCCTGGGATTGAGATACGGGCGCACCGGCAAGGTTCGTTTGTGGAGCGAACGTTCCACTCTTGCGGAGCCCGCATAAGCCATTGACACGCGTATTTCGGGTGGGAGGCGGAAGAGACATGGCATGGTGGCGCAACGGTAAAAAGCGCGACTCTGAAAAGTCCTCCGGTGCGATTCCGGAATCGATGACCGAAGAGTTCATCGATGAACGTAGTGAGGCGCGCGGTTCGCAGCCGGAAGCGATTCCGGAGCAGGCCACGTTCGAGGATCTCGTCTCGTACGAGCGCGACCACATTGATTTTCCCCAGTTGCACGATCCGGCGGAGTCCAAGAATGAGGACGCCGATCGCTGGCAGCTGATTAAACAGGATCTGGAAGACATCGATCCCACCTTCATGGACGATCTGCGTCAGATCGCTTCCGATTCCTGCCACGAAGTAAGGCACCTTACCTCGGAACGAATCATCGAAGCGCTGCAGAATCTCGGTATCCGCTACCTAGTGGACGACCGCGGTAGCCTGGTGGCCCTCTGGGAACGCCACGTGGTTCAGCTGCGTTCGGAAGGACCCGACGAAGACATTCTGGTGCTGCGCTGCCGCGCCTATCAAACCGTCCCGAAGGAATTCAATCTGCGCGCCTACGCGGCGGTCAACGAATGGAACCGTACCCGGCGATTTTTGAAGGCCTATGTGGGAGAACCGACCGATTCGGGCGCTTTGCCGGTCTTCGGCGAGATGCAGGTACCGGTTCGTCCGGGGATCTCGATCGCCCTTCTGGAAGAACTCATAGACTGCGCGACCGCCGTTTCCGGGGCCTACGTCGAATGGCTCGAAGGTGAAGTACTTTAAATTAGATGAACTCGGTCGAAAGGGCTCGAACCGAGTGATTACCATAGTCGTGTGACGGTCACCGATTGTCTCCTAGCCATCGTCACGACCGTTTCAAACATTGCGGGCTCCCGCTGTCGCAGCAGCGGGAGCCCGCAATGACATCGTATGCGCTTAGGGGAGGAACATAAGCTCCTCTAACGCACGACTAACAAGCGCCCTCGTCGGTCCAGACGCCCCATTCGCCGGTGGTGCCAGGCTCGTCGCCCCTGGTCCACCACTGTGCGCTGTAGAGGCGGCCGTCATGGGCCACTTCATCGCCCGAGGTGTAGGTGGCGCCTTCGCTCCAGTCGCTCACACCTTCACAGGTGCCGGGCTGGTCGCCGCCGTCGTCACCACCGTCGGAGCCGTCATCCCCGTCGTCGCCGCCGTTGTTTCCGTTGTAGTCAACGTCGATGCAGTTGTAGAAGGAGTTCGCGGTGTCGTCGATCTCCCAAACCGCGAGGATGACGTGGTGGCCGTCCTTGGCAGGCAGGTCGACGGTGTCGATGTACTGCTTCGGAGGCTGGCTGCCGTCCCAGTCAACGACCGCGAAGGGCTCGCTTTCGAGCTGAGCGCGGGTAATCGGTTCCGTGGGGTCCCAATTGTCCTGGGTGATGTAGTATTCCCACTTCGTGGTGGAGTGGTTGGCGGTGAAGTTCCAGCCGATGTCCACCGACCCGGCTGAGACCTCGTTCTTCGGCCAGTTACCACCACGCGGGTCGTCCAGCTCGGGATAGGCTCCCACGCCGCAGATGCTGCCGTCTTCCGGTCCCGCTTCGGGGAATCCCTTGGGGCCCTCGACGCTTTGCGGTTCGTATTCAATGGAACCGCAGTCGGTCGCAACGCCCTCGGCGCAGAAACCTGAGCGAGAGGTCAGGTCGCCGACGTCGTCGGTAACCCAACCGTGTCCGAGTGCCGGACTGGCGATCGCGAAGGAAGCGGCCACCGCTCCAGCACCGACCGCACCTCCCGCCAACATTTTCTTAAAGCCCATCTCGTCTCCTAACCATGACGTTTGTGGCTTGTTTTTAGGAGAGAATACTAAATAATTTCTCACGTAATTCATCGGGGGTATGCACATCCCTTTTTTGGGGTTGGTAGGTGACCGCTGAGCTTGCCCCAGGCACTCCATATTTGCGCTGTGGGGGATTCTCACGACCTGAAGGTCGCTACGAATCCTCCTCGCGCAAATCTGAAGCACCTGGAACAACCTCAGCTCCTCTCCAGCTCTACCGCCGCGTCGCACTTTCAGTGCTAGCGGCTCGCCAGTTGGCGTATCCGTGGGGAGGGTGTGGTGGTAGAGCTCTTTTGGAAAGCACAGGCAGCTCTACCGCCGCTGCACTTGCGCCTGTGGCGCTTCGTTAGCGGCTCGCCGGTTAGCACCTCCGGGGAGGTGCGGTTGTTAGGGTCAATTCGGAAATGCAGACGAATGTATGGTGCGCTTCGTGCTTGCAGATCGGTTGGTGGTGATTCATGGGGTGGGGCAGCGTCGTGGCCGATCCCTGCTTCAGGGGCACTGTATGTTGTATTGCTGTGCGGTCGTGATGGAAACGTAGGAATCCTGGAGCACCGGCGAGCGCTGTGGCTACTTCTGAGCGCCACAGACGGCTTGTTGGGTAGAAGTATGGGCGCATGCTGTACGGGCTTATCTTGAGGATGTGGAAGGCCCTATGGGGGCACGGAATTATGCGCTGGCGGCATGATCGTTGAGTTTGCCGACGAAGGCGATATCCGGTCTCGATTCCGGCTCTGTGATTTGGTTGCGTACCAAACCGTTTTGGGGATTTTCTTTTAGAGATTTCGGCCAGAGGCCTTATTGGACTCCGGCATTGATTTGCTTAGGTGTCGCTGAGAGCCGACACGTTGATGAGGTGGTCGTAATGGAGGGGTTTTGCGCTAACGCACTTCAGCTAAGTGAGGGGAAGCGCTGTACCGCATTGGTGGTCAACAACTACCGAGGTTCTCCCAGACGCCCCATTCACCGGTGGTGCCGGGCTCTTCTCCTTGAGTCCACCATTTGGCGCGGTACTGGTTTCCACCATGCTGTACTTCATCACCGGAGGTGTACACATCGGCAGAGGCCCATTCACTGAGGCCGCCACAACCGGGGTCTCCGGGGTCACCCGGATCGCCGGGGTCTCCCGGGTCGCCGTTGCCGTCAAAGTCGACGTCAATGCACGCGTAGAAGGCGTTACCGGTATCGGCCACCTCCCAGTAGGCGAGGATGAGTTGGCGACCTGAGAGCTGCGGGATATTGAAGGTGTGCGTCTCATAGGTATTGGGCTGGCGTCCATTGAGGTATTCCTCGTAGAGCGGTTCCAGGTTGAGATCGGAACGGCTCAGTGGATCGAGCGCGGTGTACGATCCGTTGGTTATCCAGTAGGAGTACTTGGTTGTGGAGTGTCGCGCGGTATGTTCCCAAGTGAAGCTGTATTCACCTCCGCTGACGTTCGTGGCGGGCCAGTTTCCGCCGCGAGGATTGTCCAGCTGAGCGAACGATCCGTTTTCCGCGGAGCAAATCTGCCCGTCTACGACTCCGGATTCAGGGAATCCCTTGGGGCCCTCCACGCTCTGTGGCTCCCATTGGATGGCTCCACAGTCATCGAGTGTCCCGTCAGAGCAGTAATGCTGTCGGCTGGGGAGATCGGTAACCCAGGCATGGGCGGATGCGGGCGCACCAAGGAGCCCAAGACTGACGACAAGCGCCCCCGCACTGAGAAGGGACATAAGTAGGCGTTTCGTATGTCGCATTGTTCCTCCATTTGTAATGGATGGGTATGGATCTATTAATATAGTGAACTAAAGTAATAATGTCAAACTTATGAAACTTAACTGTTAGATCAATTTGAAGAGAATACCGTGAAACTCGATGCCGATACGTACGGCATGGCAGCAGATTAAGATGCCCTGCAGGACACTGCAGTTGCTGTGATCCGGTGATGGCGGTGGCTTTTCTTGGAACGAACCCAATCACCACCTTGGCTCCATGGAGTAATCAGTCGGCGAGCTTCCAGCGATGCGTGGAAGCGGTAGAGCCGGCTGTGTTCCCTAACGAGCTCAATCACTCAACCATCCCCACAGACGAGCCAACCGGCGAGCCGCTGGCAACGCGAAGGGCGTGTGTGCGGCGGTGGGATTGGCTGCTCCTTCAGGAGACACTCGACTATCCCACCAGTCCTTTACGTCACTGGCGAGCTTCGAGCGAAGCGTAGAAGCGGTAGAGCTGGAGAGGAGCTGAGGTTGTTCCAGGTGCTGCAGATTTACGCTGTGGGGGCCTCTTGCGGCCATGAGGCCGCTGCGAGTCCTCCTCGCGCAAATCTGCAGCACCTGGAACAACCTCAGCGGTCACCTCCTACGTCGCCGCAGAGGGCGCGGTCTGTTTTCATGTCGAGGTCATCGGGGACTGTTGCCAGGTGAACGACGATGGATTTCATGTCTTCGTGGGCTTCCAAACCGCTGTGCGTAGAACTTTGGGCGGTGCCGTCGGCGAAGGTGTGGAAGTTCAGGTGAATTTCGTTGTCGGCCCCTTCTCCGGCGTCGGGGTCGCGTTTCCAGTGGTCGCCGCCCGGTGGATCGTGTTGGCAGGGTTGGTTGTGAATATGAGCGACGTACGCTTCCGACTCCAGGAGACCCTCGACCTCCAACTCCACGTCGGTTCCCCGTGCGAAGGACCGGACGACGGCGGAGCCTCGGGCGTCCGCATGGGATTCTCCTGCGGCCTCGATCGGCTGGAGGTCGACATGTCTACTGACCTCCGGGTCGTCGGCACAGCCTCCGGTTATCATGATCGAACCGAACAAGGGGATCCACAGCCGAGGAAACACCTTTCACCTCTTCTCTTACGGCTCAGGGAGCCAGCCCGATTGGGGCGTGATGCGCTGATACAGAGCCTAAGAGCGTCTGGCCTTGAGACATGGGAAAACACGGCGTGTTGCGGATAGACGCGGTGGAAGGCGCGGGCCGTATGATGGCCCGCGCCTTCCACCGCGCGTAATGTTTGATTGTCGCGTTGATTCGAATACTCATCGAATAAACGCAGTCGAGTTGTGGTTTCTAATCGTCCTTTTCCGGGTGCGTAAGGAGCGTGGTAGCTGAAACGATCAGCCCGCCGAAAATGACGACCATGGCCACGATCATCATGACGATTGCCGAGATACTCATTATTGCTGTGCCTCCTTTCGCTCCGCAGAGTCATCGTCCTGCGATTCCTCGACTTCGGTGGAAGAGGAGTCGTCGCTGGGATCGGTGGTCGGTTCGTCCTCTGGGTCTCTGTCGTCCTCACCTGGCGTCTTGTAGGCACGCAGGACCAGGTTCATGATGATTCCGAATGCCAAGGCGCCACCGGCCACCGCAATTCCGTAGTTCAGAACCGAGCTGTCCACCACGTTCGGATCGAAGCGCTCGCGAGCGTCCGAGTACAAGGTGATACCCAGGATCAGCGGGGTGAGAACCCCGAGAGCGCCGAACCAGAGGTCCTTGCGCCGCTTGACGACCTGGAATACCGAGGTCCGGTTGGCCTCGTCGATGAGGTCTCTCCACTTGCGGGTGAACCAGACGACCGAGACGATGGAGATGAATCCGGCACCGGCGATGCCGAAGGAGTTGATGTAGCCGTCCGCGACGTCCAGCAGGAGCAGACCGTTCACCGTGGGGAAGAATCCCACGGAAACCACGGCCAGCACCAGCCATACGATGATGGCGGTCGCCTTGTGGTTGAGGTTGAAACGGTCCTTGAACGCGGCCACGGGCACCTGAACGATACTGATCAACGAGGATAGCCCGGCGACCGTGAGCGAGAGGAAGAAGAGTACGCCGAACAGGCCGGCGGCGACGGGCAGGGTGTTGATGATGTTCGGGAAGGCCACAAAGGCCAGGCCGACACCATCGGTGACCTGTTGATCGATACCGGTACCCGATTGAGCGGCCATGAAACCGAGAACGGAGAACACTCCGATACCGGCCAGGAGTTCGAACGACGAGTTGGCGAAGCCGACCGTCAGTGCCGAGGTCGTCAGATCGGCCTTCTTCCTCAGGTATGAGGCGTAGGTGATCATGATACCGAAACCGATGGACAGGGAGAAGAAGATCTGTCCGTAGGCGGCGACCCATACCCCGGAACCGCTGAGGGCTTCCCAGTCCGGTGTGAAGAACGCGTCCAGACCGTCGGTTGCTCCGTCGAGTGTCAGCGCCTGAACGACCAGAACTCCGAACATGGCGATCAGCAAGGGCATGAAGATGCGGTTCGACAGCTCGATACCTTTACGGACACCCGCGACGATGACGATTCCGACGATTAGCCAGATAACCCCCATCGCCAGAGCGATGCCCGGGACAAAGTCGCCAAAGTGATCAAATAGTCCCACTTCGGTGACCGGACCTTCACCGCCGCCCAAGAAGTCGGTGAACAAGAACGCGTCGGGCTCTGACCCCCAGGTTTGGTCAAAGGAGTACCAGGTGTACCAAGCGGCCCAGCCGATGATCGCGGCGTAGTACACGGCGATGACCGAGGCGATGGCTACCTGCCACCAGCCGATGAACTCCGTGTTCTTGTTGAGCTTGCGCCACGCCAGCGGGGCGGAAGCCCGATACTTGCGTCCAATGCTGAATTCCATGATCAGCAATGGAATTCCGGCGGTCAATAGGGCAATCAGGTAGGGCAGCAGAAACGCGCCGCCACCGTTTTCGTACGATACGGCCGGGAACCGCCAGATGTTTCCAAGCCCGACCGCCGAACCGACGGCGGCTAGGATGAATCCGAGGCGGGTCCCCCAGTTTTCTCTAGTCATTCGAATTACTCCAGTCACATACAGTGAGGGCACTCACAAGTAGTAATACCGTACTGGGGCCACCTTTATGGCACAAGTATTCGTTATCGATGCGTTATCGTATCCATATCGTGGACATATCTCTAATAATCTTGGGTAGGTCCACCGGTCGCATCCTTGAATACGATCGTGAATTACTTGGGCAATCGTACGGTTTCGTCAAAAGCGCACCCCAGGCTAGCGCTCGGGGTTGCTCTAGATGGTGACCGTGCCTCCAGGTTTCACATCCTGGGACAGGTGGTCGTCATGCTGGACGTTAACATGGATAGTCGGGTCAGCTGCCATTAAAAGGAGATTCATGTCCAGCGATCGTGCTTCCGCCATGCGGGAGGAACAGGCAAATCTCGACGCACTCTACGAGCGCCTCGATCACATGCGTACGGAAGCCGATTCGGGTATTCGCGCGTCTCGGTTGAAACATGTCGAAACCGACCAGGAATTGTCGCAACGTGATATTGAAACACATATGTGGAATCGTCGCCTGGCGGTTCTCAATTCCGTGGAGGACGGTTTGGTGTTCGGGCGTTTGGATTTTCCGCGCGAGCAGCATTACCTCGGCAAAATTGGCATTAGATCCGCATCCGGCCATCAGCAGTTGATCGATTGGCGGTCCGAGGCGGGCCGGGAGTTCTATCTGGCGACGGCCGCCAATCCTGGAGAGGTGAAACGACGTCGCCATCTGAAGGTGCGCGAACGACGGATAACCGGGATCACGGATGAGGACTTCACCGGCGAAGTCGCCGCATCCGATAACAACATAGCCGCCGAGTCGGCTCTGATCGCCGCTCTCAATGATCCCCGCGGCGAATACATGCGCGACATCGTGGCCACGATCCAGACGGAGCAGGACGATATTATCCGCTCTCCACTGGAAGGCATTACGGTTATAGACGGAGCTCCGGGGACCGGGAAGACGGCGGTTGCGCTGCACCGGGCGGCTTATCTGCTTTATCAGCACCGTCGGCAGTTGGCGCGGCGCGGTGTACTGGTCATCGGCCCGGGTACGGACTTTCTGCATTATATTTCAGAGGTTCTGCCCGGCTTGGCGGAAAACGACGTCCTGCTGCGGACCCCGGGACAGATCTTTCCCGGGGTGAGTCCACACCGCACCGAACCCGATGAAGTCGCGCAATTGAAAGGTTCGCGGCGCATGGCCGGGATCATCGCGGCGGCCATTGCCGATCGGGAGGAAGTACCGAACGAAGCGATCAGGATCGATTATCACGGTGTCGAACTGTATTTGCGTCCTGAAAAGGTGACCGCGGCTCGGGACGCGGCTCGCGACAGCGGTCATCGACACAATAACTCCATCGAGGTCTTTCACAAACGCGTTATCGCGGATCTGGCCAACCAGTACGCCGAAGTCATCGGTGCCGACCCGCTGGGAGGGGAGAATTTCCTCGACCTCAATGATCGGGCGCGTCTGGCGGAGGAAATCGCACGCGATTTTGCGATTCGGGCGGAGATTTCACGCCTATGGCCGGAACTGTCCGCTTTCGATCTGCTTGAGGACCTGTTCGCCTCTCGCTCCAGGTTGGCCAATGCGGCCGCCACCTTGACCCGCCGCCAGCAGGAGTCGCTGTATCGCGTTCCGGGCGGAGGCTGGAGTGAAGCCGACGTGGCTCTCCTCGATGAAGCCGCCGAGCAATTGGGCAGCCGAGAGCGGCGGCGATTGGACGACGGTTTCGATCCCACCTTGGACTATGCCGAAGGTGTGTTCTCGATTGCGAGCGGGTCGGCGTCGTTTGAATTCGAAGATGAGGAAGACTCGGAAATTCTGTCCGCCCGCGATCTGATCGACGCCGGCGAACTCGGCAATCGGCAAGGCCAAGACCTTTACATCTCTGTGGCGGAACGGGCCGCCGCCGATCGGGAATGGATCTTCGGTCACGTCATTGTAGACGAAGCGCAGGAGTTGTCTCCCATGATGTGGCGGGCCCTCCTCCGTCGTTGTGTGACGAAGTCCTTCACCGTCGCCGGGGATCTCGCGCAGTCCGGTACTCCGGCCGCTCCCGGCAACTGGGACGAGGTCTTCGGAGAACTCAACTCGCCGTGGCGTCATTGCCGACTGACGGTGTCGTACCGGACGCCTGCCGAGGTTCTCGAGGTAGCCGACCGGGTGCTGTCCGAAATAGATCCGACGGCGGCTCGTACTGAAGCGGTACGTCGCTCCGGCATCGATCCCTGGCTGCATATCGCCAAGGGCGACATCGAGGAAGCCGTGCGCGGACTGTATGCGGAGGCTCAATCCCTCGGGTCGGTAGCGGTCATCTCCGTCGACGAACTGCATTGCCAGGAATTCACCTCCGTTACCCCTCGTCAAGCCAAGGGCCTGGAGTACGACACGGTCATCGTCGTGGAACCGGACCGAATAGCGACCGACCCGCAGGGACTGCGGGATCTGTACGTCGCACTCACCCGAGCGACTCGTCAACTGGGAGTAGTGTCTACTTCCTTGCCGTTGTTCCCCGGAGCCGAATACCTGGTTACTCGATGACAGTGCCGAACCGTCGGTCGTAGGGACCGAATAGACTGTAATAGTGGTGGAAACGCAGCGTCCTGCTGTGAACGACCCTAAGAGGGAAGGAAATCTGTGGAACCGACGACGGGGATCGAACTCGGGACGGTCGTGGACGGCCGATACCGTCTACGCCGACTCATCGCGTCCGGAGGCATGGCGGACGTTTTTGAGGCCGTTGACACCCGATTGGATCGAACCGTTGCGGTCAAACTGATTTCACCCGACTCCGACGCGGCGCGTACCTTCAGTCTGGACGCATTCGATCATGAGGCGAAAACCATTGCCGCGCTGTCACATCCGAACGTGGTAGCGGTCTTTGACTCGGGAAGACTCGGCAATGCTCCTTACATCGTCATGGAACACGCGGACGGCGGTTCACTGCGTGACCGCTTGAACCGGGGTCCCGTACCGCCGGGTGAGGCCGTGACCATCATTCGGCAGGTGTTGGAAGGGCTGCAGGCGGCCCATTCCAAGGGAATCGTGCATCGCGACATTAAACCGGAAAACATCCTGCTGAAGGAAAACGCACAGGCCGATCGGGTCAAGATCGTCGATTTCGGACTCGCCCGATCGGGAGACGACAGCGGTCCCCTCATGGCGACACCCGCCTATGTGGCCCCGGAAGTCCTGCGGGGCGGTAAGGTCACCACCGCCGGCGACGTGTATTCGGTAGCGGTCGTGTTGTACGAAATGCTGTGCGGGCGTACTCCCTTCGCGGCCACGGACTTCGAATCAGTCATGCGGACGTCGCCCGAACAGGCTCCGTCGCCACGGGAATTCAACCCCGACGTTCCCGCACATCTGGCGCAGGCCGTGCTGGCCGCCGTTGTCGCTCCGCCCCCGGAACGACCGGCGGATGCTCACGCGTTCGCACGAGAAATCAATCGCGCGACGGGAAACGTCACACAGGTGATGCCGACCGATCCGCTCCCCGCTCGAGCCGCCCCGTCGAAACGGCAACGATGGAAGGCCCGGTCGCGGCTGGCGGCACTGACGGCGATCGCGCTGTTGGCCATCGTCGCGGTATGGTGGGTCGGCTTCGGACGTTATGTATCCGCCCCATCGCTGTTGGACCAGAACGTCGACACCGTCGCGAATTACGCCGCTGAGCAAGGTTTCGAAGTCGAGATCGGCGACGGGCAGTATTCGGAGAGCGTCCCGTCCGGTGAACTTTTGTCGCAATCGCCCGACGTGGGAGATCGTGTGAAGCAAGGCGGTACGATCACCGTGACCCCGTCGCTGGGCCCCGAACGGTTCACCGTTCCCGATCTCAGCGGAAAGTCACGGCAAGCGGCCGCGGAAGAGTTGGACAGGATCGGTGTCAATACCACGTTCGACTCCGAGTATTCCGATACGGTGCCGGAAGGAAAGGTCATCCGTACCGATCCGAGCCGTGGTGAGGAGATACGGTCCGGTAGCGACGTGACGGTATATCTATCCGACGGGCGCTCGCCTTTGCAGGTACCCGACCTCGTCAACATGAGCGAAGACGAAGCCGAAGAGCGGCTGGAGTCCATGGGATTGGAAATGGGCGATGAAGAGGAATCGTACAGCGATACCATCCCTGAAGGACACATTATTTCCACGAGTCCCGCCGCCGGACAGGGCGTCTCCGAGGACGCGGAGATCGATGTGGTCATCAGTGAAGGCCCCGAACCGGTCGAGGTTCCCGATGTCGAGGGAAAGACGATGGACGAGGCCACCCGGATCATGCGGGACGAAGGGTTCGAGGTCAAACAGGTCACCTTGGTAACCGGCGGATACGTCTTCAAACAATCCGTCGAAGCCGGTGAAGAGCGACCGCGCGGTACCGAAATCTGGCTGTGGTCACGCTGACGTGAGATCGCCGTCCGTACGGTCGTCCTCCACAGACTCTCGTGGACTGCGTTGGCCTGTGGGAACCGTATTGGACGGTAGCCGATGGGCTCGATCGAGTACGGCGGCGATCGCTAGACCGGCGAGGGCCAAGCCCACCCCGGCCAGGAGAGGTGACGTTGGCCCGAATCCGGCGCTCAGCACCAGTCCGCCCACCCACGCACCGTTCGCGTTGGCCAGATTGAACGCCGAATGGTGCAGGGCCGACGCGAGGGAAGGGGCGTCGTGAGCTCCGTCCAACAGCAGACGCTGCAGGATCGGGCTGATGGTCGATACGCACAGAGCCAGAGCGAAAACCGCGCTTACCGCCATAACCGGGTGCGCGACCGTGGCGTACATGAACGTCAAGATCAGAGCAGCGAGGCCGAAAGCCCAATACAATCCGGTCAAGGGACGTTGATCGGCGATGGTACCGCCGACCAGATTTCCCACGGTCATGCCGATGCCGAATACCGCGAGCGTCGCGGCTATGCCCAGCGAATCGAACCCGGTCACTTCGCTCAGAATGGGGGACAGGTAGGTGTAGCAGGCGAACATGGCTCCGAAACCGACGGCACCGTTGACCAGGGTCAAGATGACACGACGATTACCCAGAGCCTTGATTTCGTCCCACGGTTTCGTGGTGGGAACACGTCCGTTCATATTCGGCACGGTCATCGCGACGGCCAGCGCGCAGACGAGCGCGAGGACCGCGACGCCGACGAAGACCCAACGCCAGTCGACATGGTTGACGACCACCGCGCCCAAGGGAACACCTGCGATGGTGGAGACGGTCAAACCTGACATGATGACCGCTATGGCCCGCGCACGGCGCTCATAGGGCACCAGGTTGGCACCCACGACGGCGGCGGCCCCGAAGAAGGCGCCGTGGGGAAGTCCCGCCACCAGGCGGGAGAGCAGGAGAGTGGTGAAATCGGGTGCGAGTGCGGTGACCAGGTTGGCGGTGGCAAACGCGACCATCAGGACGATGAGGAGTGCTTTCCGGGGGATACGTGTCGTGGTCACCGTGAGCAGGGGAGCCCCGATGACGACGCCGAGGGCGTACGCCGAAACCAAGAGACCGGCGGTCGCGAGCGAAACGCCTTCGGAATCGGCGATGACCGGGAGAATTCCCATGACGATGAATTCGGTGGTTCCAATGGCGAACGCACCGATGGACATGGACAAGAGCGAAAGACGCATGCCGAGCTCCGCATCCGTATTTGCTGGTGGGCTGGGACAGAGAAGATTCAAGGCAATGAGGTCACCGTGCGTTGTCAAGGTAGACGGCGTACGACCTCACTGAAATCACGGGTAGCGTCATTGCGATCCGGATCCCGAGAAATGACGACTCTGTTCCAGCCTAAAGGTCCGACCTGTATACGGAAAGAAAAAATCTGAGAACCAGTCGTGATTCCCATCGCAGGAAGGTGGGAAAATCGGATGAGGAGGGCGGCACCGAGGTGTCACCCGGCCTAGCCAGAGCGGGGTCGTGGACCCGAATTCGGGTCCACGACCAATCGTTTAGGCCCCGACCCGATACTTGCGCAAAGGCGTGTACCGATTGACCTCCTCCCCACGGATAAATCCGGGGGATTCCAACCCGAAGGTTGGCATGGTCCCCTCGCGGGGCCACTGGTTCCTGATTCGTCGACCGCCCGGCGGCGAGGTCTCCACAGGCTGACACCGCAAGCCCTGCGGCGTAGGCGGTTGCTTGGCTATCGCAGTTGCCCGGATACAGTTTACTGATATTGCGCGGCCGGCTTGCATCAGACTCAAGTATTCCACCGCGCACCGTTGTGAGCGGCTAACCCCACGGACAAATCCGTAGGTCTGCGCCGCTGGAATCTCCGAATCAAATGCGGAGTCAACATCGCCCCACGACTGACGAACTCTTTGACCCAAGCCGCTTTTCGGCCCGTCAAATGCGCTTTCTTCGGCTCGTCGTCAGGAGTGACGAACTGAACCAGTCCGTTCTTACGCCCGAGACTGATGTTCTGCCCAACAAACTTCAACGGCGTCTTTCGCATCGGCCTCCCCGAGAGTCGTGCCGCGATCGCTTGAGCGGAACGCCAACCCGATAGAACCCCAACCGCACAGGACATACGCATGGCCGTCCCGTTCGGACCGGGGACGGAAGCGATGTCCCCGATGGCATAGACATCGGAGTGCGAGACCGAACGCATCCCCTCGTCGACGATGATTTGGCCACAGTCGTTCGACTCCAGCGCCTCGGTACCGGTCAGGCACGCGGGTTGAAAACCACCCGTCCACACCGTGACGTCGGAATCCACATAGTCGGCGTCGGACACGTGCAGACCGTTCGCGTCGACCTTCTTGACCTCGGTATCTTCCCGTACGACGACGCCCAGATCAGACAGCGAGCGTACGATGTACCGCCGCGACCGATCCGGCAACCACTGTCCCACCTGACCGGCAGACATGAGAGTCACCGGAAGGCGCGGGTAGGACTCGGCAAGTTCGGACGCCATTTCAATTCCGGTCATGCCTCCGCCGACAACGGTGACACGGTCCGACGAGCCGAGCTGACGCAGACGTCGATCCAGTGCACTCGCCTCCGCGGTATGGGACAGGTGGTAGGCGTATTCATCGACGCCCGGCACAAGCGACCCCGCCGACCCCGACCCCAGCGCCACAATCAGAATGTCGTAGTCAAGATGCTCGGTGCGATTTCCTTTCCGTACCACCACCTGCTTCTGCTCCGGGTCGACGGACGACACCCAGGCGGTATGGCATCGAACCCGCTTTTTGGGAACCAGTCGATCGATAGGTACGGACTTCACGGCCTGACCGGCCGCCAATTGGTGCATACGGATGCGCTCGCAGAACGTTTCCTCCGCGTCAACGAGGTGGATCTGCGCGGCCTCCGGTCGCAATCGTGCCGCCAGGCCGTTTGCCGCCAGTAGTCCCGCGTAGCCGGCACCCAGAATAATGATGCGCGTTGTCATATGAACTCCTCTGCGTGATTCGTGGTCACTACTTGAACCACGCGACCGAGCAAAACCTGACACGCTCTATTGCACTGCGTCGTCTGAATCGGCGTAAATGCAGGTGGGGCGCAGGATCGTGGTTTACCACATCGGGTATCCGGGGTCGGGGTGCGGTGCACGACTCCACTGAGCGGTGATGAACCGCAGCTTGTCGGGGTTGGCGACCGTGCGCAGTGCCGCGATCTTGCCGTCGACGATCGTCACCTGCATCGTGGCCACGATCGATCCGTCGACCTCGGCAATCAAGGTAGGGGTCCGATTGGCGCGGCTGAAATGCAGTCGCGGTGAACCGCCCGCCAAACGGCGTTTCGCTTCGCTCGGGCGGAACAGGCCCCGTAGCAGTTTGGCGACCGCAGTGGCACCGTGGACCGGGTACGGTGTGGCGGGAACCTGTCCGCCGCCGTCGCCGGAGGTTGTCACGTCGGACGTCATGAGGGAGATCAACTGATCGAGGTTACCTGTGGTGGCGGCGTCGAGAAATTCCTCCAGCAACCGTTGGGCCTGCGCCGAGCGGACATGGTCGTCGAGGGTGACCGACTGGCCGACATGTCCACGAGCGCGCCGCACGAGCTGCTGACTGGCCGCCTCACTGGTGTACAGAATTTCGGCTATTTCCTTATGCGGGTAGGAAAACGCTTCGTAGAGGACGAATGCGGCGCGTTCTTTGGGGGAGAGCTGTTCCAACAGGACCAGAACGGCGAAGGTAACGGATTCGCGTTGTGCGACGTCCTCTTCCGGGCCCAGCATCGGGTGCCCGTCGAGAACCGGTTCCGGCAACCAGGTTCCCACGTATTGTTCTCTGCGGTGGCGGGCCGAGTTGAGTTCGTTGATACAGAGGTTGGTCACCACTGTGGTCAGCCAGGCACCCGGTTCGCGCACGTTGCCGCGATCGGTTTTGCTCCAACGAATATAGGCCTCTTGCACGATGTCCTCGGCATCGCTTGCCGAACCCAGCATCCGATAGGCAAGGGAACCGAGCCGGGGCCGGTATGTCTCGAATTCGGTGACGTTCGCATCGTGAGGAGGCATGGGCTTATGCTAATCAACCCTGGGACGAAAGCGCAACGGCGGGTCCGCGGTTAGGCGTCGAGGTCGATGTTGGCCAGTTCGGTCCGGGTTTTGATGCCGAGCTTGGGATACGCCTTGTAGAGGTGATAGCCGACCGTCCGTGGGCTGAGGAAGAGCATGTTTCCGATTTCGCGATTGGTGAGTCCGGTAGAGGCGAGTTTGGCGACTTGGTGCTCCTGCGGGGTGAGTTGTCTATTGCCTCGACGCGGCGGGGCGGCGATCGAAGCGCCGAGTGCGCGCAGTTCCGCGTCGATTCGGTCCAACCACGGCTGCGCCCCCAGACGTTCGACGATATCGCGGGCCACCTCGAACTGCGACCGGGCTTCGGAATTGCGCCGTTGCCGTCGCAACCACTCGCCGAACAGTATCCGGGTGTTGGCGTGGGCCAACGCGGAACCTCCCGAGTGTTGGTGTAGATCTACCGCCGTGCGGTAGAGCGGTTCGGCACTGTCGTGTTCCAAGAGGGCTCGATTGCGGGCCGACACCGCTTGCAGGCCCGCTTGCGCGGTGGCGTCGGCATAGGTGGCGTAGTATTCGATCGCTTCTTTGGCTTGGTCGAGGTGTCCCGAGCGGGCCGCTGCCTCGATCATGTCGGGAATGAACGTCAGGACCCGCATGGGACGGGGGCCGTCGAACACCGAGCTGAGGCGTGCCCATGCCGACGTCCAGCGGTGTTCGGCCAGGTCGATCAGGCCTCTCATAATGAGTTCGCTGGTGCTGTCCTGGTCGTCGAGCCGATTCACGAGTTCGGCCGCGGCGTCGGCTCTCCCCTGTATGGAGTGCACCATTGCGAGCGCGAGGGCCGGATCTCTGCGGAACGCGGCGCGATGACCGACCTCGTCGGCGAGAGCAAGCGCCTCTTCGGCGTCGGCCTGAGCTTCCGACATGCGTCCACAATGCAGTTCGATGAGGGCCCGTACCGTGAGCGCTTGGGGGAGGGTGCCGTGGGAACCGCGTTGGCGGCATTCGGTGACGGCGTCGTTGATGTAGCCGTAGGCTTCGGTGTAATCACCGGTCAGGATCATCCACGAGGCGCGAAAGATTTGAACGTTGCGGTCAGGTTTGGCATCAGAGGATTGATGGATAGCGATTAGTGAGCGGAGTGCGGTAACGGCCTCGTCGATCGACGCCTCGCTCACGCGGTTGAGGCCGACCGTTCCGGTATAGAGTAGCCGAACCCAGGGTGCGTGTTCGAGTTTCAGGCTTTCGGCTTGATCGACCGCAGCCTCGGCCAGCTGGAAATCACCGTGATTCATGGCGGTTGCCACCACCATGAACAGGGGAAACCCGGATCGCGACGGCTTCACTCGTTGGGAATAGGCGGCGGAGTCGAACCAGAATCGTCCCGCCCGATCCTTGTCGCCGTGCCACATGGAGACGGTGGCGAGTACTTCGGTGGCGCGCATGCGATGCGTATCGTCGGTTGCTTCGGAGACGACTGTCTTGGCCATCTGTTCGGCTGTGGCGATCGTTCCCGCCGCCAGGGCCGCTTCGGCCGCCATCATGAGGCGATCGAGCCGGGCGGTCGGATCCGTACTCAATGAAGCGGCGAGTTCGTAGGTGGCCGCTTCGGTAGCGTGGCCACCGCGTGCGGCGTCACCGGCGGCCTTATCGGTGAGAAGTGTGGCGATTTCTTCGTCGGGGCCGGACGTCGCCGAGGTGAGGTGGTACACGGTGCGGCAGCCGCCTTCCAAGCCCTCCGACTTGATGGCGAGATGCCGGTGTGCCTCGCTGCGGCGGTGGAGGGGTGCCTCGTAGTAAGCGGCGGTACGCATGAGTGGGTGGGAGAACTGAATTTCGTCCCCCACCTGTCGAATGAGCCCTTTGGCTTCGGCCGGAGCGAGGTCGGAGGCCGAAATGCCGGATACGGCGGCGGCATGCAGGATCACGGCCGTGTCACGGCTGGGTTCGGCTGCGGCAAGCAGCAGTGCCGTCTGGGTCGCTTGGGGGAGTGAGCGAATGCGTTCGGCAAAGGAATGACGCAGTTGCAGGGCGGTGTTTTGGGCGGCGGCGTCAAATCCCTGAACGGTGGCCCTACCCTCTTTATGCGCCAAGGCAATTTCGAACAGTGCCAGGGGGTTGCCGCCCGACAGTCGGACAACGGTTCGTTTTGCGTCCGGCGGCAGATTAGGAACGGAGGCGTCCAACAGAGCGCAGGCGGATTCGTCGTCCAGGGAGTCCAGCGCCGTTTCGGGTATTCCCGGGGTGGCGAAGAACGGCCCGTCTCCGTCTCTCACTCCCCAGAGGAAGACGATCCGTTCGGCGTGGAGACGCCGGGAGACGAAAAGAAGAGCGTCGGCGGAATCGGGGTCGAGCCACTGGGCGTCGTCGACGATACAGAGAACCGGTTGTCGCTCCGACAATTCCGCTAGGAGTTGTAGCGTCGCCAGTCCACTGTGCATCGGTTGACCGGCCGGGGTCGCTTCGAAGTTCAAGGAGGCCTGGAGCCCTTGTGCCTGCTGTGAGGGAAGGAGCCGGTCGATGTCATTGGAGACGGGACGTAGCAGCATGTTGAGTCCCGCAAACGACCAGTGCATTTCCGCTTCTACGCCCATGGTGCGCAGAACAAGGAAATCAGAGGCGACATCCCCGATGTGGTTGAGAAGGCGGGTTTTACCGATACCGGCCGCACCCCGAACCACCAATCCGCTGCTGTGTCCATTTCGGGCTTGTTCCAGTCGAGCGGTCAAATCGGTGATCTCGGCGGTGCGGCCATGAAGCATGCCCCAACATTAGCCGGTTTAGGGACGCAAAACTACCTTTCCCGTCGTGGCACGGTTCTCCAAAGCCTCATGAGCTTTATCGGCGTCGGACAACGGAAAAGACGTCACCAACGGTGTCCAGTACCCCTCGCGAGCGCACCGTAGGGCTTCGGTTTCCAAGGCTCGTAGGCCCCCGGCTTGAGCGACGGTGTGAGGACCGATGGCGGGTATCAGGGTGACTCCACTATCGACGATGTCGGTCGTGTGGAGGTCCAATACCGTACCGGACGACCAACCGAAGATTCCGGCTCGACCACCCGGTGACAGGAGGTGGAACGCCTCGCGCGCAATGGTTCCGCCCACGCCGTCGAACAGTGTCGTCAACTGGCGTCCCTGGGTTTTGTCCCGAACCGTTCGTGCCCAGTCGTCCTGCCGATAATCGATGGCGAGGTCGGCACCCGCTTGGTCGACCAATTCGGTCTTTTCCTTGCCTCCGGCGAGCCCGATCACGAACGCTCCGGACCGTTTGGCCGCTTGTACCAGGAGGTTTCCCAATCCACCTGCTGCGGCGGTGACGATGACCCCGTCGCGCTCGCTCAGCGGCACGCTGTGCAGCAGCGAGACGGCCGTTCGACCGGTTCCGATCATGGCCACCGCCGTGACCGAATCCAGGTCGGGACCGATTTCGTGGAGCGCTGCGGCTTCACGCACGGCCCGCGAGGCATAGCCCCCGTGGGCGAAGCCCAGGTGGGTGACGACGCGGGAACCCACCATAGCGGGATCGACGTCGCGGCCGACTGCGGCGATCGTTCCGGCGACCTCACGCCCCGGAATCAGCGGAAGGGTCGGTTTGCCCCAGGGCAACTTCCCCTCGTCTCCACTGCGCATAGAGGTGTCGACCAGATGCACCCCGGCGGCTTCCACGTCGATCAAGACCTGGTCGGCCCCCGGTACGGGATCGGGGACCGACTCCGGGCGCAATGTGTCCGGAGATCCGAACTCGTATTGTTTGACGGCAAACATGTTTCACGTCCGAAGCCGGAGGCTACTGATAGGCGCGTTGGGCGCGGGCGGTCTTCAACGCCGATGCCCACCACTCCAGCTGGTCGAGGAATCCGTTCAGGGCACCGGCGGTGCCTTCCACGTTGACCGGCGTTCCTTCTTCGGTGAAGGCGTCCCAGTAGTTGACGAACGTCAGGGTTTCGCGAATCGTCATGGCTCCGACCTCGGGGAAGACCTGACGGAGGTGCTCAACGGCACGCTGTCCACCGGCGTTGCCGCCGTAGGAGGCGAGTCCTACCGCCTTACCTCCCCATTCGGGGCCGTACAGGTCGATGGCGTTTTTCAACGCCGCCGGGTAGGAGTGGTTGTATTCCGGGGTCACCACGACGAAGGCGTCCGCCTGGCCCAGGCGGCGGCCCAGTTCCTCTACGTCCGGATATCCGTCGGCGTCGAAGTCGAGGGGAAGGTCGGCGTGTGCCAGGTCGATCCAGTTCACGTCGAAGCGATCGTCCTGTTTGGCATGGTCGACGATCAGCTGCGAGACGAGGGGGCCGCCCATGCGTCCTTTACGGGTGCTTCCGGTGATGACGGCCAGGTTGATCGGGTCGTTCATGATGTCCTCTCTGCGATGTATTCGATGACGTCATCGACACTACGGTTTGCTTGGGGCGACCGACATCTGTCAAATGACTGTAGTTGGTAACGGCGACTTACTCGAGCGACTTAAGTCGGATTGCCGTTGCCGGGGCCACTCAAACCACGCCAGAGGGGAATGGAGCACCGGGCAGTTTCTCGCCGACACAACTCTTTCCTAGCCGTGTCGGAACGAATTGATACGGTTGTTCGTACTTGTGTAATAGATATCCCCGATATAGACGGCTTTCCCATGAAACGTTTCCTCTCGGTTCCGTTGGCGGCTCTTGTCCTGATGGCAGGGTGTAGTGGCCCAAGCGATACCCCGGAGTCGAATGAAGCCTCCACGCCCTCGTCCGTGACACCGCAGGATCTTGACTCCTTGTGGAGTGCAATAGCCGATACCCAGGCCGAGCTCCGGCTGCGGGAATCGGAGCTGGTCGTAGACTGCCTTGAACAACAAGGCTTGACCACTCACAATGTCGACCACATGACGCGACGGATTTTCAGTCCTATTCCTCTTCCCAGCGTGGTGATGGAACAGGGTTCCTCCTATCTCGACCTGCCGACTGAGGAGGAGGCGACGGTGGTCGGCCTGGGAGTGTGGACTGACTTCGGTGACGTGTACGGCGATGAGGACGCCGAAGCGGCGGCGGAGTTCGACTCCGGCGCTGCCGACGATGACAACGAGGCGGCCGTCTTTGGGTCGAACAGGCCGGATATCGACGTATCTGCTCTAGAGACGGCCGGTGAAGGCTGGGTTGAACTCCCGACGGAAGAGAAAGTGGCGTGGGAGATCGCGTATCAGGGGCCCACATGGGCGGCCTCCTCCAAGGCCGCGGGTTTGCTCACCACTTCGCAATGGGAGGAGAGTGGACTGTCCGGCGACGGCTGGGTCTCGAACGCCGACATCACAACTCCACCCGCAGGGTGCTATGGCACGGTATTGGATGACATTTATACCGATTCCGCTTGGAATGCGGACGGAATCCGACACGGTTGGTCGTCAATGGCGAGTACAGACGTACCGATCGGCAGTGACGACGATTTTGGCGTTACCGAAGCGAAGGAGTTCCGGTCCTGCCTGGTCGAAGCCGGATACGAAAGAGACCGGCTGGAGGACACCGATAATCTGACCGATGGATCCTATTGGCAGGAGCGCTATTTCCCGGAGAGCGCGACCGAAACGGAGAATGGTACCGAGTTCAGGCATTCGGATGTCACCGAAGCCGATCGGCAGCGATACTTCGACACCAAGGAAGCCGAAATCGACGCGGCCGTGTCGATTGCCGCGTGCGACGATGCCACGGGTTATTCCGCCGCAGTGAATGCCAGGTACGAACGGGAAGTCGAAGACACCTACTACGACAACTACGAAGACGGACAAGAATATCTCGGTATTCTCAACGACACCCTCGATCAGCTGTCAGAATGACCGCCGGCCGGATCCCATCCTTAGCGCCTGACGAATACCGGGGGATCGAGTCAATCCGGCCTTTATGCACCACTTCTGTGCCGTCCGCAGTAGAGGACGGCACAGAACCCGTGAATTCCCTGGACTATTCGCCGGCTTCTTTCAACTGACTCATGGTGAACAGGGCACGAATGTCCACGCCGTTGTCGGAGAGGTTCTTGAGGCCTCCCGCTTCGCGGTCGATGACGCAGACTCCCGAGTCGATGCGAGCTCCGCGGTTCCGCAGTTCGTGGAGGGCGTCCAGGACGGCTCCGCCCGAGGTGATGACGTCTTCGACGATGAACAGTCGTTTACCGTCGATGTCCCCGCCCTCGGCAAGACGGCAGGTCCCATAGGATTTGGCTTCCTTACGGATGAAGTAGGCGGGAATGCCCGTCACCTGGGCGAGTACGACCGCCAAGGGAATCCCTCCGGTCTCCAGTCCGGCCAAGGCGTCTACTCCATCGGTCGGTACTTGAGGAGCCAGGGCGTCGGCGATGCGCTTGAGGAGTCGGGGATCAGACTCAAAGAGATATTTATCGAAATATTCGGTGGCGGTGACTCCCGAACGAAGTGTGAATTCTCCGGTGAGATGGGCGGCCTGATAGATATCGCGTGCCAGCTTCTGGTCTGTCATAGCCGTCATTTTCGCATGGGGATCACCGGCGCGTCGGCACGAGCGCAGTTGTTGTGAGCTGTGGTTTTAGAAGGGAATGAGGCTGTCCAGTTCCCAGTCGATCTGAAGCAGGTAGCCGATACCGACAGCGACCATGAATCCCCCGGTCATGAGGTGTGACAGGCGCGCGCTCCGGCGTTTGGCCCCCATCATGCGGCCCCAGAAGACCCCGCCGGTGAGACGAAGCAGAAAGAACACGCTGACGGCGACGGTAATGGTCAGTCCCAGAAACATCGCTCCGCTTTCCACGGACCGGTCGCCTTGCAGTATCCACAGTAGCCACATAATCGCGGTGAAAAGGCTCCCGATGAAGGAGAACTCCAATCCCCGCCGCATTGATCCGGGTGGTCCCAGGAGCGGATGCATGTCTCGGTCGTCCTGAGGTGTATGTGGTGACCGTTGTTGTGGGGCCGGTTCGTCGGTGGGCGGAGTGGGGTTCGCCTCGGCATTGTCGGTGGCCTGCACGCGACCGACGTTGCGTGGAGCGGGTTGACTCGTACCGGCGGTCTCCATAGGGGGTGCGTTGAAGGTGGACGCGGCGTTGACCGGTTGACGGCCTCCCACCATCCGGTCGAAATCGCCGGGTTCCATGACGGCGGTGGCGTCGGGGCCGGGGACCGGTGCCGCCACGGTGGGACGTGCCCGGCCGGTGCTCGGCTGCGCCGGCGCGGGAGGCGGACCCCAGTCGACCCCCAGATCGGGCAGCGGCGAGCGATGCACGTGTGCGATGAGCTCGTCGATCCAGCGGGGAAGCTGCGCGGTCGTAGGCCGGTCGGCGGGAGTGTCGGCGAGAGGAAAGTACAGGTGGTCGCGCAGGCGCGGGTTGGACTCCAGATAGGGGTGCTGCCGCAGGCGAGCCCAGGGGTCGCTGTGAAACTGCCCGGGGAAGAGGTTGTCCTGCGAGTCGGTGCGCGCCGTAGCCCCGGTGATGAGGTAGAAGGCCACGGAACCGAAACCGTGTACGTCGTAGGAGGGACCGACGCGACCCTCGTAGGCCTCGGGACCGGCAGTTTCGCGCGTATAGGAGATGGTGGTGATGTGGTTGGGGGAGTGGTAGCGCGCTCCGGTGAAGTCAATGATTTTGGCATTGCCTTCCGGGCCGATGATGACGTTGGCGGGTTTGATGTCCATGTGCAGGATCGGATGGGTTCCGCCCTGGGGGTTGTGCAGCTGTTGTAGGACCTGAGCGATGGTGCGAAGCGTGTGGACGCCGTCGAGTCGTCCCAGGCGATCGCCCAGGTATTGCCGCAGGTCGTACCCCGGTAGGTACTCGAGGACCTGGTAGGGGACCTGGTCTCCACTCGGGTCCTCGTGGGGGAAATGCGGGAGGCGACCGTAGAAGGCGTCGATCCGGCGACAGATGGATTCGGCACCCCGGGAGTGGAGGTCCATGAGAACGGCGTCGCCTTTGTCCCACGAGCGATACTGCTGTTGCGGGTCGATGTCGGGCTGCAGGCGGAAGATCTTCACGGTGACGGGGGTGGACGATATGCCCGCGGAGAGGCGAACCGCTTGATACACATCGGCTTGCCCTCCGGAACCCAACAGGCGAGTGAGTCGGTAACTCTGCTCCGAGCCGTTCATGGGGTCAACCGGGCCGCACACCAAGTTGAGGTGGGATGACTGGTGCGTAGACGACGGCTGAATGGTCATGGAGTTGTCCTTCTCGCGTGTGGGTCTCTCACATTAGAGTACCTGGATCGCCCTCAAGGTTAGTGCTGTGCCCATTGGCGGTCACTCGCGCCGCATAATGAGTATGGTATATCTCAATTCTTTGGGCGGCAAGGAGAGAGGAAAGCCCGGAAGACCGGTGAATCCTGTTCCTCTCTCCTGAGACCGGAAATCGTCAGTTGGCGGGCCACTGCGGCGGGGCGTTGTTCGTCGGTGGACCATAGGCGCTTTGCGGGGGCATGGGTTCTCCAGGGGGTCCCATGGGCGGACCCGCCTGGTCCATGCTCTCTGGGGCGGGCGGGGGAGGAGCGCTGTCGCCGGTCTGTGAGGCGCGGGTGAGGCTCCACAGAGCCGGTGAAGTGGCGATCGACACCAGTGCGCAGGCGGTTGCCAGCGCCAGGGACCCGGCGGCCTCTGAGTTGGTGGTGAACACGGAGATGGAGATATCGCCGCTAAACGCACCGAAGAAGTGATAGGCGGCGACGAACAGGCTACCGATGGTGGCCAGTAGAAACGTGATCTGCAAAAACTGCAGTACTACTCGAAATATTTTCGGCATATTGGCAGCCTAGCAAGCGTCTACCACCTGCTCAAGCATAACGAAACGGGGCGAACCGGCTACCGTCGGCGGCTCGGTTCACCCCGTGCGTCCTAATGCGGCAACGGTGGCAGTTGCCGCGCCTTTTCATAGTCGGTCACCTGATCGATGCGTCGCTGGTGGCGATCCGCCGCGGAAAACGGCTCGGTCAGGAATACCTCTACAATGCGCTCGGCCTCCTCCAAGGTGTGCATCCGGGCACCCAGGCTGACGACGTTCGCGTCGTTGTGCTGGCGCGAGAGACGAGCGGTCTCTTCGCTCCAAGCCAAGGCGGCACGGCACCCGGCCACCTTGTTCGCCGCGATCTGCTCACCGTTTCCGGAACCGCCGATGACGATTCCCAACGCCTCCACGTCATTGACGACGGCGTCGGCCGTATGGAAACAGAACGCGGGATAGTCGTCCTCGGGATCGAAGTCGTGTGGGCCGACGTCGGTAACGTCGTAGCCGTTCTGAGACAAATACTGGGCCAGGTGGTTTTTCAGTTCATACCCGGCGTGGTCGGAGCCTATGTATATACGCACAGCACTACTCTAGGTCAGCCAAAACCAGACCGGCACGGGCCTTGGGGATGAACCACGTCGACTTGCGGGGCATGACCAGCCGGTTCAGATTGATGTCGATAAAATCATCGACGGAAACGGGGGCGATGACGATCGCCAAATCCGCCTCACCTGAATCCACCTGCTCGGTCAGCCATTCCACGGAATAGTCCCCGCCGACATAGGTGATGCGGTCGTCCTTGGCCTCCCAGCCCAAAAGACCGTCGAACAACTCCTTCTCCACCCGCGTATGATCCAGCCGGGCGACGACGCCATCGCCCGCAGCCGGTAGCGCGACCTTCCAGGTGCGACCGGATCCGTAGAAGATCACCTCCCCGTGGCGCTGCGGGATCGACGGTCCATCGACCTCTTCCACCTCCGCACCGATCTGCGCGATCTGCACCATCAGTTGCTCGGCCGAGGTCGGCAAACCCGTTACCAAACGATGATAGGGAAGAATGCGAACCGATTCGGGTGTGGTGATCACCGCAAGGAAACGATTCAATTCCCCGACCTGGGCGGCCAACGAACGGTGATTGCCGTCCGCGACGACCAGGCGGCCCTCCCCGGCAACCTGGGTCAGCTCCGGGTCGTCGACGACCCACAACTCGTGCCGCCGCCCGGCCTCGTCGAGCTCTGACAGATCCGGTTCTCCGGCCCGTTCCGCCGCCGTCGTCAACGCACGGTGCAGGTCGGTGTCGGTCTGCAGAAGCAGTACGGGACTCAATTGTGCGCCCAGGTAGCGGTTCAACTGTTCCCGCTGCTCCACCTTGGACCGGAAAACCTCTTCATTACGGATGACCGAGCCCGGTTCGTCGGCGTGAGACGAAATCTCCGAGGTGTCGACCATGGCGAACAGGCCGTAAGACCGGCGACCGTCGGTATCGCTGATGCGGTAGACCACCGCCACCTCATCGCGCGCGCCGAATCGCCCCGCCGCGCGCAGAGCGTCGAGCCGCTCCTTGGCCGCGGGCAGCGATGCGCTGAAGTCCAGGCCCGCCGCGCTCGCTTCGGGAGTGCGATCGGGCATTTCAATGGAAAGAACGCTGGCTGGATTCTCACGCACTATGTCGGTGATCACCGATTCATCGGGGAATTCGTCATAGTTTTTGGCGCTGGTTCCGCCCGTCGAAATCCAGGCGTGTTTGATCGGATGTGCGGCACTCATGCCCAGTAGCGTAATCCAGGGAATGATCACGGCCCGGAGCGGCGGCATGACGACCACAATGTGACACACTTTGAACGAATCGTTCGATCACTACTGAGGAGGCAATGTGGCCCAGACCCATACTCTTACCCAGGCGGAGGCCCAGCGGCGCGCTGAGCTTCTCGACGTCGACTCCTATACAGTCGCATTCGACCTCACCGGGCATGCCGAGGGAAACACCTTCGAAGCCGAGACGACCGTAGTGTTCGACTGCACCGAACCCGGTGCGGACACCTTTATCGACATCGCCGCCCAGTCGCTCAACAAGGCGACGTTGAACGGCAAAGAGCTCGACATCGCCGGATACACCGACTCCGACGGGTTGAAGGTACCCGGCCTGGCCGAACACAATACGCTCGTGGTCAACGCCAACTGCGAATACTCCACCGACGGACAGGGTCTGCACCGCATGACCGACCCCGTCGATAATGAGACGTACCTCTACAGCCAATTCGAGGTGGCCGACGCACAGCGGGCCTTTGCCTGCTTCGATCAGCCCGACCTCAAGGCCGCCTTCACCTTCGTCGTGCGCGCTCCGCAACACTGGAAGGTGTTGTCGAACATGCCGGTCGGCAGCGAGGAAACGCACGGTGAGGTCACTACCACCACCTTCGAACCCAGCGTTCGCATGAGCCCCTACATCACCGCGCTCTGCGCCGGACCGTACGTCGGCGTCACCGACACGCATGACGGTATCGACCTCGGTGTCTGGTGCCGTAAATCCATGGAGGAACACCTGGACGCAGAAGGCGTCTTCACGGTCACGAAACAGGGTTTCGACCACTTCCACCGGCACTTCGGAGAGCGCTATCCTCTTCCGAAATACGATCAGATCTTCGCCCCCGAATACAATTTCGGAGCGATGGAGAACTTCGGCTGCATCACCATCGCCGAATCCGCGTTCCTCTTCCGCAGTCAAGTCACCGATTTCGAGCTGGAACAGCGCGCCAACGTCATTCTCCACGAGATGGCACACATGTGGTTCGGTGACCTGGTGACCATGCGGTGGTGGGACGACCTGTGGCTCAACGAGTCCTTCGCCGAGTGGGCCAGCCACTGGGCCAACACCGAGGCGACCGAATACACCGGTGCGTGGACCACGTTCCTGGCCGCGCGAAAGAACTGGGGTTACGCCGCCGACCAGCAGCCCACCACCCACCCGGTGTACACCGAGATGGAAGACACCGCCGCAGTTCAGTCCAACTTCGACGGGATCACCTACGCCAAGGGCGCCTCGATTCTGAAACAGTTGGTCGCCTACGTGGGAATCGACCCCTTCCTACAGGGACTGCGCGCCTACTTCGCCAAGCACAAGTTCGACAACGCCGTGTTCGACGACCTGCTGACGGAGCTCGAAGCCGCCAGCGGACGCGAACTGAAGGAATTCGCCGCGACATGGCTGAAAACCGCCGGCGTCTCCACACTCCGCCCCGACATCAGCGTGGACGACAAGGGCGACTTCAGCAAGGTATCGGTCGTGCAAACGGCACCGGCCGACCACCCGACCCTGCGCACCCACCGAATCGCCATCGGGCTGTACGACCTGGAGGGCGGAAAACTCATTCGGCGTCAGCGCGAGGAAATCGACGTGACCGGAGCGGAAACCCAGGTCGACGCCCTGGTCGGAGTCAAACAGCCTGACCTCCTGCTGCTCAACGACGACGACTTGACCTACGCTAAACTGCGCCTCGACGAGAAGTCCTTGGTGACGGCGATCGACCACACCTCCGACCTGGCCGATTCCCTGCCACGGGCATTGGTGTGGGCGGCAACCTGGGACATGTTGCGCGACGCGGAAATCGGTGCCACCAAGTACCTCAACATGGCGATCACCTCACTGCCCAAGGAAACCGACATCAACGTCGTCACCGTCGAACAACGTCACGTCGGTACCGCGTTGCTGTACGCCGACCCGGAGAAACGTTCCGAACTCCGTCAACGCTGGGCCGGCGCCGCCAAGCAGGCAATGGACTCCTCACCGGCCGGTTCCGACATGCAACGGTCCTGGGCCCGGGCATTCGTCAACGCCAGCCGTTCCGACGGCGACATCGCCACCGTGCGAGCATGGCTCGACGGAAAGGACGTACCCGAGGGCCTGGCCGTCGACGCGGACCTACGCTGGCAACTGATCACCGTCCTCGCACTCACCGGTCATGCGGGTGAAGACCTCATCGACACCGAGTTGGCCGGTGACGACACGGCCGAAGGCAAGCGCCTCGCCACCCTGGCACGAGCCACCATTCCCACCGTGGACGCCAAAGCCCGCGCCTGGGAACGTCTGGTCAGCCCCGACAGTGAGAACTACGTCCGGCGCGCCACCATGCAGGGCTTCGCCCCCATGGACCAAGAAGAACTGGTACAGCCCTACCTGCGTAAATACCTCGAGGCCGTACCGGCCATGTGGGACAAACTCGGTGCGCAGCAGGCCGTGGAATTCGCCAAGATGGGCTTCCCCGCCAACCAGGTCCGCAGCGAAACCCTGGAAACGGTGGACGCTTGGCTGTCCGAGGACCGTTCGGACGGTATTAAACGCGGAGTAAAGGAAGGCCGAGCCGAAGTGGCGCGTGCTCTCGCGGCACGTGAGCTCGATCGTCAGGGCTAAGTCCCGGCAACGATCGTTAACGGGCATTCGCTTTTATCGGGGTCGGCGATGAGTGGAACATGGTGATCCACCGTCGCCGGCCTCTTTGTCTGTCGTGAACCGAGGTTCGGCTGCCGGAGTGGGCCTTAGCTTTGCAAAACAATCGAGTTTGTATATCGTGGGCGGTGACGAACATGTTAAGGAGTCGAGAGATGCGATATGACGGATAATCCGCAGCGATACCGCGAGTTGGCCGCCGCGCTGGCCCGACTGGAACACGAATATGACTGGGAACTGACCGAAAAGCTACCCCCTGAACAGGCCGGACGTTTCGCGGCGTATATCGCGGCATTGTTCGCGGTGATGTTGGAAGACCACTTCAGTGACGGCATCAGCCGCGACGGGATCGCGAGTTTCGTCAACGAGATGCGGCATGACCACGCGACGGCGGAGCCGTCTTTTCCGTCTCTCCTCGCAGAAGGCGTCATCCGTGGAATGGCCGGGGAATCACATTTCCTGGAAGAGATCTCGGACCGCGATATTCTCAGCCTCCAGGTCCTGGTGATTCAGAAACTGGCGTCCCGTGCCGGTGGAGTCCGCCCCGACCTGAAGAGGTTTCTAGAGGAGGCCGACCACTTGATGGGGGAATGGAGCTTCGAGTCCTAGTCGGCCATGCGCTGAAAAGGAACGGTGGGTGGTTCACGATGGTGCATTGTGACTCACCCTTTGCGTCCGGCGAGGGTTCGAGGTTCGCTCGGGCCTTGCCTGAAAATGGGTGACCGGCGTATCTTGTTAAGCTTGTTCCTGACACGATAAGCCTGCACGATACAGCGAGGTTGCGAACTTGTCTTCCCTAACGCCAATTGTGGTCATCAGCGCAGTTCAAGTCGGCCTGTTCGGGGTGGTTCTGCCGTTGTTGATGCTGGGACCGATCATGTTGGCCAACAATCGACCCAGTCAACAGCAATTGACGTTCGTGGCCTTGATGTTGATTCCGACGACCCTGGTCGGCTCCGCCTTTATCGCCTGGTGGGCGATGCGGTGGCTGGACGGGTCGGGGGCCCCGGAACCGACCGTGCTCGGAATCAGTCTGGTCATTGCCACCGGAACGGGCCTGTTGACGCCGTTGAAGGCGCATAAGGGGACCGGACCGGCCTGGCTGAAACCCCTGATGGGAGTCGTAGCGGGTATCGCCACAGGAAGCGCCATGCTCATGAGCCTTCAAGCGGGGCTCTCGGCGCTGTTGGCGGTGTCCATTGGGATCGTGGTCCTGGGACTGGTGGTTCTTTCGTTCCGGGCCGTCTCGAAACCCTTGGGAGAGAGGCGCCGACGCGCTCAAATCGCCGGAGCGGTTCGGAGGTTTCAAGGACAGCTGGTCGATCTGCAGGACAGCGCGTGGACTCTGCTTCAAGCCCGAGGAGACGCCAATACCCTCGCCTTGAACTTCAGCGGATCCATCGAGGGTAAGAACAACGCCGTCGGCGTGGTTTTGAAGCGAGACATCGAATGGGTGCCGCAGGCCAAGGAGAACGAGGCAGCGGTTTTCGAATTGTCCCAGTCTCCCACAGGGGTCCCCACCGAAGCCGTTCTGCAACAGAAGCATCTTGGTTCTCCGGCATCGGTGACCTTGCGAATTCCCGGAACCACGGTGATGACGGTTCGTGAAACCATTCCCGACACCATCGGCTGGGGGGACTTCATGTCCAAGTTCAAGCTGGTCGACGTGGATGAGCTCTTGGAACGTCAGACCGATCGTTCGAAGGCGAAGACCACCACGATCGAGGGCGAGACCAAGGCCGAAGATCACCCCGATAAAGACGGTGGGAAGGACTGACCGCGGGATCGAACGGTTCGTCAGAGCCGGTGCGGTGAAGGACACCGTTGGGGTAGATGCTCTGCCGAGTTTCGGCACGCACCAATGTTTGAGGCGTTAAGCATCTAATGACGTTAGAGGTACAAAAGCCCGGGAATCCGGTGTCGGTCAGATCCCCGGGCCAGTGCGCCCTCCGTCCCCGGCTCTGGGCACACTTTCCAATCAGGCTCTCCCTTAACCTCCGGCATCACGCCAGTTGTCCGGCAACATATCAAGGGCCTGCCGATACAAGTTGATTTTCTGCCCAGGTTTCATGTTGCTAGCCGTGCCTTGCCACTCCGGCTCGATCCCCAACCGCCGTGAGATCGAGAGAAACCGTCCGCGTCGGTTGTAGAAATGCCACCACTCGGTTTCGGGTTCGATGTGCCAACCATGCATCTTTGATGTCACTGTCATGCTGTCCCACCTCTACCGATCACATCGCTATGTCGGTCAGCCAGAGCTACCAATAGCGCCTTGTTCACCCTTGCTTTCCAATCGGGATCTTTAGCCCACCAGTGGCTGTACCACTCTTCAGATTCCACCGCTCCCGACGGCGACACCCGAACGGAGTACACGAGGCTCTCCGCTGCGCCATATACCCAGACTGGAGTGTTAGCGCTGTCCTTTTGTGGTTCAAACGTGTATTCAAATCGCTGTCCGATGGCTGTGAAATGGCCGGCTGCATTGCGTGGTCCTATGATCGTTCCACCTCCAGATCGCTCGAACTCCGTATCTGTACTATCGGTCAGAGTGGCACCGAGCACCAGAGGGCTAGTGATTCAAACTGATTCATTGGGGGTATCAGGGGTGACAGGGCACGATTCGCGCCTTAGATTTGGCATGGGGATGCGTGCGATACGTCAAGCGCGCGGGATGCCACGGTCAATGCTGGCGCGGAAGGTGCGCATGTCTGTTTCTCACCTCCGCAATATTGAAAACGGGCACCGACAACCTGACGCGGCAACATGTGCCGCTATCGACAGTGCGCTAGACGCAGATGGCCTGCTCGAAGAGCTCTGCCACGGAGGAGATAACGAGGTGAAACGTAGAACCATACTGCAAAGCATTTCTCTCCTTGCTTATGGCTACTCGACCCCATCCACCGATGACCCGGACCCGGATTCAACCGACCTGCATATCCTTAAAGAACGGTTGGAAGCCTACCGGTCCATGGACAACGCCTATGGTGGATCAGCGGTCAGAGACGCGGTGTCGAACGCGCTGAACTTCGAAGCACTGCCGCTATTGAAAAGCCACGGACACAGTCCTGTAGCACGGGATCTACAACAGACCACAGCTGAACTCGCACAACTGGCAGGGTGGACAGCATACGACTCAGGACTGCACAGTCTTGCTAGGCGACATTTCAAAGTAGCCCTGGAACTTGCCGTCGAAGCGCATGACGACGCCCTATCATGTGAAATCCTAGCCGCACGCGCACATCAAGCGGCATTCCTGCAAAACGGCGACGACGCAACACAACTAGCCCAATCCGCTCTACGGTTCGCAGTGCGATCAGGGCTCCCATCACTGGTGTCCGAGGTCTACATGAGCAGCGCACACGGATACGCGCTCCAGAACGACACCAAGCGTACCTACCAATCCCTCCGCCTCGCAGAAGACGAATTCAGCAAAATTTCTCCCGACAACGACCCTGCATGGGCTAAATACCTATGCGATGCTTACCTGCATGCCCGAACCGGCCATACCCTACTCGCCATCGGTGAGCACCACGCCGCCACCGAATGCGCGACTGCTTCCCTCACAATGAACAACCAAACATACGTGCGAGGGCACATGTTCAACCTATCGCTACTGGCCGAATCCTCCGCCTCCACCGGCGACATTGAGAGAGCGACCGATGCAGGAACCCACGCACTCGCTCTCGCTCACAAGTTGCGGTCGCAGCGCTCGCACGAGTATCTTCGTCGGCTTGCAGTCGCGCTGGTGCCGTATCGGTCTAATTCCGAAGTCTCGGGGCTCATTGACGGTATTGCCTGCCTATTGCCGAAAGTCCAGCATAGCCGCTTGCAACCCGATAATGGACGCTGAACCGATCACCTCGCCGTTGCGAATCAGCTCTGGCACGCGTTCGAACGGAATCCACTTCATTTCGGACGCTTCGTTGACGTCGGAATGCTCGCGGACGATTTCAGCGTGTTCTGCGATGTACAACGAATTCACCGCGTCGGCGGTGGCCACCCAAGGTTGGAATTCAATAAGTGGGCGCACTTTCGAAGGACGCCAGCCGGTTTCTTCCTCGGCCTCCCGAATAGCACAGTCCATCATTGATTCGCCGTCCTCGCGATAACCGCCGGGGAGTTCCCAAACCCATCTATCAATGACGAACCGATGCCGACGAATCATCAACGCCGCACCGTCGACAACCATTAGCATCATCGCTGCCGCCGGAGCTCGGTAGACGTATTGTTCGAATTCGGTACCGTCGGGCAGTTCGACTTCGGCGATCGACCAATGAGCTCGGCGGGAATCGTCTACAACACGCTCGTTATGAATCGTCCATTCAGCCACAGCGCCATCGTACAGCCGCAGTTGAGTACAATAAGAGCCCCGGTAAAAGGGACAGAGCACGCGCTATCGCCCTTCTGTTGTTCAGTGCGGTGAAGGACACCGTTGGGGCGATACCGTATGACGTTCGAAGTCAGCGGCTCCCGCGTTCAGCGGAGTAGAGTTGTCACGGAACCGGAAACTCGGTGCGGTCGGCGTTCGTGCTGACTCCACCTTGCCAAGCACCCGCCCCACCGCGTCGAAAGTGTCAATATGTGGCAATTGCTGCTCGTACTCGCCGTTATCGTCCTTTTGCTCTCGGGAGCCCATCTCTACCTGTGGTGGCGACTGATTCGTAACCCAACCCCGGCCGGATCGGTTTGGCGGCGCTGGGGAGCGGTATTGCTCGGAATATTGCTGGTTTTCGCTCTCGCGGCGTTCTTCGTTCCCCGCGTGCCGAGTCCCATGTGGTTGGAAGCGACGGTCAGCTGGGTCGGCTACACCTGGATGGTCGTTCTCCTCTTCACGACCATCGCTCTACTCGTCATGGAACCGTTCCGCTGGATTCTCAACCGCCGTATCACTCGGCAGACGTCACAGGACGATGCGGAGGAACAAACCGAGGTTTCCGCCCCGGGCGACGAGCCGAATGACGCGTCGACGTCGGCCGGAGTGTCACGTCGGCGTGCGTTGGCGGGCGGTATGGCACTGACGGCCGGCACGATTGGACTGGTCACCACCGGTTACGGCACCTATCAGGCGGTGAAGCCGCCGCGCGTCAAAGGTGTGGAAGTGCCGCTGTCCAAACTGTCCCGATCGGGCGACGGTTTCCGTATTGCTCTGGTCAGCGACATCCACCTCTCGGCCATGGCGGGGCGGAGGCACTCCGAACAGATCGTGGACGTCATCAATGGAACCCAGGCCGACGCCATCGCCGTGGTAGGCGACCTGGTCGACGGTACGGTGGAGGAACTGGGAGACGCCGCCGCGCCGCTGGCGCACCTGCGAGCGCGACAGGGCGCCTATTTCGTTACCGGTAACCACGAATACTATTCGGGTGCGGCGGAGTGGTTGGATGAGATTCGTAATCTGGGTCTGCGGCCATTGGAGAACACACGCACTGAGCTGACGCATTTCGATCTTGCGGGGGTCGACGACGTCCAGGCGGAAGAGTTCGATAATGGACAATCACATGGTCCTGACTTTCAAGCCGCCTTGGGGGACCGCGATCCGAACCGCGCGTCCGTGCTCTTGGCGCATCAACCCGTCGTCATTGAGGACGCGATGGACTGGAATGTGGACCTCCAGTTGTCCGGCCATACCCATGGGGGTCAAGTATGGCCGGGGCCGTTGATAGCGGCTGGACCGAATCCGACCGTGGCCGGTCTCGACCGTTACGGCGACACCCGTCTCTATGTCACGCGCGGGGCCGGAACCTGGGGGCCACGCGTCCGTATCGGCGCACCCAGTGACATTACGGTACTGACGCTGCGTAGCCGCTGATATCGACCGTCAGAACCTGAAACCACGCAAGAGCTGTGCGTTCGCAGCGACCACAATGGTGGAAAGCGACATGAGCACCGCTCCGACGGCCGGAGACAGAACCACTCCCACGGGAGCCAGGACTCCCGCCGCGAGCGGAATGGCGATGACGTTGTAAGCGGTGGCCCAAATCAGGTTCTGTTCCATTTTGCGGTAGGTGGCACGAGACAGACGTTTCGCCGCCGAAACCGTACGTGGATCAGACGACGCCAAGACGATACCCGCCGATGCGATGGCCACATCGGTTCCGGCCCCGATGGCCAAACCGACATCGGCCCCCGCCAGTGCGGGGGCGTCATTGACCCCATCGCCGACCATGGCCACTGAGAGGCCGCGATCTCGCAGGCGGGCGACGATCTCGCCCTTCCCCTCCGGAAGTATCCCGGCGAACACCTCGTCCTGCCCCGGCCGAAATCCCAGTTCCCGGGCGACCGAATGCGCCACCGCCGGCGAATCACCGGTTACCATGACTATCTTCTCCACACCCGATGAGCGCAGTTCCGTGATGGCTTCGCGGGCCTCGGGGCGGACCCGGTCGGCCAAGGCGAACACCGCCCATACCTCGAGTGGTTGTTCCAGCGACACCAGATACAGCACCGCGTTTCCCTCCGACTCCCAGCGGTCCACCGTATCGGCAACCTCGGGTGGGGAGTTCACTTCGAGCTCTGTGAGCAGTGCCGGGCCGCCGACGGCGAACCGGTGCCCCTCGACCTGCGCGCTCACTCCCCGCCCCGGCAGGGATCGAAACTCCGTCGCCGACGTCGGATTTCCATGTTCGGTACCGTACTCCACCAAGGCCCGTGCCAGGGGATGTTCCGAATCCTGTTCCACCGCCGCCGCGATACCCACGAGATCGGCAACGGCGTGCTCACCGGTCGGTTCCATCGCCCGTACCGCATGCCGACCTTCGGTCAGGGTGCCCGTCTTGTCGAACAGCACCGCATCGACCGTCCGCATTCGTTCCAATGCCATACGGTCTTTGACCAGGATGCCGTGACGCGCCGCCAAGGTCGTTGAAATCGACACCACCAGTGGAATCGCCAATCCCAAAGCGTGCGGACACGCGATGACAAGGACGGTGACGGACCGCGACACCGCTTCTCCCGGTCCGGCGATGATCCACCACGCTCCAAACGTCAATAGTGCGACACCCGTGGCGAGGTAGAACAGCCAAGCGGCCACTCGATCGGCCAGAAGCTGCGACCGGCTGGACGACGCTTGAGCCTCGGCGACGAGACGTTGGATACCCGCCAGGGCCGTATCCGAACCGACGGCCCGTACCTCCACGCGGATAGCCGAATCGGTGGACACCGTTCCCGCCGTAACGAGGTCGCCGGTCGAGCGCCTTACGGGATTGGACTCCCCGGTGATGGTGGATTCGTCCAGCTCGGCCTCGCCCGAAATGATGCGGCCGTCGGCGGCGACGCGCTCGCCCGGGCGGACCAATATTTCGTCACCGACGTGCAGACGATCGACGCCGACGCTGTGTACCTCACCGTCTACGATGATCTCGGCGGTGTCGGGAAGCAGCGCTGCCAGGGACTGAAGGGCTCCTTGAGCTTGGCCGACCGCTTTCATTTCCTGCCAGTGACCCAGGAGCATGACGACGATCAATGCTGCCAGTTCCCACCAGAAGTCGAGGTCGAGCCAACCGAAGGTGGTGGCGAGCGAGGCGAGAAACGCGACGGTGATGGCCGTAGATATCAGCGTCATCATGCCCGGTTGGCGTTGCGCCAGTTCGTGGCGAGCCGATTTCAGAAACGGTAGTCCACCGTAGAGAAACAGGACGGTCCCCAGTACTGGGGCCACGAATCGTGTCCCGGCGACGTCGATCGAGTATCCGAGCCATGTCGCGACCGATTCGCTGGTGAGGATGATCGGTATTGCCAGGAGGAGGCTCCACCAGAACTTGGCGCGGAACATCTCAGGGCCGTGTCCGGTGTGTCGGGATTGTTCGTCGTGGTGCGAGGGGTCTTGGTGCGAGTGGTCGTCATGGGCATGACTCGGGGCAGTGGAAGCATGCTCATGAGCGGAACTGGTAGGCCGGTGGTCCATGGAAATCGAGCCTACCGGCGTACACTTCGCGCCGCTGGGGATTGCGTGGGAGATAATCCGTTCTGACCAGTGATGGCGACGCGCCCGACATGAGACGACCGCCTATTGTCGCTATGGTTACCTCCCGGCGTTAAGCTGCTTGAGGCAGGCACGAAAAGATATAGAGGACGAGAATTGACTTACTCACGTACGCTCGAACTACGCGGACACCTGATCGATCAGGGTCTGTTCGCGCGGGTTCTGGACGACATCATCGAATATTCCGGCGACTACTCCATCGAACGCCTCGATGTGGGCCGGACTCATAACGATGAAACCTATACCCAACTCAAAGTCAGCGCGGAGAGCGAAGCTCAAGTACAGCGGATCGTCATGCGCTTGCAGACTCACGGAGCCAACCCCCTGGAAATCGGGGAGTCGCGACTACGGCCCGCTCCGGCGGACGGCGTCTTCCCCGAGGACTTCTACTCGACGACCAACTTCGATACCCGGGTACGGGTCGACGGGAAATGGGTCGACGTTAAAAACTCCGAAATGGACTGCGGAATCATCGTCGGAGACGACCATCTCAGCGCCCACACTCTCCCGGTTTCGGACGTGGAGAAAGGCGAACTGGTCGTCTGCGGCTCGGAGGGAATCGAGGTCCTACCGCTGCCCAACGAACGTGGGGAAGGCGGGGACTTTGAATTCATGACCTCCATCGCCTCCTCGGAAAAGCCACAGGCCCTGCAGGTCAAGCAGATAGCCGAACAGATGCGTGCGGTGAAGGAACGCGGCGAGAAGATTCTCTGGGTCGGAGGTCCCGCCATCGTGCACACCGGTGCGGCTCCTGCCATGGAGGCGCTGATCGAAGAGGGGTACGTCGACGTCCTGTTCGCCGGTAACGCACTTGCCGCGCACGACATCGAATCCGCAGTGTACGGAACGTCCCTGGGAGTGGACCTCTCCAAGGGCCACGGTGTACCGCACGGGCACGAACACCACATCCGCGCCATCAACAAGATTCGCGCGAGCGGCTCGATCGCCAATGCCGTTTCCGACAACGTACTGCGCCAAGGAATCATGTATTCGATGGTGAAGCAGGACAAGGACTACGTTCTGGTGGGCTCGGTGCGCGACGACGGCCCGCTTCCCGACGTCCACACCGACGTCATTGACGGTCAACGGGCCATGCGCTCGAAGTTGCCGAACGTCGGCTACGCCCTCATGGTGGCGACGATGCTCCATTCGATCGCCACCGGCAATATCCTGCCCGCTTCGGTCCCCTTGGTGAGCGTGGACATCAACCCGGCTACCGTCACCAAGCTGGCCGACCGCGGTTCGGCCCAGGCGACCGGGGTCATCACCGACATCGGTCTGTTCTGTGAACAGCTGGCCGCTGAGCTGGTGGTGGGATACAAACGCGATTGACGACAGAAGGCCGGGGTCCGGTTGATCGGGCCCCGGAGCGGCGTCTAAAGGTCCTGGCGAGCGAGGTCGGCGGCTCCGACGACTCCCGCGTTCTGCCCCATGCGTGCGGCTCGCACGATTCCGTACGGCGTCTCGCGTCGTGCGGCCAAGCCGTCGTTCAGATAGCGACGTACCGGTGCCAGCAGGAAGTCTCCCGCGTCGACCACGCCGCCGCCGAGGAGAATGACTCCCGGGTCGAGTGACTGAACCATGTCGGCGGCCGCGTTTCCTAGGAAACGGCCGATGAAATTGAACGCTCGCAGTGCCGTGCGGTCGTCGTTCTGTGCCGCTTTGGTGACCATGGCCCCCGTGATCTGGTCGGCATCGTCGCCTGCCAGCGACAGGAGGTATTCCGCCTCGTGCGGATTGGACTTGGCGGCCTCCTGAGCATGCAACGTCAGGGCGTCACCGGAGGCGTACTGTTCCAAACATCCCCAACGTCCGCAGCCGCAGCGGCGTCCGTCGGGTACGACGCGGACGTGCCCCAGTTCCCCGGCGGTTCCATGAGTGCCGCGCACCATGTTGCCGTCGACGACGATGGCTCCACCGACACCCGTGCCGATGGTGTAGAGAACGGCGGTGTTGGCGTCCTGAGCGGCACCGAATCGAAACTCCGCCCACATGGCCACGTTCGCGTCGTTTTCGATGAACACCGGCAGCTTGCACTGCTCGGCTATCAAATCACGCATGGGAACATCGCGCATCCCCATGTTCGGCGAATACAGGAGCGTGGACCGGTCCGAGGAGATCCAGCCCGCCGTACCCACTCCGATAGCCTCTACGTCGTGTTGCGCGCGTAGTTCGTTGACGCATTCGGCCACCGCTTGAATGAGGCCGTCCGCGTTCTGGGAAGGAGTGGGGCGGCGGGAGCTTTGTAGAATCTCTCCCTTTTCGTCTACAACGGCTGCCGCGACCTTGGTTCCCCCAATGTCTACACCGATAGTCAGGCTCACTTGAGTTCCTCCACACCCTTGTACGTTCGTGCCGGTCCAATTATGTTGCGGACTGTCACCGGCTGTTCGTGTAAAGCGGATAATTCCCGAGATCCTCGACGTAGGTGAAACGTCGACCCTCGGGCGAGAGATGACCGGACTTGATATCGCACACCGATGCCGGTCACTTGAGCCCACAACGCTGGGAGCACGTCATCAGACTTTACTTGGAGCGAAAATCAAGTACGTGTCGGGGTGGTGCGAATGGCCACTTTTGAGACGGCGCGGAACTATTGAAAATGCCACCCGACCGTGGGTAAAGGAATCATTACCGTTCAGGGGTTCTGTGGGTGATTCGGCGCGGTCGTAGGCGTGATGTGAATCGTCGGGTCGATGCGGAAAACGGTACCTACCGACGAGTATATTAGCAGTTTTCGCCCCTGCCGTACTATCTATTATGGAATCAAAACCGGGTACTGAAATTGTATTTTACAACGATGATAATGAATGTAATTAAGGCTAAACCGGAGGTGGGTGCAATGTTACTCATCAGTCATATTCATAACGAATTCGTTTCATTTTCTGGTGTTAGCCAGACCGCGCTTGCAGAGTGATCTGCTCCACCGGTAAGTTGGCTCATACTACGTGTCGAAATGTTGAATAACAGCGCCGTTAAACGGCACATGAACGGAGCCTGCCAATGCGCGAATTCTCTGTCCCCGCAACGGTGGAAGTCGCCGACCACGAAAACACCTGCACCACCTTGTGGCGCAACGCAGAAGAACACCCCGACGATATTCTTTATGAGCGTACGTACGATGATGGTGCCAGTTGGACCCCGGTCACGTGTGCGGAGTTCCGCGATCAGGTGATTGCCATCGCTCAAGGCCTGGTGGAAGCGGGTGTAGAGCCGGGTGATCGAGTTGGCCTCATGTCCCGCACCAGGTACGAATGGACACTCTTCGACTATTCCATTTGGGCCGCGGGCGGAGTCACCGTTCCCGTCTACGAGTCCTCCTCATCGGAACAGGCGAAATGGATCCTTTCGGACTCGGACACCAAGTACTGTGTGTGCGAAACGGACGAACAGCGCGAGATGTTGACCGGGCTGGTCGACGGGCTCGATACCCTGTGGACGATCGACGGCGAGCCCGGAGCGGTCCGGGAACTGACCGATGCCGGAAAAGACTCCACCGTCGACATCAATGAGCGGCGTCAGTCCCGTCAGGCCGACGACATCGCGTCGATCATTTATACCTCGGGTACGACCGGGCGTTCCAAAGGCTGCATTCTCACTCACCGCAACCTTCTGGCCGATATCCGCAACGTGGTGGAAGACCTGCCCTCCATCCTGATGGAGAACTCCCGTCTTTTGATGTTCCTTCCCCTGGCTCACGTCTTGGCCCGAATCGTTCAGGTGGCCGGAGTGGAGTCGCGGACGTGTCTCGGGCACGTCCCGGACCGGACGAAGCTCAATGAGATCATGCCGGTTTTCAAACCCAGCACGCTGCTGGCGATTCCCCGTGTGTTCGAAAAGGTCTACAACAGTGCCCACCAGAAGGCCGTCGACGACGGCAAGGAAAAGCTGTTTTTGAAGGCCGCCGCTACGGCCAAGGAGTACTCGCGTGCGCTCGAACAACCGGGCGGCCCAGGACTGAAACTGAAGCTGCGGCACAAGCTCTGGGACAAACTGGTCTTTTCCAAGCTGCGCGCCGCGGTGGGCGGGCAATGCACCTCGGCCATCAGCGGTGGGGCACCGCTCGGTGCCGAGCTGGGACACTTCTTCCGCGGAGTTGGAATCACCATTTACGAAGGTTACGGACTGACCGAGACGTCTCCGGTGCTGTCGATCAACCTGGAGCACGCGATCAAGGTCGGTTCGATCGGCCGACCCACCCCGGGAACGACGTTGCGCGTGGCCGACGACGGTGAACTGGAGGCCAAGGGGCCCCAGGTGTTCCAGGGGTACTGGAACAACGAGGAGGCCACCGCCAAGGTTCTCGACGAAGAGGGTTGGTTCGCCACCGGTGACCTCGCCGAAATCGACGACGACGGGTTCGTCTACATCACCGGCCGGAAGAAAGACCTCATCGTCACCTCCGGTGGTAAGAACGTCGCCCCCTCGCAGCTGGAAAAGATCGTCGATACCAATCCGGTGGTCGGATGCACCACCGTCGTCGGCGACGGACGGCATTACATAGCCGCCCTCATCACCCTGGACGCCGACAGCCTTCCCGATTGGCTGGAACGGCACAACCTGCCTCGGGACACGGCGGTGGCAGACGTCGTCGAGAATGAAGACCTCAACGCCGACATCCAGAAGACCGTTGACCAAGCCAACGCCACTGTGTCGAAGGCGGAACAGATCAAGCGGTTCGTGGTGCTTCCGGACTTCTTCAGCGAAGAATCGGGCGAACTCACCCCGAAGATGAGTGTCAAACGCCATGTGGTCGTGAAAAAATACGAGGAGACGATCAACGACCTCTACGCTCAGAAGAAGTAGAGGCTGAGCGAGAGGAAGTACCGGCACCGTATGGACGATCAGAGCGAAACGGCCACATACTGGCGAAGTCGAGCACTCTGGTTGCGATGTCCCCTGATCGTTCTGGTGTTGGTACTGGGTTTGGCGACCACCGACGCGGTCGACGTCTTGGCGTGGACCGGACTGTTGGTTTTGGCCGCCGGGCCCGGGGCTCTGATCTATCCCAACCGTCGGTTGGCGGTGTTCGGGCGCTTCGCCGAGGTCGCGATGATTCTACTGGCGACGTGGGCGACCGGACCCCAGCCGGCGTGGATGCTGCCGTATTTGGTCGCTCCGCTGGTATTCGCCGCGCTCAACGTCCGCCCCGACGCCGCCGCACCGCGTCGCAAATGGCCGTTGGAGTCCGTCGGTCTGGCTTTGCTGGCGGTGGTGGGGTTGGCAATTCAGTATCAGTCGGTTTTGGTGGCCGAGCGGCCGGATTATCTGGTCGTGGTGGGCGTTGCCGTGGCGTTCTCATTCGCCGCGGCCATGGTGGGCGGGTGGCTCGGCCACGCGCATTTCACTGGACACAAGGAGACCGAGCGCCCCTATGAGGAAGCGGCCGCGCTATTGACTCAGTTGCGGGTGGTCGCCCGCCAATTGCCCGGTTCCACCCTGGATCCCGGCGGCATCGCCTCCGAAATCGTCGATGCCGCGGCGACGGTGCCGCAGGTGGATCGAGTAGCGGTGTTGGCGGCCTCCAGCGGACGGCGAATGGTGGTGCTGGCGGAGAAGTCGCCCGATCGAGCGGATTGGGAGACCTCTCCGCAGATGAACACCATGATGGCCGACGCTTGGGCGGGACAGAAACCTCAGACCGGACATCTGTCACTCTCCCGGTCGACCGTAGGCGCCGTATCCTCGATGGTCTATCCCCTGGTGGCAGAGGGGCGGACGGTGGCTCTGGTCGCCCTGGAATCGGATGATCCACTCGCCATCACTCCGGTCATGGTTCCCAGAGTCGACGAGGTGACCCGAGGAGCCGGGCTCAGGTTGGAAACCGCCTTGCTGTTTGAAGAAGTGCGGTCAATGGCCACCACGGAGGAGCGGCAACGCCTGGCTCGCGAGATCCACGACGGCATTGCGCAGGAATTGGCCATGCTGGGTTACGGGATCGACAATGCTTTGCTGGAGCTTCCGGAGGGAGCCGACGAAGCGGCCTCTTATCTGGAGGATCTGCGTGCGGAGGTCACCAGGCTGGTGACAGAGCTGCGCTTCTCCCTGTTCGAGTTGCGTTCGAACGTGGACCGCAAAGGCGGTCTGGCCTCCGCGATCGCTGATTTCGCCCGCACGGTTGGCTCCTCCGCCGGTCTGCGAGTACATTTGTCCTTGGATGAGGGCGGTGCTCGGCTCCCCGCCGGTACCGAAGCGGAGCTCCTGCGTATCGCGCAGGAAGCCATTACGAACGCTCGAAAGCACGCCCGCGCGCAGAATCTGTGGGTGACGTGCGAAGTTGATCCGCCCTATGCGCGCGTCGAGGTGACCGACGACGGTCAAGGGCTCGGTGGTGAGGCGAACGAGGGACGCTATGGCCTGGCGATCATGTCGGAGCGGGCCGAGCGTATTCGTGGCTCCCTGGAGATTCGTCCCAGAGAACCTCAAGGAACCACGGTTGCGGTGGTGTTGCACGCCTCTGCCCGTCCGGGGTCGACGAATACGAGACCGGAAGCTTGAATCCCTTAGAGTAATAAGGGAGTATTTGTCGGATAACAATACTGCGATCATGAGGAGAATAAGGGACTATGACCGCTGCCGAGGCCGTTGAGGACACCGCTAATCAGATATCGATTCTCCTTGTTGACGATCACGATTTGATCCGTAAAGGGCTCCGCCACGCTTTTGATCGCGATCCCGACTTTACCGTCATCGGAGAGTCCGACACCGTGACCGACGCTCTGCGCTTGGCGACGCGACTGCAACCCAACGTGGTGATCATGGATCTGCGGCTTCCCGACGGATCCGGTCTCGACGCTACTCGCAAACTACGTAAGGCCCATCCGCAGATGGGAATCGTGGTGCTGACCATGTACGCCGGTGACGACCAACTTTTCGGTGCTCTTGACGCCGGTGCCAGTGCCTTCGTGCCAAAGAGCGCTCCGTCGGCCGACGTGGTCGCCGCGGCACGTCACGCCTCGTCCAATCCCACCGCCTTCAGCGCCGCCGATTTGGCCGCGGCAATGCAGCGTCGTTTGACCCCCTCGGGCCCGCAATTGTCCCCACGCGAATCCCAGGTGTTGAAACTGCTGGCCGACGGACTCAGCGTGGCCGGTATCGCTAAGCAACTGTTCGTATCGGAATCGACCGCTAAGACCCACATTTCGAAGCTCTACGAAAAGCTGGGCGCGGGAAATCGCGCGCAGGCTCTGATGACGGCGCTGAAACTCGGTTTGCTGGAAGCACCGGACCAGCCGAAATTCTAAGCCGCTCAGGTCGGCGGGTTCGTTCGAGGTCAAGAGCTCATTGAAACGGGCGGCCTGGCGTTCCCACGACCAGGTGCGCTCCACCCAGAGCCGACCGGCCGAACCCATCGCCGCAGCCGTATGCGGTCGCTGAAGTAGGAAACGTAGCTGATGGGCCAGGTCGGCCTCTCCCGCGACGACAAGGCCTGATTTTCCGGGGAGAACTGCTTCGGGAGCGCCTCCGGAATTGCCGGCAATGACCGGTTTCCCGCTTGCGGCGGCCTCGAGGAACACCGCTCCCAGGCCTTCGAAGTCGAATCCGCCCAGCCGATCGAAACACGGCATGGCGAATACGTCCGCGGCGGCGTAATGTTCGGCGAGGTCCGCCGCAGCGACGGCCCCGGTGAAGACCACCGTGTCGTCGAGCCGCAAATGCCGTGTCAGGGCGCGCAGCCGTGCCTCCTCAGGGCCTTCTCCGACGATGAGCAGGCGTACGTCGGGTAGATGACGGTGAATCGAGGCGACGGCACGAATCAAGCGAGCGTGGCCCTTGCGTGGTACCAGGCGCGAAACGCAGACGACGACCGGTGCTCGACCCAGCCCCCACTTCCGTCGGACCTCTCGACCGTCGACATCCGGATGAAAGCGTTCGAGATCGATGCCGAACGTCAATTGCCGTAGCGTGGTGCAGTCACCGACGGCGGGCTGGAGACGTCGATGAGTATATTCCCCCAGATACGTCATGACGTCCAAGCCGCGTGCCATGCGGCGCAGGAGATGCAGGGACACCGGAAGTCGGGCCCAGCCGCTCTCGTGTCCGTGTGTCAGGGCCACGGCACGGTCGACGGGGGAGTGGGTCTTCAAATGGTGTGCGATGAGTCCGAGCGGGGCGGCCGAACCGAACCAGACTCGATCGCAGCCGAAACGCCGGGCGATGTCGACGGCCGTTCGGCGGACTCGCGGGGTGGGGAGCAAAAGCGACGAACGGTCTCTGACGACCCGGAAGGGTTGATCGGCGTCGAAGTCGAGGTCGCCGGGGGCACTCGAGGTGTAGACGATCAATTCGTCGGCGGGCAGGCGTCGGGCCAGGCCGTAGACGAACGATTCGATACCTCCGTAACGGGGTGGAAAATCGTTGGTGACCAGTAGCGTTCTTCCCATCGTGGGCAGCTCCCAACCATCGGTGATTCCCGTTCCCAGCACGTTGCGGTCGGCTTGGTCCGCGCCGGGGTGCCACATGTGCGGCGCTCACCCCTTACGACATCACAATCTAAACCCACAGGTGACCTAACGCGGCAACCAGGTTAAGGTAATGTGTCGTGGAAAATGCCACGTCGTGGGGGCAGGCCACCTTCGCATAGGTATAGTGGCACACTATAGTCATGGCAGTCTTCCTAACACGACGCGATGATAACGCTACAATTCCTGGCGGTAGCGTCCACACCGGCGACGACTGCCGTCGATCATGAACTCCGAAGCGGGCGAAGCGCCCGCTGAAGATTCCACCATTCCCGTGTTCCTACCGGACATGGCCCGCAAACGCATCGTCGACCTCACCTCGTCGGCACTACCGGGCTTGGGAATGGCCAACACCCCAAAAGCCCTGCGAAAATTCCTGAAATTCAATCAGGCTAAACGCGCCAAACTGGGGCAGGCGGCCCTGATCCGCGAACTGGAAACGAACCCGCAGTTTCGCCGTGACGTCGCCGGGATCGTCTCCGAGTCCGGCGACGAGCTCGTGCAGCGGTTTCTGGAGCACAATCCTCCTCCCTTGACCGAGCCGGCGCTGGCCGCGGCCCTGGCCTACCTGCTCCAACCCGAACACTGGCGCGACACCGTCCGCGCCGCCGTAGCGGCAATGGAAGCCGATCGACGCCCCGAACCGCCACAGCCACCGCAGCCACCGGCACCTCCGCGAGCCGAGGAGGACAAGCTACGGCAGGCCGAGAAGGAAAACGCCAAATTGAAACAGGCGCTGGCCGATCAGCGTCAAGCGGCGGCGGATCTGCATAGAGAACTGCGAGCCCTGCGGCAATCGGTGTACGACCTCAACGGCACTCATGACAAGCTCCGCAGCGATCTCGCCGCTGAAAAAGGGCGACTGAAACAGGCCAAAAAAGAACGAAAAAACGAGCGCCGACGGATGGAGTCGGAGATCGAGGACCTACGGGCGGAACTGGAGGTTCTGCGACAGCATGAGCGGGAATCGAAACAATTGCATTCCAGCCGGCTCTGGCTGCTGCTGGAAACATTGAGCGGCACCGCGAGCGGTATTCGACGCGAGCTGGGTATCGACCCCACCGATATGCGACCGGCCGATTACATCGCCTACGACCGCTGCGCTGAACCGGAAACCCTACAGGCGGACAGGGCGCGAGCCTTGGAGCCGGACGACCCCGCGCACCTTGACAGCCTTCTGTCCCTCCCGTACCCGCATCTGATCGTGGACGGCTATAACGTGACCTTGACCGCCTGGAAGGATTCCCTGACGCTCGAGGAACAGCGTGAACGTCTTGTTCGTGGGCTCGGCGTGCTTGCGGCGCAATCGAATGCCGAGGTCACCGTGGTTTTCGACGGTTCCGATCCGGTGTTCGGGACCGCTCCGGCGGCTCGCGGAGTCCGGGTGCTGTTCAGCGCCAAGGGGGAGATCGCCGACGATGTGATCATCGATATGGCGCGGGTGGAGCCCCGAGGGCGCTCGGTCATCGTGGTATCAAACGACCAGGAAGTTCAGCTGCGATCGAAACGTCAGGGAGCCTATGCGGTACCGGCCATGACACTGGTCCGCAGGATCAACCGGTATCGCGGCTGAGAGATCGCGGCGACGTCGGAAGCCGACCGTGACGTCCGTAGACCGCGGTCCAGAGTTAAGCGGACGACGCTTCGTCCGTTTCGGCGGCAACCATGACCGACCCGGCGGCGCGGTCGTGGAGACCTCGTCCGTAGGAATCGAACAAGACCGGAACGACCGGTAGTAGCAGGGAGACCAGCACGGCGCGGAGTAGGCCACGTCCCAGTCCGATGGGACCGCCGTCGGTGGTGGAGATACAAGCGATGCGCATCCAGCGCATCCCCAAGGTCTGAGTCGACGCCGCCAGCATGATCGCGGTATAGGCGATGAATACGACCGAGGTATAGACCGTCTGCGATGCGGTTGCCACCCCGATGTCAACAGTGGGAAGCGCCGACAGCAGGCCGGCGATCTGAGCCAGTTTGATCGGAAGCAGACACAGGATCCAGTCGATGACCACCTGTACGAAACGGGCACTCACACTGGCCAGGGGCGTAGACGTCGAATTATCCACGTTTAGAGTGTACGTGCCCGTCCCCTCGGGCACCGGAACGGAATCGGACGGCGAGGTCAGCGACACGCTGAGATCGCCACCGTCGTATCGCCGCGACCACCGGCTTGAGTCGCCCAGAAATTTAACAAGGCCGAAACAAACCTTTACGCACGAGAAACGGATAACCGCTAGGCTGGCTGTCAACACCGAACGAAGCGGTCAATTGAAACCTACCGAGAGGGACGGCCATGTTTTCCAGTCCAGAAGAGCTCATCGCTTACGTGCAGGGGAACGATGTCAAATTCATCGACGTGCGCTTCTGCGATCTTCCCGGCGTTATGCAGCACTTCAACATTCCCGCAGCGGACTTCGACGCAGACGCCATGGAAGAAGGGCTCGCCTTCGACGGTTCCTCGATCCGTGGCTTCCAGGAGATCCACGAATCGGACATGTTGCTGCTGCCCGACGTCACGAGCGCCTTCATCGATCCTTTCCGGAAACAGAAGACCCTGGCGATGAACTTCTTCATCCACGACCCGTTCACCCGCGAGCCCTACAGCCGCGACCCGCGTAACATCGCCAAGCGGGCCGAACAGTACCTGGCCAGCACGGGTGTAGCCGACACGGCGTTCTTCGGCGCCGAAGCCGAGTTCTACATCTTCGACTCCATCCGCTTCGACAACCGGGCCAACGAAGGTTACTACCACATCGACTCCGTAGAGGGAGCATGGAACAGTGGACGTGAGGAAGAAGGCGGCAACCTCGGTTACAAGCCGCGCCACAAGGGTGGTTACTTCCCGGTGGGTCCCGTCGACCACTTCGCCGACCTGCGCGACGAAATGGTGACCAACCTCAGCGACATCGGTTTCAAGATCGAACGCGCCCACCACGAGGTCGGAACCGCCGGTCAGGCCGAGATCAACTACCGATTCTCCACCCTGCTGCACGCCGGTGACCAAGTTCAACAGTTTAAATACGTCGTCAAGAACACCGCCACCGAAGCGGGCAAGACCGTCACCTTCATGCCGAAACCGCTCTTCGGGGACAACGGTTCGGGCATGCACACTCACCAGAGCCTCTGGTCGGACGGTGAGCCGCTCTTCTACGACGAAACCGGCTACGGCGGCCTGTCCGACACGGCCCGCTACTACATCGGGGGGCTGCTGTACCACGCGCCCAGCCTGTTGGCCTTCACCAACCCGTCCATCAACTCCTACCGTCGCCTGGTTCCCGGATTCGAAGCTCCGGTCAACCTCGTGTACTCGCAGCGTAACCGTTCGGCCTGTACCCGTATTCCGGTCACCGGCACCAATGCCAAGGCCAAACGAGTCGAATTCCGCGTTCCGGACCCCTCGTCCAACCCGTACCTGGCCTTCTCCGCGATGATGATGGCCGGTCTCGACGGGATCAAGAACAAGATCGAACCGCCGGAACCGGTCGACAAGGACCTCTACGAACTCGCCCCTGAAGAGGCCTCCGGAATCGCTCAAGTGCCCGCCAGTCTGGAAGAGGCACTCGACGCGCTGGAGAAGGACCACGATTACCTGACCGAAGGCGGCGTGTTCACCGACGAGCTGATCGAAACGTGGATCGCGTTCAAACGCGAAAACGAAATCGACCAGTTCAGGTTGCGTCCGACACCGTATGAGTTCGACCTGTACTACGAGGTCTAAGACGCTAGACTGAGTCGCGCTCGCGATTGTCAACTGAATGGTTCACCTGCCGGGTAGGAACGTGTGAGTCCTACCCGGCAGCGTTGTTCTCGGTAGTCAATCTCCAGCGAGCCGCATAGACTCGAGGGGTGTTCAACCGCTCCATCTTTCAGCAGATCATTCCACTCGTCTTGGGCGCGGGAATCATTGGTGTCTCCTTTGGAGCCATCGCCACCACAAGCGGCTTCACCTGGTTTGAGGCGGTCTTCATGAGTCTCACCGTCTTCGCTGGAGCCAGTCAGTTCGCCATGGTCTCGATCGCCACGAGCGGGAGTCTCGTCGTCGCCGTCGTGACCGGATTGATTCTCAACACCCGTCATTTCCCCTATGGACTCGCGATTGGACACCTATTCTGGAAGCGCGGGCTCTGGCGGACCCTGCTGGGGACTCATCTCCTCATTGACGAGTCAACCGCTTATGCGCTGAATACCAAAGACCCACAACGTGCCCGGGCCGGTTTCTGGACCCTCGGAATCTCATTCTATTTTTCCTGGGTAATAGGCACGGCCATGGGCGCGTTCGGGGGACGGCTGGTCACCGATCCCGATGTACTGGGGTTGGATGCGGCCATGCCGGCGGCGCTGCTCGCGTTGATACTTCCCAATCTTAAGAACAAGGTGACCTTGCTCGCCGTTGTGGCGGGAGTGAGTGTCGCTCTGGCCGCCACTCCGTTCCTACCGGACGGTATTCCGGTGCTGCTCGCATTGTCCGGTGTCGCGTTGGTGCCGGTTCTCAACCGGGCCGATACGACGAGTTCGAAAGAGGCGCAACGTTCATGATCATCCTTGCCATCGCGGTATTCGCGGCCGGAACCCTCGCCCTGAAAGCCTCCGGGTCCCTTCTGCGCGATCGATTGACGATGAACGAGCGCACCGAGAACCTCCTGAAGGTCGCCGCCACCGTCGTCATCGCGGCGCTGGTGGTGCTGTCAGTGGTGTTCAAGGACGGAGACTTCGCCGGTTGGGCTCTTCCCATCGGCGTCATCGCAGGTGGCATAGCCGCATGGTTCCGGGCGCCCTTCGCGCTCGTCATCCTCATCGCCGCCACCGTGACGGCAGTGCTGCGGCAGCTGGGAGCGTAACCGGTGTTGAGGTGGGCGGCAGTGGTGTCGCCTGGACTAGAATAAATTCATGACAGCGTGCTGGCAGGAAGTGTCTCCGGGCATTCGGGTGTGGAGAACGGACACGCTCGATCTGTCCCTCGGCTTGATCGAGGGCACCCGTTCGTGTTTGGTCATCGACACCGGTATTGATTCTCAGCAAGGGTTCGACTTCGCCTCCGCCATCCGTTCGGTGACTTCGCTGCCCTGGCAGATCGTGTACACACACGATCATTTCGACCATTGGTTCGGAACCGAAGCGTTTGGGGAGGCGAAGATCTGGGCGTCCGGAAGTGTGGACGCCTTTCTTGAGGCGGGGCGGAGACAACGAGAAACCATGGCCTCGCAATATCGTTTGGAGGGGAAGGCGGACCAGGCACGTCGTATCGGTTCCACACGGTTGACGCCTCCCAACTGCGAGCTGACCGGTCCGACCGCCGTCGATCTGGGTGGCCGAACCGTGGTTCTACGACCGGTCGGCAAGGCTCACACCGACAATGACGTCGTGGTTGAGGTTCCCGACGACCGGGTTCTCTTTGCCGGGGACCTGTTCGAGAACGGTGCCGACCCGGCCTTTGAGGACGCCTATCCTCAACGGTGGGCCGCAGTCAGCGAATACCTACTGAGCTGGAAACCGGACGTCGTCGTGCCCGGCCACGGCGAACCGGCCGATTATTGGTGGGCACGTCGTCAGATGCGCGATCTGGGGGAACTTGCCGCGCTGTGCCGGGAAGTCGCCACCGGTTACGTTTCGCGCGATGAGGCGGTGCGGCACGGCCCCTTCAATGCCGAGACGATGAGTACGGCGCTCGATCGTGATCGAACGGAACGGTTGTCCACACCCGCGTCGTCCGTCGCAGCGGAGCCGCAATCACCGCATGAAGCAGTACCTCCGTCGCCACAGGCGTCCACGGTGGTGAATCTCGGATGGGTTCCCATTGTCGACGCACGTGACGATTCCGACGGTGAGGAGACGTGACGAATACACGGTGTCCTGTTCGGTAGGCCGCAGGACCCTCCCTCCAATGTGAAAAACTGTCACCGTACTGGAAACCAGGGAGGAACCAATGCGCCGAACAGCCCGATGGCTGAGTCCTGTGAACGCGCTCAACGCTAGAGGTGTCCGTAAAGAAAAGGCGAACCCAGATGCGGTCTTTGACCGCTTGGTCGCCAAGGCGGAGGAGGACGTAGGGTACGATTCCTCGCGCGAGCGCGAGTTTATCGAGTCCTATCGTTATCTGACGCATTTGTTCTCACAGGTGGAAGAGCTGTCGTATATCGGTTGGCGCGGTACGCTCGACGATCTCGGTAGGCGCGTCACCAATCACCTGCGGGTGCAGAAGCTCCACAGTGAACATCCGGAGATCGCCCGGGAGCCGATCGAACGGCCGGTTTTCGTGGTGGGACTGCCTCGTACTGCCACCACCTTGGCGCACAAGATCTTCACCCGTTCTGAGGGGAATCGTGCGCCGTTGATGTGGGAATTGATGTTCACCGACCACGGTGGTATTGACGCCAAGACTCGACGGGACCGCATCAAAGCCACCCAGACGATGGCAACGATGGCGGGAAAGACGTCACCGCTGTGGGATTTGATCCATCCTATGGATGCCGAACAGCCTGAGGAGTGCGTTTTCGCGTTGCCGCACAATCACGGGTTCTGTACTCGCGCGCGACTTCCCGAATACCGCCAGTGGCTGGCGCAGCACGACTTCACGGGTGACTATGAACATTTGAAACGTGTCCTGCAAGTGTTGCAGTGGCGGCAACCCCGCAAACGGTGGATTCTGAAGGCCCCGTTTCACCTTTTCAATCTCGACGTTCTGATGAAGGTATTCGATTCCGCCAATATTGTGTGGACGCATCGGGATCCGGCTACCGTGATGGGCTCGTGGTGTTCGTTGGTGGAAACGGGCACCGCCATCCACAATCGGACGTGGGACAACCACGCGATCGGACGTGAGTGGTTGGAGTTGTTCTCCGAAGCGATCCGTTCGGCGCGTCGGGTTCGAGCATCCGCGCCACGCGGTAAGTTCATCGATATCGGCTATCACTCGCTCACCGCCGACCCGCATCGCCAGTTGCCGGAGATTTTCCGGCAACTCGACATGCCGTGGTCGGCGACCGACAACGACAATCTCGCGGACGTGCTGTCGGCTCCAGGTTTGCGACGTAAGCACGAATATCATTTGGAGCGTTACGGTATCGACCACACCGATGTAGACGAGGCCTTTGCCGGTTACGCCGCTCTGGGTTTCGCGGGTCAGTAGTTTCCGCCTCGACGACGGACGGAGTACCCTCGCCTAAAGACGGTAGTAGGCCCTTGCGTTGTGCCGCTGCCACCGCCTGCGCTCGATTGGCGGCTCCCAATTTGGCCATGGCCCGTGACAGGTGCACGCTGACGGTTTTTTCGCTGATGTACAACTCGGCGCCGACGCCTCGGTTGGTCAGTCCCTGTGCGACCAGCCGCACCACGTCCGACTCTCGCGGAGTGAGAGGCGTCGGTGCGGTTGAACGTGCGTCGAATCCTGCCCGTTCGATGAAGTCGTCGATCTGCCTGAGAAGCGGATTCGCCCCCAAACGTTCGGCGGTACCACGTGCGGTGTAGGCGAGTTTTCCTGCTCGGGAACGGTCTTGCGCGATCAGGGCCTCAGCGTAGCGCCATTGTGCGTAGGCCCGGCGATAGGGTTCTCCGTGGTCGAAGGCATGCACGGTGTGCTGCCACAGTTCAGGGGAGTCGCGGCCTTGGACGCGGGCTTCCTCCGCCCGGCACTGTGCCAGCCACGCCTGTCCTTCCGGGCCCAGACTTCCCATGAGCGGCGCGCCCGAATCGAAGCAGCGGTCGATGAAGTTCGCCAGAAGGCGGCGCGACCGCGCGACGTCGTCGTCCGGCATGTCCGTACGCTCGGCCGCGTCGGCCAAGGCACCCAGTCCGACGGCGGCCATGGAGAGGACCGACATGTGATAGCCGGATCCTGACAGGAGGCGCTCGATGGCTTGGATCGAGGTGGAGACCGCCTGCTCGTAGCGTCCTTCGAATCGGTGTGTCTCGGAGGTGGAGATTCCAACGAATGCGGTGATCTGTGGGACGTCGGGCCAGCGGTCCCACAGGTATTCGCAGCGGCGTTTCGCCGAAGCGAACCGTCCGCGCGCCACTTCCAGAAGCAGAGCGGCCGCGCTGACGCGCGCCATGGCCAGGGTCGGCATGACTCCACCGGCCATGTGCGCGACGTCTTCGGCGCGATCCCAATTGCCCAGCATGAAATCGACCATGACCCGACGAACGCCCAATTCCAATCCGTACGCACTGCACGTCAGCCCGTTCGTCGCGGCGATGCGGGCCCCGTCCTCGAACGATTGCCGGGCGGCTTCCAGATCCGCTGTTTCCATGTAGGTCAACCCGATGTGATATCGAGCGCGTAGTTGGGTTTCGGGACAGTCCAAGCCCTCCACCGCCGACAGCGCGGTTTGGAGGCGATCGTGGGTGGTGTCGAGTCTCCCTTCCGGGCGATCTTCGTTGATGGCCAGGGTAATCAAGGCGTCCGCGCGGGCACAGGGATAGGCTTTGACCGCCCCTATCTCCTCGGCCTCCTCGATGGCCGCTTGAGCCCAACGAATGGCCGCCTCGCGTTGCGAGCGTTGCATGGCGACTCGTGCCAGCCCGGAGAGAACCAACACGCGTATTTCTGCAGGGCCCTGCTCGGTGAGAAGGTCCCAGGCTTCATTCATGGCGCGTTCCGCCTGAACGGGCTTGAGACGCTGGTAGCTGCAGTACATCGCATGGTGATACAGCGCTTCCGCCCGCACGTTCGGGGAGGCGTCGGAAACCAGTGACACCACGGCGGCTCCGAATGACATCGCCTGTTTGTGCAGGCCGGCTGCGGCGGCCGCGTTCGCCGATCGGACCGTGAGCCGGTATTCGCTGATCTCGTCGGGCCAGTCGGTCCCCTTCACCTGGCTGAGCAACTCCAGGGCTCGTTTCAAATGTAGAAGTTCTTCGGCCGGAGCCGCGACTTCACGTGCTACGTTCGCCGCTTGGACCGAAGCGTGTAGTGCCGAGACGGAATCCCCGGCCGCATACGCGTGGTGTGCCAGCTCGGCGACCCGAGTCGAATCGCCTTCGGCCAACAGGACCTCCGCGAGCAGGCGATGGAACTGTACTCGTTCTCCCGGGAGGAGGTCGGCGTAGATCGCCTCCTTGCTCAACGCGTGGCGAAATGAATATCGATCCATGTCGCTTCGCACGATCACGCCTTGGGCCAGTGCTTCCCGCAAGGCGGCGTCGACGTTCAAACCGCGAGTCGTGTTATTGCCGGCCTGGGCGAGGAGGCGGTAGGAGAAGGTTCGGCCGACCACCGAAGCCAGCCGCAACGTGTCACGGGTGTTGTCGCTGAGGTCGTCCAAGCGGGACAGCAGGATTTCGGCGAGTTCGTAACCCAATCGCGCCCCACCGTCGGCGGCGAGTTCCTCGGCGAAGTAGGCGTTCCCCTCGCTGATGCGCGCGATGTTTCGCACCTTTTCGTCGGTCAAATCGGAATTCAATTCCCGTACGAACTCCATGGCGGTGAGTTCGTCGAAGGGGAGCAGGCGCAATCGGTGGACGGTCGGGATACGGACCAGCTCTGTCAGTGCGGAACGGAACGGGTGGTGGCGCCCCATGGCCTCTTCGCGCACCGAACCGATGAGCAGGAGTTTTTGGTCGGTCATGCGGGAAATAAGGAACGTCAGCAGGTCGCGGCTGGATTGATCGCACCAATGCAGGTCTTCCAGCGCGATGACGAGCGGTCTGTCCTGGGAAATGGAATTCACGACGCTTGACACCGACTCGAACAGCTGCAGTCGATCGAGGTCGTTTCCCGAGACGTTTCCCGTTCCGGCGAATACGCCCCATTGCGGGTAGTGGGCCGACATGTCGGGAAGATGTGGCGTCAGGCTACGGAGCGCTTGGGAGAAGGGAAGATAGGGGAGTGAACCGGCCGCCGTATCCAGGCAGTGCCCCAAGGCCACGGTGGCTTCGTCGGATACCTGGGCGATGAATTCGTGCAGGAGGCGACTCTTACCGACTCCGGCATCCCCCATGAGAAAGACCGCTGAGGGGACCCCGGAACAAGCATCACGGTACGAAGCGAGCAGCTCGTTGAGTTCTGTCTCGCGGGAGAACAACGGGAGGGCAGTAGACGGGAGGCGGTTCATGGCTTCCATGATGCCACGTACCTCCGAGCCGACCGGGTTTAACGCATCGAGCACTCGTTGGAGTGCGACAATCCCATCAATCGGGTGTTCAAACGTCCCAGCAGCGAACGACCGTTCAGGCGGCCACGGTTGGCGCGTTCCTGAGAGTTGAGGCAGCGTACGAGGCGCTCATGGGCGGCGTCGGCGATGAGTTCAGAACGGTGGGCGTCGATGACGGTCTTTTCCGGGTTGATCATTGTAGCTCCAAAGGATCGGCGTTGTTTGCTATACACCAAGCATGGAGCTAAGGCCGGTATGGCGACATGAGGAGAACGCCTAAGAAATTCCGTCGTTCGCGGGTAAGGAGCCCTTACCTCACACCTGAGGTGCCGTCTGAACGCGGACAGGTGATGGAAGGGGACTTTACCGTACGTCGTTTCTGTTCGTGACGGGGGTCGGTGATCATTGATCACTGAAGTCGAATTGAGGTATATATGCAGGTGAAGGGCATTACGGACAGTCGACCTCCCCGCCGGGACGGAGTGACGCCCACCGTTCGCTTACCATCATGCTGTCTCCGCATCCCATCAACAAGCAGGAAGCCATGCCACGAACAAAAAAGGTCACAGTACGAAATGCTCAGTTCCAGCAGTGGCAGGCGCTGCTGACGAATCGTAAGAAACGAAACCGCTTGGGACAGCTGTTGGTGCAGGGAGTCCGTCCCATCAGCCTGGCAATGGAACAAGGGTGGACCATACGGTCACTACTGTTCAATATGGATTCCCGCCTGTCCCGGTGGGCCACTGCACTGCGCGAATCGACCTCGGCGGAGGTCTTCGACGTCACGGGGCACCTCATGGCCGACCTGGGTGAGAAAACCGAGGACGTTCCAGAACTCCTGGCCGTGGTCGAACAGCGACACCCCCGCCTGGACGGCCTGGAACCGAATGCGAACTTCCTGGGGATCGTACTCGATCGCCCTTCCAGCCCGGGAAATCTGGGAACCTTGACCTCCTCCCCACGGCTAAAGCCAGGGGTCTGCGCACTACGAATCTCCGATCATTCGATCCGCCGACGCGTTCTCGGCTGACGTAGTGATGGTGACCGGGCACGCGACCGACCCCTTCGACCCGAAAACCGTGCGAGCCTCAACCGGATCGGTGTTCGCCGTCCCGGTCATCGGCGGATTGACAACGGAGAAAATCACCGACTGGGCACGCTCCGCGTCTCCGAACCGTGGACCGATCACCACGGTGGGAGCGGACGAGACCGCCACCGTGGACCTCTCAGATCACGATTTTTCCGGGCCCACCCTACTGGTGGTGGGAAACGAAACCGTTGGAATGTCACGATCCTGGCACGAAACGGTCGATCAGACCGTCCGCATTCCCATCGGCGGCGCCGCCTCATCGCTGAACGTATCGAATGCCGCTTCGATTCTGCTCTACGAATCGATACGTCAACGCGGTAACCGATCACACTGAAACCGCCGCCATCTCCACAGGAACGCCTCCGAGCGGCAACCCACACGGGCTCCCGTGCGGGCCAAGGAGAACCACTGACATGATGACAGGTACGCCCAAGCGATCGATTTGTACCCGACCAGGGGAGAGCAATATGGACAACATCACCGCCAAAGCCGAAGCGTTTCGACGCCTGCACACCCAATCCGACCCGTTCCTTATCCCTAATCCACACGACGCGGGTACCGCACGGATACTGGCCTCACTCGATTACCCCGCGCTCGCCACCACCAGCAGCGGACTCGCCGCCTCACTGGGCGTCAACGATAGAGAAGGCGTGACCGTCGACCACTGTTTGCGCAACGCGACCGAGATCGCCGCGGCAACCGACCTCCCCGTCTCAGTCGACTTCGAAGACGGTTTCGGAACCACCGCCGCCGACGTGCGAACCAATGTGGCAACCCTGGCGACGACCGGCGTGGTCGGTTGCTCCATAGAAGACTCCACCGGCGACCCGTCCGCACCGATCCGGCCGTTGGAAGAAGCGATCGACCGCATCAGAGCCGCCCTGGAAGCCGTAGCGGAGCTGAACTTTCCCTTCACCGTGACGGCACGCGCGGAAAACTTCCTCTGCGACGAAAACGACCTCGCCGACACGGTGAAACGACTGCAAGCCTACGCCTCCGCGGGAGCTCACGTCGTATATGCTCCCGGGTTGCCGAACGCCGACGCCGTGCGAACCGTCTGCCAAGCGGTCGACGTACCGGTCAACGCCCTACTCGGCGTGGGCAACAACCTCAGCGCCCGCGAACTGTTCGACCTGGGAGTCCACAGAGTATCGCTCGGAGGAGCCCTGTCCACGGTGGCCATGGACGCCTTCCAGCGAGCGGCCACCGAAGTCGCCGAAACAGGCAAAGCGCCCACCGCCAACCCCGAGTCGTCCTAGCCTGCGCAGTAAAGCCGATTCGGTACGGCCGAACCGGCTTTGCCACCACACCACCGTTATGAGCCCCCACCTCGTTCGTAACCAAGCGAAGACCGGGTCGACCGATTGAGTGGATTGCCCAGCACATATCCACCGTCACTGCTAGTCTCGGCTGCGTGGAACACGATCGATAATGGAGAGAAGGTACCCGATGAGTTCGACACCCACACTGTCGCGCACCAGCCGTAACCGCTCCACGGTAGGTCCGATCGAACTCTTCTTCGACCTGGTCTACGTCTTCTCCATCATTCAGCTGTCCCACCTGCTGCTCGAACACCTATCCTGGATGGGCGCGGCGCAGACGGTCATCATCTTCGCCGCCGTCTGGTGGGGATGGAACTACACCGCCTGGGCCATGAACTGGCTCGATCCCTCCCGGACGGCAGTACAACTCCTGACCGGGGTACTGATGCTGTCGGCGCTGGGAATGGCGAGCGCGATTCCCCAAGCGTTCGGAGACGGAGCGTGGCTGTTCGTCAGCGCCTACCTGTTCATGGGCGTTCTTCGACCCGTCTTCATGATGGTCGCCTACCGAGGGCAGCAGCTCGCCGCCAACTATAAGATGCTCCTGCTCTGGACCCTCGCCGCGGGAGTCTTCTGGATCGTGGGGGCCTTCCTGGAGCCCGAGGCGCGCCTGCTTGTCTGGGCGATCGCGGTACTCGTGGACTATGTGGCACCCAAAGTCGAATTCCGTGTCCCGGGGATCGGCAGCGCCCCACTCGACAGCTGGGACACCGATGCCGAACACCTCGCCGAACGCAACCGACTCGTCTTCATCATCGCGCTGGGCGAGTCGATCCTCCTCATGGGCGGCGTCATCGCCAGCACCGGGATATTCGACCTGCCACTCGCCCTGAGCGTGGTCGTCGGTTTCGCCGGACTGTTCGTGCTGTGGTGGAACTACTTCGCTCTCGCCGGCCCCGACACGCAAGGTGGCGCGGGATCGACCGCGGCGTTGCGCGACGCTTACGCCTACGCCCACGCCTTCATGGTTCTCGGAGCGATACTCGTCGCCGTCTCCACGGAACTGCGGCTCTCCCACGACCATCTCACTGCGGCAATCGTCCTGGTGACAGTGGCCGGGCCCTTGATCTACCTGGTCGGCAACGTACTGTTCCTGCGCTCGCGATTCGGGCGGTTGGCGCGCTCGCGTTTCATCGCCATGGGCGTTCTCGTCGCCATCGGAGCCGCGGGGTTGTTGATACCCGATCTGCCGATCATGGTGCTGAGTCTCTTGGTTCTGGCCGTGACCACGACGTTGGCCGCGATGACGGCCTATGGGCGTCGGACGACGACCGCCTTAGACTCGGGTCCGGCTACGGACGCGACAGGACTCGGTCGACAGCGGTAACCGTCGGTCGGGTCGGCTGGGCCGACCGCACGAATGGAAACAACACGACGTGTCGGTGAGATCGCTGAATGCGGGATCGTGGTGCGAGAGTGTCGACGAATGGTGCCCTGGGTGGGACTCGAACCCACACTGTACGGATTTTGAGGCCGTCTTCTCTGCCAATTGGAATACCAGGGCGAACGGTACGCGCGCAGCGCGTCTGACTTTCGCTGAGTCCTTAGAAATACTACCTTAGTCGTGCGTGACGTTGACAGCGGGTCTCCGAATCATATGACCGAGGTCCCGATTCGCTGTGGGCCGTCACTCACGGAGCTCCTGCGCTGTGCCGATACGGCCAACCATTTTCGAGCGGTCCGGCGTGTCCACGACGATTCGCCCTTGGATCCGTGCGTGATCATCCTGCAAGCGCGTTCTGGACTGCGCGGACCGCCTGTATAACCGGCGCACCGCCTTTTTCGACAAGTGCGGCCAACCCTGCGATCTTCCGGAGTGGCGGACGGAGTTCGGTTTCGTCGCGTGACGGGTCGATGTGCCGCATGGATTCGTCCAGTTCCCGTTGATCGGGACCGTCGAGATGCGGCTTCAGCGCTTCGATCGCTTGGCGCAGTTCGTCGATGGCAGCGGACGCCGATTGAGAACCGGTGCCTCCCACATTGACGTTGCCACCGGAAACGTCGCCGACGACGCTGTTGACGTTTCCCGATTGTACGTTGTTCTGGACATGAAAACGGTTTCCCATGAGATTACCGGCCCATCCGTATGTTTCCACCAGAGACGTCACCGTAGATTTGGTTGATGTCGCCCCTGTCGACGGCATTGAAGACGTTGGTAACCATTTGTGGTCTATCGGGATCGTTGATCGCCTGCGAGATTTCCTGAATAAGTGTGTCGATTTCTGCCTGGTTCGTGCTCCACACAGCCGCATGCTCACCTCCGGAGGTGCTGAGCACCAGACCGTAAACGGGTGGGGGAACCTCTGTTTTGACAATCACCAGCACGAACAGTGTAATAGTGGCCGCCAGCAGAAGGAAAGCGATACCACCGTTTCCACAGAAGTAGAATATCGCGCTGAGGATGAGTCCGACGGCGCCGATGCCCCCGGCGTTTGAGAATCGATCGTCGTTGGCCTCCAAACGGCGCTTGCCCACACGGGCAATTTGCCCAAGCGGGTACAGCTCGCTATAGATTTTCAGGCTGCCGTCCTCGATTTTGACGGTCACGGGCGACTGGTTCAGCGGCACTGCTCCTCCTTGGACGTGGCACGAGTGTCCGTAGTGACGATCGTTGCGGTTCAATCCTCGGCGTTGGCGAGTAGGGGTTGGTTTCCATCGTAATAACGCAATTCAAGTAAAAACATATGCTATTGGGGTGATGAAGTTGAGATGGGCCGGGATTTCGATTCCGGGGCAGGATTACATCGTTGTGGAGTCACGTTGTGTTGTCAACCGGCATCGTGGCGACGGGTTCCGGGTGACCGGTGTTGACCAGCTGGTTCGTGCGTAGCGGACCGGATTCATTCAACGGTCGGGCGGCGGCGGATGCGGAGGGCGAGACGCACGACAATGGTCGAGTGTGGTGGGGTGTGGCCGACATCGACTTCAACTGTCATCTTTACGACACTGTGGTCAGGGGTGACGGGTGAGGCCGTAGGGCCACGGACAGAGTTCGTAGGAACAATGTTTCGGGAAACCTCGCCTCGGAAGTGAGGCGGTCAAATGACCAGGGATCGACCCTAAAGGCGAACGGCGGGTGTCATTCCTTGCTGCCCCGCGACGGGTGACGAATCCGAATCGGGTTGGTGGGGAACCGAGTTCGCTCTGAACCTGCGGGAGTGACGGAAGAAATAGAGTTCGCTGCATGTCACATTGTCGAGGGGGCTTGCACTCGAGCGGGGTTAAGGTTAGCCTAACCTAATGCTGTAGGTAGTTAGGTTAGCCTAACGCACTTTGCTTCTATTGTGCCAGAAAGGAAAATCCCAATGGCATGGACCAAGCTCGCCAGTTCAGAGCGCGCGGACTCGGTGGTGACCGACCATCCAGGCGGGAGGGCGCGGGATCAGATACTCACCAATTCGACTGCGGCGAGCTACCGCACCCTGATGCACACCGTCGTCAATGACATAGCCCGTCGATTCACGCAGGTACGACAACCGGGAACCGGCCGCACTCCCGAGCAGGTCTCTCAGGTTCACGAGGCGATCGATCTCGATCGCCCTCTGGACGACGTCGCTGCGGCACTGGAAGAGTTGCACGACGTTTATCTCAACGACGCCGTATGGTTTCACGACCCGAAATACCTGGCACACCTCAATTGCCCGGTTGTCATTCCCGCGGTCGCCGCCGAGGCGTTCAATGCCGCGATCAATACGTCCGTCGACACCTGGGACCAGAGCGCCGGCGCGACCCACATAGAACAGCGGGTCATTGATTGGACCTGTGGCAGGATCGGCTACGACAGTAGGTCCGACGGGGTTTTCACCAGCGGGGGAACCCAGTCAAACCTCCAGGCTCTGTTCCTCGCACGGGAAGAGGCACAACGACGGTGGGGGATGGCAAGGATCGGAGATTTCCGGATTTTCACCTCGGAATTGAGCCACTTCTCCCTCGTCAAGGCCGCCCGCATACTCGGACTCGGCGCTGACGCGGTCGTCGCCGTCTCCAGCGATGAGCGGCAACGCATGGATCCCACTGCCCTAAAGGAATGCCTGGTAGAGGCCACTGATGAGGGAAAAATACCGATGGCCGTCATCGCCACGGCCGGAACCACTGATTTCGGCTCCATCGATCCCCTGTACGAGGTAGCCGAATTGGCCGAAGCCTACGCGGGTCATTTCCATGTCGACGCCGCTTACGGATGCGGCTTGTTGGTGTCTCCCCAACGACGTCACAGTATCGGCGGCATCGAGCGGGCCGATTCGGTGACCGTGGACTTCCACAAATCGTTCTTCCAACCGGTGAGTTCCTCGGCGCTGCTGGTGAAGGAGGGGCGCCAACTAGGGCATGTGACCTACTATGCCGACTACTTGAACCCCGAATCCAGTGCCGAACCGAATCTGGTGGATAAATCCCTGCAGACGACTCGTCGCTTCGACGCTCTCAAACTCTGGTTGACCCTGCGGACCATGGGAGCCGACGCCATCGGGCGTTTGTTCGACGACGTCTGCGACCTGGCCGATGAGGTCTGGACACGAGTGGAAGCGCACCCCACGTTGGAGACGGTCACTCCCGCTTCCGAACTGTCCACCCTCGTTTTCCGTGTTCCGGGAGACGACGAAACACAACGCCGGGTTCGACGCGAGCTCGCCGCCGATGGAAGCGGAGCGGTAGCCGCCACAACATATCAGGGTAAACAGGTTCTCAAGCTCACCCTCTTGAATCCATTGACTCGGGTCGACGATGTCATGGGCGTCCTCGATCGGCTCGTCACCAACGTCTATCAAGGACCGCGATAATGCACGATTACGATTTCATTGCCGTGGGCATCGGACCGTTCAATCTCGGTCTTGCCTGCTTGAGCCGGCCCGTCGACGGTTTGGATGGGATATTCCTGGAGCGTAAGTCTACTGTGGACTGGCATCCCGGGATGTTGATTCCCGGCACCACCATGCAGGTTCCGTTCATGGCCGACCTGGTGACCATGGCCGACCCCACGAGCCCGTACTCGTTCCTCAACTATTTGAAGAACGTTGGCCGCCTGTACCCGTTCTACATTCGGGAGTCCTTTTTCCCCCTGCGCAGCGAATATCAAAGCTACCTGCGGTGGGTAGCCGAGCGACTCGACAACGTGCGGTTCCGCCGCGAAGTCGACTCCGTGGTATGGGATGAGGGTACGGGACACTACCTTGTCACCGCCGCAACGCCGGAAGGGACGGAGACCTACCGAGCACCGAAACTGATCGTGGGCACCGGCCCCAGGCCGTATATCCCCTCCGCGCTGCGCGGAGAGCCCGAGCGGTGTGTGCACTCAAGCGAATACGTGAACCGAAGCGCGGAGCTGAAGCAATCCGATTCGATCACGGTCGTGGGATCGGGGCAGAGCGCCGCGGAGATCTATGCGGACCTCCTCGACGGCGCGATCGACGGAGGTTATGAGGTCAACTGGGTGACGCGGTCGCCCCGTTTCTTCCCCATGGAATACACCAAATTGACCCTGGAGTTCACCAGCCCGGAGTACGTCGATTACTTCTACGACCTTCCCGGGAGCGAGCGCGATCGCCTCAATCGCGACCAACGCAACCTCTATAAGGGGATTGACGCCGATCTGATCAATGCGATCTATGACCGCTTGTATCAATTGAAACACGATCACGGCGGGGCACCGACGCGATTGTGGACGAATACCGAGCTGGAGGAGTTGGCGACCGAAGGCGATCGAATTCGTCTTCGACTGCGGCAGGTGGAGCAGGATGAACCGTTCTCACTCACCACGGACAAGGTCGTGATGGCCACCGGATACCGCAACGAGATTCCCGGCTTCCTCGAACCGGTACGAGACCGACTGCGTTTGGACGGACAGGGTCGGTGGAACGCACGAAGAGATTACGCGGTCGACGATGCGGGGACGATCTTCGTGCAGAACGGGGAGTTGGCGACCCACGGTTTCGTCACGCCTGATTTGGGTATGGGTGCCTATCGCAATTCTCATCTCATTCGTACTCTCACCGGAAAGGAAGTCTATCCGGTGGAAGAACGCATTGCCTTTCAAGAATTCGGAGTCGGGGAGTGACACTGTGACGAATACGAGCGTTTACGAAAGCGTTGATCCGCAGCTTGGGGAGATGGCCCTGCGGCCGATCGACCCGGTGGCGGACGCCGAGCTGTTGAGTAGTTGGCTACGAGATCCCAAGAGCAAATATTGGATGGCCCAGAACGCTACGGCGGAAAGCGTCCGTCATGAATACGAGTCCATGCGCTCGGATCCTTACGCAGAGGCGCTGATGGGCCTGCACCGGGGAGCACCACGCTTCTTCATCGAAGTGTACGAGCCGAGCCAAAGCGAACTGTCGGGGCGATACGAGCATAGGGAGGGCGACATTGGAATGCACGTCCTCACCGCCCCGACCCGGCAACGCCTGCAGGGATTCACCCGCGCGGTAATGCGCGTCACCATGGAGTACCTCTTCGACGCTCAGGGCGCACGACGAGTCGTGGTGGAGCCCGATGTGGACAACACCGCCATTCACCGCCTGAACTCCTGGGTCGGATTCAAGCCGGACACCGAGCTGCGATTGAACGACAAGGTGGCTCTGTTGAGTTTCTGCACCAAGGCCAACTTTCAAGCCTCCGAAGCGAAGGAACGGGGATAACGATGGAACGCACCACGATCGATCATCTGCGGCCCGAGTATTGGGAGGCCGAAACACGTCGTTTGCTGGCCAAAGCGATCGGCGAGTTTTCCCATGAACGCCTGCTGCACCCCGAGCTCTCCGGCGACACCTATGTGGTCGTCGGCCGCCGGTACCGATGGACGTTCCAGGCGCGTAGGCTCCCTCTCGACCACTGGATCGTCGACGGAGCGAGTCTTGAATGCCGCGATCGGGAGGACGGCGACGAATGCGAATTGAGTGCGGCCGAATTCATTGTGGATCTGCGAGAGGCGCTCGGCCTGAACGATGTCGTCCTACCGGTGTACCTCGAAGAACTGGCGTCCACCCTCAATCGGGCCGTCTGGCAACGCGCACACGGCCAACCGAGTGCCTCCGAACTGGCCGAAGGGGATTTCCAGACGATTGAGGCGGCAATGACTGCCGGCCATCCCTGTTTCGTCGCCGGATCGGGGCGCCTGGGAATGAGTATCGACGATTACGCCGCCTATGCGCCGGAGACGGCCGCCTCGGTGCGTCTGGAGTGGGTGGCTTTGCGCCGTGACGAGTCGCTCTTCGTGAGTACGGAGGGCGATACGACCACAATGGCGAAGGAGGTGACCGGCCCGGACTGGGACTGGATCTGCGAACGTTTGGACGGCCTGCACTTGACCGTCGACGACGTCCATCTGATTCCCGTTCACCCGTGGCAGTGGCGCAATAAGATCGCCATCGCCTTCGCCGCCGAGATCGCCACCGGTCGCATTGTGCATCTCGGTCAAGGGAGTTGTTCTTATCAGGCGCAGCAGTCGATTCGGACGTTCTTCAACCGGACCGATCCAAGTCAACCGTATGTCAAGACCGCCATGTCGGTGCTCAACATGGGGTTCATGCGGGGCCTGTCGACCGATTACATGGAGCTGACGCCGCGGATCAATCGATTCGTCGCCGACATCGTCCACACCGATCCGACGCTGCAGGAATCCGGGGTGCGCGTGCTGCGGGAACACTCCGCTGGAGGGTACTGGCACCCGATTTACACCGCTTGCGCGCCGAAGGGCTCCCCCTATCGGAAGTTCTTGGCGGCGCTGTGGCGGGAAAGCCCCATTCCGTACCTTGACGACGATGAGCAGCCCGCCACAATGGCGAGTCTGCTCCATCTCGACGAACAGGGTCGTCCACTGGTGTCGGAGTTGGTGAGACGTTCCGGTATCTCCGCACGGCAGTGGTTGCGCGAATATACGGAGGCCTATCTGACCCCGTTGGTGCACTGTCTGTACAAATACGGCTTGGCTTTCATGCCGCATGGAGAGAACGTGATCCTGGTGTTGCGGAACGGCCGGGTACGACGGGTGTTTCTCAAGGACATCGGGGAGGAGATTACGTTCCTGAACGGGATCACCACCGTTCCCGAGGATTTGGAACGGGTCACCGAGCAGGTATCCGATGCGGAGTTTCCGCTGTCCATCCTGACCGACGTAGTGGACTGTTTCCTACGATTCCTCGCGGGCATCATGGACGACGACGGGATCCTGCCGTGGAGTGCCTTCTGGGAGGTCGTCGCGGATGTACTGGAGCGCTATCAGCGGCGGCATCCGGAATTGAACAACAGGTTCGCGCGATGGGACCTGCGAGCAGACACTTTCCGGCTGTCATGTCTGAACCGCTTGCAGTTGCGGGACAACACGTCTCTGGTTGACTTGGAGAATCAATCCGACAGTTTGGTCTATGCGGGGGATCTCGACAATCCCTTGGCAGCCGAACATTCCGAGTGAACGAGCGGCCCCGGCGCATGGCGAGGTGAGTGTGCCGGGGGCCGATTTCGTTACAGCGATTCGGCGGTACGACGATCCAAAAAGGCCAGACGTGCGCGTTTGTCCGGCAGGTCGACCTCTGGGCCAAGGGCGAAACCGGCTCTGCGGAGACGTTTAAGGGCCTTGTCGTTTCGAGCGTCCGGTTCCACCACGACACGCTGGCGCGTGGGATCGGCAAAGAGGAACTTCGCAAAGACGCGCATGAGCTGTGCGGTGAAGTCGGCAACGAGAGTGCCGTCGCTTATCGGGGAAACGAGGAGATGCGCGCCGATGTCGCCGGGCTGCACGTCGTAACACTCGCCGACGGGATCGGCGTCCGGCTGGTAGGTCTGAAATAGGGCCACCGGCGAATCACCCCGCACGACGAGGTAAACATGATGGGTCGACAGGGAATCCAAGTACCGATAGATGTCTCGGACTTGTTCCTTATCGAGGTCGTTCATGCCCCAGAAGCGGGCACGCGGCTCATGAACCCATCGATGGATGAGATCGATATCGGCGTCCGGGTTCACTTCAACGAGTCGCACTGTTCCGAAATCTGGAATTCGGTGGGTGAACGTGGCTCGTCGCATTGTCAGGGTCTGAGTTTCGGTCATAGTGAACTCCTTGTGTAGCTCTTGCCAATCGGTGACGACACGAATAAGACATCCCTGTTGCCATAGGGGAAGTTGGTCGCTTTCATGCGGGTTGCCCACGACGCCGGACGCCCCGAACGGGACGATCCAGCGACTGCGGTCTCGCGACGACAGGTCCCAAACCCACCGAGCGGCAGGTCCACGCACGCAGCCATCGGTCACTCCCGGAACGCTGGTCGTGGAGAGCACACAGTCGTGATCGCCGCCGATCTCGAGGCGGTCCTCTCGACCCATCTCGCTCTGCCAGACCGATACGGTATGCACTGATCCCCACGGAGGAACCGTTTCGTTTTCAGCAGCGGTCCGTTCCAAAGCGTCAGCGACGATCGCCTCCACCTGGTCGTGGGCTAGGAGAAGGTTGTCCCGCGAAAGGAGATATTCGAGCGTGAAGGCGATGCGTGGACGTAGACTCAGCCACGCTTGAAATACCCCCGACGTGTTCGGATCGTCCGCCAGGGCCGAAAAATTCGGCACATCGGCGATGGCGGCGACCACCTGCGAGCGCAGCCGGGCAAACCAGGTCGCCTCCATGCTTCCGGCCTCCATACGCCGATCCCACTGGGACAAGCGGTGTTGTAGGCGAGACGCGGCGGGGGTCAACGAGTTCTGGCGCGAAACCGCGCGTACGAGGGGCTCGGCGGACGGCAACAGCGTGTCGGTGAATACCCGTTCCATATCGTCTGACGTCCATTTCTCCGCCGTGTTGAGCAACGTCCGAATGCGGTTCGCTCGGTGCGGTGGGGCGAATTCGATCCCCAAGTGCCCCACCAGATCACTGTCGTTTGCCATGACGGCCATGTCGGTAATGTTGTGACGCGGCAGCTTGGCCATTCCGTCCGGCCACCGGTAACGGCGATTCCGGGCCGAACGGGGTCGGATCGCGTCGGCGCGATCGCGAGACGGGACGCGACCGGCGACGCGATGCAGGTGTCCGCCACGGGCGTCGGCGGCCATGACGACGTTGACCGGCAAGACCCAGTGGTCGACGGCGTTGTCGATATCAGCAATGGTATTGGCCCGCAAAAGTTCCGGTAGAGCGGCGAAACCTAGATCTTTTTCCGACCGACTGGGACATCGCAGGCTCAACCATCCAGTGTCGTTATTGCCGGCGATAACGGGCCCGCGTTCCGTTTCCATGACCGTGACCGTCTCGCTCGTGCCGTCAGAGACCTTGATCGTCTCCTGATGCACGTGCACGGGTTCGTCCCCGTCTGGGCCGAGTGCGGTCACGTGACCATCGTGGTGAAATCGCAGTTGTTCCCAGAAGAGGTCCTGACTGTCGGCCATGGCATTGGTGATTCCCCAGGCCGCTGTTCCGGTATGCCCGAAGTGGGGAATTCCCGGGACTCCCGGTACGGCGAAGCCGAGCACGTCGAAGTCGGGACAGGCCAAGCGAATTTGTTGATAGAGACCGGGGCGTTCGATGATGCGGTGGGGATCCCCGGCGAGAATGGGGTGACCATGGGCGGTTCGGTGCCCCGGGATCAACCATCCATTGCTTCCGGCGGAATTCGGGCCGTCGGTGGCGAAGAGGTCAACGGCCTCCTCGCCGAGGACGGTGGCCACTCGGTCGCGCCAGAGCTTTGCGGGAAATCCCGAACCGAAAAGGATGTGGTGAGACAGCCAAATGGACAATGGGGTCCAGGGATTCCAGGCTGCGACACCGGTGTCGTGAGTGGCGAGGTAGAGATTGATACCTTCGGTATAGGCGTGTACCCAGGTAGCGGTATCCCGGTCAAGGCATTGGTAGGCGCGGTAACCGGTATCGTCGATGCGAGCCTGTCGGGCGAAGCGATCCCAATCGAGGTCGGTTCGTCCCCGAACCGCGGCGGAACGTCCTTCTGCGCGTCGTCGTTCCGACTCGATCTGTATTCCTCTGTCGGCTGCGGCCTCCCAACCTTGAGCAAGGGACAGCTCGATCGGATCGTCGCTCCAGAGGTGAGGAACTCCCCAGTCGTCCCGATACAGAGTGAACGCCATCCCCGTCCTTTCCATTAGATAAGGATAGTCTAACCTAACTTATGGAACATATGAACGAGGCGCATCGCGGTGTGAGCAAACCGTGGGAAGGACGTAATACGTGGGACGTGGAGTCGAGGGGTTCGTACTGAAACTCATGGGGAGCAAGGACTTCACCGTGACCGTTACCGATGCCGAACAAATAACCGACCATTATCGTCGCGTACACTGCGATGACGGCGGCCTGCTCCAGCAGATCGATCCGCACCCGACAATGTGGATACGTCTGTGGTTCGACAACGGCGGGAAACCACATCAACGCGCCTACACCGTCGTGAACCCGAACCCTCAGAAGGGAACCTTCAGCCTCGATTTCGCACTGCACGACGGCTGCGCCGCCAATTGGGCCCGAACCGCACAGCCCGGTGACACCATCGAGGCAACGGTGCAGGGAACCGGCTTTACCGGCCCCGATCCGGCACCTGAGCACCTCTACCTTATCGGTGACCCCGCCTCGATCCCGGCGATCAACTCGCTGCTTCGCCACCACTCCGAATTGCCCGCAACCGTCTGGTTGGAAACCGGCCACGAATCCGATACCGACATACCCCTCGCAACCGTCGCCGACCACCATGAGATTCACTGGGTTCCACGAAAAAACCAAGGGCAGGCACTCACCGACGAGGTTAGAGCCGTGCTTCCCGACGCGATCATGGAACCGGAACGAGCCTACGTCTGGATCGCCTGTGAAGCCGCCGTCACCCGTACGCTGGCATCATTCGCCCGCAAGGAACTGGGACTCCCCAAAAACCGAGTACACGCCCTCGGCTATTGGCGCTCGCGTTGAAACGACCCCTCCGCCTAAACCTATGGATCCAGTAGCCCGTCGATGCGTTCCGGGTGAGTGTAGACATTGAAACGGTCACCACGATTGAACGCCACCAAGGTCATCCCCGCCTGCGCCGCGAGATCCACCGCGAGCGACGAGGGAGCAGAGACGACCGACAGGAGACCGATCCCGGCCATGGCGGCCTTCTGGACGATGTCGAACGAGGCCCGACTGGTGACGGCCAGACTGTCACCGCGCAGCGGAAGGCGACCTTCCCGCCACGCCCAACCGATGACCTTGTCGACGGCGTTATGACGCCCGATGTCCTCCCGAACGACCGCCGGTTCTCCGGCGTCGTCGAAGAGTGCGGCGGCGTGATTGCCGCCGGTTCGATCGAACAGCTTTTGCGCGGGGCGCATCCTCCGATGCATGTCGACGAGTTGCCGCCGAGAGATACGCTCAGTGCCTACGTTTTGTCGAGGTATCCGATCCATGATGTCGGCAATCGACGTCGATCCACACACGCCGCAGGCACTGGTGACCGGATGGTCCCGGGCACACGGCGCCGTGATGTGATCGGCCAACCGGACGTCCACAATGTTGTAAACGTCCGCCCCGTTGCGACGGCAGTATCCGACGGAGACGAGGTCGTCGGCCCGCACGATGACCCCTTCGGTGTACAGATGCCCACAGGTGAAGTCGAAATCGTCTCCCGGGGTGCGCATCGTGGTCGTATAGGACGCCTGGGAGATACGAATTTCCAACGGCTCCTCCACGATCACCGAATCCAGAGTTGAGCGGGGACGATCATCGCGTACGGCGGTAATCCGGCGGCGGGTGACACGACGGCCCATACCTAGCTCCGCGCCACGACGGAACTGCGTTCCAGACGAATCGGAACTGATTTCGACGCGGGCGTATTGGACTGCTCGGCCACCGAATCCAGCGACACCAGGACGTTGGTCTCCGGGTAATACGCCGCCGCGCACCCCTTCGCCGTAGGGTAATGAACCAGGCGAAAACGTGACGCTCTTCGTTCCTTTCCATCGGCATCAATCGATATCAAATCCACCGTGGCTCCGTCCTCAAGACTCCGCCTTGTGGCGTCGACGGGATTGACGAACACCACCTGACGTCCATGATGTACACCCCGGTATCGGTCGTTCAAGCCGTAAATCGTGGTATTGAACTGATCGTGCGAGCGCAAGGTCTGCAGGATCAACTCGTCCGGTTTGACCGAGGGTGCTCGCAGGCGATTGGACGTGAGGTTGGCCCGGCCGGTGTCGGTGGGGAACGTACGACTGTCACGCGGCGGGTGGGGAAGGGTGAAACCATTGGGTTCACGTACTCTGCGGTTGAAATCCTCAAACCCGGGGACGATCCGGGATATGTGGTCGCGAATGCGGTCGTAGTCGGCTTTCAAATCACTCCATTCTATGGAGTCGTCCGCACCGAACACCGCCTCGGCCAGGTCGCAGACGATGGCGGGTTCGCTTTTCATCGTCCGACCGATCGGCGCCACCTTGCCTTGCGACGTGTGCACCTTGCTGAAGGAATCCTCCACGGTAACGAATTGCTCCCCACCGGCTTGGTGATCGCGGTCGGTACGACCCAGAGCGGGAAGGATCAGTGCCCGACGCCCGGTCACCACGTGCGAACGGTTCAGCTTCGTCGATACCTGGACGCTCAACTCACAGTTGCGCATGGCCGCTTCGGTCACTTCGGTGTCGGGGCCGGCGGAGACGAAGTTGCCGCCCATGGCCATGAAGAAACGGACCTCTCCCGCACGCATGGCCCGAATCGCGTTGACGGTATCCAGACCGTCCTCCCGCGGAGGTTCGAAATCGAACTCGCGGGCGAGCGCGTCCAGGAACGCACGTGGTGGGCGCTCCCAAATGCCCATGGTTCGGTCCCCTTGCACGTTGGAGTGCCCGCGTACGGGACACAGTCCGGATCCGGGCTTGCCGATATTGCCGCGCAGCAGTAGATGGTTGACCACTTCCCGCAGGGTGGGGACGGAGTGTTCGTGCTGGGTGAGGCCCATGGCCCAACATACGATGACCGAACGGGAACGCTGGATGAGAGACAGTAGTTGATCGATCTCGTATCGTGCCAGGCCGGTGTAGTCGTCGATCTTCTCCCAGAATTCCTCTGCGGGAGTGGACAGCAACGCCTCGGAGTAGTCGTGGTATCCGTCGGTGTACGTCTCGATGAAATCACCGTCGACTGCTTCGGCCTCAATGAGAGATCGGTTGAGAGCGCTGAAGAGCGCCAGATCTCCACCGACTCGAATCGGTAGGTGGAGGTCGGACAGTTGGGTTCCGGGACCGACCAGACCTCGAATCGACTGTGGATCGTGGTACCTTTCCAATCCTGTCTCGGGCAGCGGATTGATCGATACGATCCGGGCGCCCTGACGTTTGGCCTCTTCGAGAGTCGTCAGCATTCGCGGGTGGTTCGTACCGGGGTTCTGGCCGACGACCACGATGAGGTCGGTGTGGTGGAAGTCGTCGAACAGCACGGAGCCCTTGCCGATGCCGATGGTTTCCGACAACGCCGATGACGTCGACTCGTGGCACATGTTCGAACAGTCGGGGAGGTTGTTGGTGCCGAGTTTACGAGCGAAGAGCTGGTAGAGGAAGGCCGCTTCGTTTCCGGTGCGTCCGGAGGTATAGAAGACCGCTTGATCGGGACTGTCGAGGTTGTCGAGTTCGTCGGCGACGAGCGCGTACGCCTCCTCCCAGGAGATGGGGCGGTAATGGGTGGCGTCGGCGTCGAGGTAGAGCGGTTCGGTGAGGCGGCCTTGCTGTCCCAGCCAGTAGCCACTTCGCTGGGACAGTTCCTCTACCGAATGTCGAGCAAAGAAATCGGCACCGATGCCGCGCGCGGTCGCCTCCTCCGCGATGGCTTTGGCGCCGTTTTCGCAGAATTCCGCCGGCCGTCGCCGCTCGGGGTCGGGCCAGGCACAGCTGGGGCAGTCGATTCCGCCGTCTTTGTTCAGCGCTTTGAGGATGGGGAACCACCGACGCGGACCCATCTGTTTTTGGGCCGACCAGATACTGTTGACGACCGCTGGAATCCCTACGGCGTCGTCTTCCGGCGATGAGATCTTCAGACGTTTGGCTCGGGAACCTTTTGTCATGTCCGCGCTCCTGTCCACTCGGCATTTCGGCGGTTGGACCCACGTGCCAGCCTAATACACCCGGCCGTTCGGTACGGGTGAGCATGCGGTATTCCGGTACGAATCTTGGTGGGAGGTGACGGCCGCCGGTCCGTCTGTGAAACGGCCTCAAGCGAGAATTCGTCTGGCCCGGTGAAGTTCGGCGAAGGTGTCGCAGTCCTGCCAGGGGCGGGGTGATTCGTTCCAGGTGAGCGACTGAATTTCGACCTCCTGGTAGAGGGAGCGCATGGGACCGTTGGGTTCGACCGTTTCCGCTTGGTCGACCAAGAGGGAACGCGGCCAGAGTGCCGTCAACCATTGGGGTCTTCCGGTTTCATCCGTAAACGCGGTGACTCGATCAGGTCGTGCGGCGCACCGCAACGCCGTAAAGGCCGCTGAGTCGAAATAGGGCAGATCGCCTGCCAACAAGGCGATCCAGGGTTGGTGCCGGGGCACCGTCATCGCCGCTTGAGCGAGCGCGAAGGCGGGTCCGCTGTACGGTGGGCGTTCTACGAAGTGCGAGACCGTCTCCGGTAGGGGTGGCAGCGCGGTATCGCGATGGCCCACGGCGAGATGTTGGGCGGCTCCCGAAGTCGCGTGGACGAGACGCTCCAGAATCGTTTCGGTGCCGATACGGAGGTCGGGCTTCGAAACGCCGTTCATGCGTCGTGAGCGGCCGCCGATACAGACAAGTACGGCGACGTTTTCGGGAGCGGGCCCGTGGTCGGTCATGACATGCGGTCCTTGGTTGATGTGCGGTGTCCGCCGCATCGGATTCGCGGGCGTGGTGTCACGGATGATATCCGGCGGGGCTACGGTCCGCAATTCCGCATATTGAATACAGCCTCGTCCGCCGTTCGTTCGATGGTGCGTGAGGCAAACACACGTTATTCACCGGGAGAGGACGTTCGTTGGCGCAAGCGGTGCTTGGTGCCGGGCCGGACCACCAGGGTGAGGTCGGAACCGTCGAAAGCCACCGAGACGACGAGGTAACCGGCCGCCGTCAGAGCCTGAGCCAGTGCGGCCGTCTGGTTCGCGGACGAGAGCTCAACGTCCGTCTGTGCGCTCGGGCCGAAGCGACCGGACCTGATCTCGGCTGCCTGCCTGTCGATGGCGGCATGCCCTGGATACCACGCAACGTAGGCTTTGACGTCGTCCGACGGCCCGCGATAGGTGTGTACCTCCACGCCGGGCTCTCCAGTCGCACTCTCCATTGTGAACGCATTGAAACCGTGGGCGCTGAAGAAATCGACAAGCTCCACGGTGAGCTCATGCCGTGCCTGTTGCACGGTGGGGTCAATGGAAGAATTCATATACAACTACCAACAGAGGGTGTACTGATCAAACTCATTGTATAGGTTCTCAATACTCAATCTGCGCATCCATATTGCGGATGTGATCGCAGTTGCCTCTAGTAGACGGAAGCGTGCGGAGAGTGCCGTTGCCGATCGCGGAGGCAGATGCGGCGGGGGAGTCAGCAGGGGCGGTGAGGCGGACTATGACGTGTGACGCGAAAACCTTCGAATAAGGAATTCCGTGCGCGAGTCCGGTTGGCGGTCATCCGTTCGGCCCAACCGCTTCGCGTAGAGGGCGGCAATCGTCGCACACGGGCGGAAAGCGCGACTATCGTATTTTTCGCCCAAAGCCCCCTCCCGGGGGAGTCTCTACGCTCTCTGAGTGATTCCTGAGATGTTTGTGCAGGTTGTAGGGCGAATTTTTCTGATTATTCTTGCCCGAATGCAAACGACGAAGGGTAGTTCCTCCCCGTCCGAAGACCAGACGGGCAATGCTAAACACAGTCACCGGGGATTTCTCGGCACCGTCGGTGGCGTACTGCGGCATCGTGTCGTCGCCACCGCTTTGGCCACGATCGTCGCCACCGTCAGTGCCGTTGGTACGGCCGGTGCGATTCGGGACATCGACGATCGTTCCCACGAGGAGAAGATGGCCCAGGACATCGTGGCTGAAGGTATGGCCGCCAGCTATAGCTGGGAAGAGGTCGATGAGATGGACTCCATCATCGAACCGGAGCCGGAACCCGAGCCAGAGCCTGAGGAAGAAGAGGAAGAGCCGGATCCGGAACCCGAACCGGAGCCGAAACCCGAGCCTGAACCTGAGCCGGAGCCGGAACCGGACAACGGATCTGTTCCCATCTCGGGCGACTGCTCCTCATACTCCGGCAATCGGGCGATGGGCTGCACCCTGACCTTGGAACGCGGTTGGGGCATGGGCGAAGTCGAATGCCTCGTCAACCTCTGGAACCGTGAGTCGCAATGGAATGAATCGGCCACCAACCCCAGCTCCGGAGCATACGGGATCCCACAAGCGCTACCGGGAAGCAAGATGGCCTCCGCCGGCGACGATTGGCAAACGAACCCGGCCACTCAGATTACCTGGGGCTTGGACTACATTTCCGAACGCTACGGAACTCCATGCGGTGCCTGGTCCCATTCGGAGGCCACCGGTTGGTACTAATGAGCTAACCTCTGCAGATAGGTAGAGAAAAAGTTGAGTGGGGGGGGAGCGATCCATGCGATTGCTCCCCCACTCGACGTCGTATGGAGGTCACACCGAGGCGGACTCGGAGTGTAGGTCCAGGGCGGATCGTCGCAACGCCATACGATCCAGTTTGCGGGCACCTGTCAGTGGAAGTCGATCCACGAGGTGAATATGCGCCGGTTGTTTATAGGCGACGAGGTGTTCCGCGCAGTGTTGCTGCAGCCGTTCCACGTCCGGCTCCGCGTCGCCGGGAGTGACAAAGGCGATCACCTGTTCGTCGGTCCGGTCGTGTGGAATGCCGACGACCCCGACCGCGTCGACGGCGGGATGGTTCGTCAGAACCTCCTCCACTTCCCGAGGGAAGACGTTGAAGCCTTTCACGAAGATGACGTCCTTCAGACGGTCGCTTATGGTGAGAAAACCGTCCTCGTCCAGGTGTCCTACATCGCCGGTGTAAAGGTAGCCGTCAGTGAACGCCGCGGCGGTGTCGTCCGGGCGATTGAGGTACGCCGCGAAGAGGTGTGGTCCCTTGACTCGGATTTCGCCTTTCTGTCCGGGAGCGAGAACGCGGTCACGATGCCCGATTTCGGTGATCTCGACGTCGACATCGGGAGCGGCGGTGCCGACCGTTCCGGCCTTGGCTCCAAACGTGGCGGTATTGACCGTCAGGGGAGCGATTTCGGTCATTCCGTAGCCTTCGAAAATATCGATCCCACTGCGTTCTTTCCAGCGGCGTAGCAGTTCGACCGGGAACGGGGCCCCACCTGCCGGACAGGAGCGCAAAGTACTCAAGTCGGTGGAATCGAAGTTCTCGGCGGACAGAAGGGCGTTGTAAATGGCGGGCGGTCCACCACCGAAGACGGTGACTCGGTGTTTGCCCATCAAATCCACCACATGGTCGGGCTGGAAGCGTTCGGGCACTACGATCGAGGCTCTACCGAACACGGGATTGGCCACACCGTGCAGGAATCCGTATATATGAAAGAACGGCGCGACGGGCAGCCAGACGTCGCCACGCGCGGGGGTGGGCCACCCCCATTCCATCCGGCGCACCGAATCCATCATCGCCCGATGAGTGTGGGGGATGGACTTCGAACCGCCCGTCGTGCCGCCGGAAAACATGATGAGGGCGCGGTCGCTCTCGCCGGGGCAGTAGCCGTCGTCATCGACGGAATCGGATACGAGCCGGTCAATGGTTGACTCAGGGGAACTCAGATCAATGATCGCGCAGCGTTCGGTATCGGCGACGTCTTTGGTCACCTCCATCGATTCGGCGGTTACCAGAGCGAGGCGAGGGTCGGTGTCGTCGAACAGCGGTCGTAGGGCGGGAGCCGGGTAGTTGACGTTGAACAGGCAGGGAATTCCTCCCGCTGCCAGGATGGCCCAGAACGCAACGTGGTATTCGGGGGAGTTGCCGATCATCAGAGCCACATTGCGGCCGTGGACGCTGGCTGCGTGGAGGCGACGCGCCAGCGCCCAGACGGCGCTCGCTTCCTCGGCATAGGTCCACGTCCGGTCGCGATGAACCAGTGCGGGTGTATCCGGGGTCGTCGCGCAGGCATGGCGGAACATACTGAGAAGATCGGAGAACTCGGGTCGCGACTCTCCGATCCCGTGTGGTTCGGGGTGTCGGTTGAACGTCATTGTCCCTCCCAAAATGTGGAGTGTCGGTAAAGCGACCTCGCGGTTCGTCGCGGGGTGGATCTCCGCGACGGCCGCGTCTGCCGTCGGCCGAGTGTTGAGAGCGACGGATGCGTTGCGGCACATCGTGGAGGACGATTGTTCGCGTTACCGAAATCGTGGAACAGCTTTGTGCTCAGGCTAGATGTGAATTCCATTACTGTCAATACCAAATGGTACTGCGCTCGGCCGGCCACGAGGGTCGAACTTGATGTCCTAGGCGGAGCGATGTGGTGACGAGAGGTGTGGGCGTGTATCGACAGGGTCTTGATTTCGAAAAACGCTAGAAATCTCTTCTCTTGTCCCATACTGATATTGACTGATCCTCGTCCCTATGTAAACAATGAATGCCGATGTATTAAGTCTTGTGACATACCGAACGGTATGGTACGTTCAATCTGCAGCGAACGGAAGGTGAGGTATGACGCCAGCATCGTCGACCGAAACGATTGCGCCGCTTGGTAAAACCCTCGTGGCGGCGGAACACGAAACGAATTATCACGACAAGGGGACCGGTGATCCGGTTGTGCTGCTACACGGATCCGGGGCCGGGGTATCGGCTTGGTCGAACTGGGCCGGAATCGTCGATGAACTGTCCGAGCATTGCCGAGTGATCGCCCCCGACATCGCCGGATTCGGGCACAGCGAACTCAAACCGGATGCTCGTTACAACATCAAACTCTGGGTAAAGCACCTCATCGGCATCCTGGACGCTCTGAATCTGGAAAAGGTGTCGATTGTAGGCAATTCCTTCGGTGGTGCGCTTGGTTTGGCGACGGCCATGTCGCATCCGGACCGTATTGAGAGATTGGTGCTGATGGGTACGCCCTGCGGTACCTTTCCCATGACCGACGGTCTGCGTGCCCAAGGTGAATTCGACGGAAGCCGCGACAGCATGGAGCGGGCACTCAGCTACTTTCCCTATGACGCCTCCCTGATCACGTCGGATTTGGTCGACAAACGATTCGAGGCCGCGACCCGTCCCGGAGCCATGGAGGCCTTTCGGCGGCTGATGCCGCAGCCCACTGAATCCAACCCCATGGTGAAGGGTATCCCCCTGGAGCGCTTGGAATCGGTCGAACAACCCGCACTGATTCTGCACGGACGTGAAGACCGTGTCGTGCCGTTCGCGCGGGCCCTCGATCTCTTCGAGTCACTCCCCAATTCGCAACTGGTGGCTTTCGGGCGCTGCGGCCACTGGGTGCAGATTGAAAAACGTGACGCCTTTATGGCGGCGCTCCGGGACTTCCTCACCGTCAAGGGAGGTGTGGAATGAACCGCGACATCCTCGAAAAGGTTCTCTACGACCTGTCGACCAATCGGGCCAACCTCAAGCTGTTCTCCACCGAACCCGACAGGTTTCTCAAGCGTTACCGACTCAGCGAGGACGAACGTCAAGCCATCCTGGGCTATGAAGTGCGCACACTGGCCAATGAAGGTGTCAATACCATGTTGACCTGGGGTTATTGGCTGCAAAGTGGACGATCAAATGACGACTATCTCGCAGCGATGCGACAGTAGGAGGAATCAGTATGGCTCACGTCGTCGGGGGATTCGTCGTCCCGCACAACCCGGTCATGTACTTCAATCCCGATGGCCCCGACCCCCAGCAGAAAGAGACGGTGCAGGCGGCCTACCGGACGATCAGCGATCGTATCGGTGAGTTGGACGCCACCTCGGCGCTCATCATCGGTTGCGACCACTACATACTCTTCGGGCCCACCTGTCTGCCCCGTTACGTGATCTCCACCGGGGATCTCGAGGGCCCGATCGACCAACTACCCGGCTTGAAGCGGGGGCCGATTAAGGCCAACGGGCCCCTGGGAACTCATATTTCGGAACACGGCTTCGCCAACGGTTTCGACTACGCGGTCGGACGGGCGATGACGGTCGATCACTCCATCGCCGTACCGCATCAGCTCCTCCTCGAACCACACCCCCAGATCTCGACCGTGGCCCTCATGTTGGCCTGCGGTGTCGACCCGTATCTCCCCTTGGCGCGCGCCTGGGAACTCGGTCAGCAGATACGTCGAGCGATCGACGCCTTCGATCAGGACGAGCGGGTGGTCGTGATCGGTTCGGGCGGCATCAGCCATTGGGTCGGCGACGAAAACATGGGCAGGGTCAACCCGGATTTCGACGCCATGATTCTGGACGCTCTCAATAACGGCGACGTCGATCGGCTCCTTGGTCTGAGCGACGAGGAGATCACCGAACAGGCCGGCAACGGCGCCATGGAGATCCGTACCTTCCTGTGCGCCATGGGCGTATGTGGGGCGGCAGGCGGAAGCACCGTCGCCTACGAAGCCATCCCCGAATGGGTCACCGGCATGGGACTGGCCGAATTGGAGGTGTCGGGCCGTGCCTAAAGTCGAAATCTGCCCTGCCGACGTGGTGGAAGCCGAAGAGGTCGTTCGGGCGGAGCTGGACTCCGGTAGTGCCGTCGGGCTCACGCGTGACTCACGCGGCGACATTTTCGCCTTCCCGGACCAATGCCCGCATCGCGCCGGACTCCTGTCGGACGGCTGGGTCGAAGACGATCGCGTCATCTGCTCAGTCCACTTTGCTGAATTCGACCTCTCCACCGGTCAGGCCCATCAAGCGCCCAGCGACTGCCCCAACCTCACCTTCTATCCGGTGCACGAGGTGGACGGGATGGTCTACGTCGAGCTTCCCGAGGGAGAAGGAGTCGACCAATGAGCGTAGCGCGACCACAGCCCCCGGAGATGAGTCCGGTTTATCCGCAGGCCGGAGCGTACCCCGAATTCGCGGATTTGGTGAACCCGGAACGCTGCACCGTCGATCGGTCGGTATTCGTCGATCCGGAGGTGTACCGTGCCGAATTGCGACAGATCTTCGCTCGGTCCTGGTTGTTCCTCGCCCACGAGAGCCAGATCCCCAAGCCGGGCGACTTCGTGCGCACCCGTATGGGGGAAGACGACGTCATCGTCGTGCGCCAACGTGACAAGAGTGTACGTGCGCTGGTCAATTCCTGCCCGCATCGGGGAAACCGCGTCTGCATGGCCGACGCGGGGGAGAAGGCGCGTGGCTTCATCTGTAATTATCACGGTTGGTCGTTCGGACTCGACGGTCGTCTCCGAGGGACCGACGGAGGCGTGTACGACACCGATCCCGACTTCGAGGCCACCGGCATTGGACTGACCCCGGTTGCGCAAGTGGACGAATACAAGGGACTCATATTCGGTACCTTCGACCCTGACGCGCCGAGCTTGGCAGAGTGGTTCGGTCCCTTCACGTATTACCTCGATGTCATGTTGGACAACGAGGAGGGCGGTACGGAGTTCATCGGCGGTGCCATACGGTCGCAGATGCGGGCCAACTGGAAGTTTCCCGCCGAGAACTTCGTCGGGGACATCCTGCACGCCTATTGGACGCATCAGTCGGGCGCCTCCGCCGTGCTCGGTGGGGGAGTCGAGCTTGGTAAACACTATGAGGAGCGTGCCTTCCACGCGAGCGTGTTCGGCCACGGTATCGAGACGAATCAGGACAAGGTCGGGAACACCCGCACGCTGGGATACGATGCCTTGACCCAGTACGTCTTCGACCGTTATGAGGCACGCAGGGAACGCCTCGGCGAGGTCCGGGCCCGCATGGTCGGAGCGGTGTCGTCGTGCAACGTGTTTCCCAACTTCTCCTTTCTACCGGGACAGGCCTCGTTCCGGGTATGGCAGCCGACCGGTCCGAACAGCATCGAGTTGTACACCTGGACCTTGGTGAACAAGAACATGCCTGAGGAGATCAAGGAGTTGTACCGCAAGGGAACGATGATGACCTTTTCTCCCGGCGGGATCTTCGAGATGGACGATGGAGAAAACTGGGAGTACTGCACCGGGCAGAATCAGGGTTTCGTGACGCGCCATCAGCCCCTGCATTACGGTTTGGGTCTGCGCAGCGCCGAGACCGACCCGCAGCTTCCCGGCCACGTTTATCGCGGCAGCCTGAACGACGCCAATCAACGCATGTTCTATCAGCGTTGGCGGGAGTTCATGATGTACGACAACTGGGAGGACCTGCAGAAGGCGCCCTCCGCACCGCCCGGGGGCCGATCATGAGTCGAGCGCGCGCCGCGGAGGATTACGGCATCGACTGGGATCGCCCCGTCCGAGGAGCCGAACGTGAAGCCATGGTCCTTCTCCTCCATCGCGAAGCACGCCTGCTTGACGAGGAGGACTACACCCGTTGGGCGGAGATGCTGCATCCCGATATCCACTACTGGATGCCGGAACGCCAGACTCGCCGTCGCGACGACAAGCGGGGAACCTATGCCTACGGAGACATGGCGTACTTCGACGATCACATGGACGAGATCGTCGTCCGCATGCGACGGTATGCCGAGCCGTCGGCCTGGGCGGACAATCCCGCTACCCGCCATGTCCATCTGGTCTCCAATATCGAGGTCTTCGAAACCTCGGGCGGGGAGAGGGCGGTGCTGTCGGCCTTTGAGAACGTGCGCAACCGTAACGAGCGTGATCAGGACATTATCCACGGTCGCCGCGAGGATCTGTGGTCGCACGACGGGCACGGATGGAAGCTGGTGGCCCGCCGAGTCTTGACCGTTCAGAATATTTTGTTGTCTAAAAACCTCAATACTTTCTTCTAGGGGGACGCATGGGACAACTGGACGGTTACGTCGCCATAGTGACCGGTGGAGGGTCCGGTATCGGTCGTGCCGTGGTCGACCGATTCGTCGCCGAGGGCGCTTGTGTCGGGGTCCTGCTACGCGATAAAGACCAGGCTAAACGCTTGCACGCCGATCACGGTGAATCGGTGATCACGACTCTGGGAGACGTGCGGGAGTGGGACAGCAATAGGCGCGTCGTCTCCGACACCTTGGCGACCTTCGGTCGCCTGGACACCATGATTCCCAACGCCGGCGTGTACGACTTCTTTCAGGGGTTGGAGGACATGGACGGTGACGCGATCGGCGAGCGTTTCGATGAACTGTTCGACGTCAACGTCAAGGGTTACCTTCTGGCCGCACGGGCGGCGGTGGAGGAGTTGCGTTCGACCCGGGGATCGCTTATTTTCACTCTCTCCTCGTCGTCGCTGTACTCGGGGGGAGGCGGAATCCTCTACGTCAGCGCCAAGCACGCTCTTGTGGGCACGGTACGTCAGCTAGCCTTCGAACTGGCCCCCGACGTGCGGGTCAATGCCGTGGCTCCCGGGGCCACCCGAACCCCGTTGTCGGGAGTCGAGGGGGCGGGCAAGGACAAGCAGCTTTCTGAATTGGACGGATTTGAGTCGATGGTGGAGAAAACCGTTCCCTTGGGTTTCCTCTCCGAACCTCAGGATCATGCGTCGCTCTACGTCACCTTGGCCTCTCGGGAGGCCAGCCCTTTCACTACCGCCGCGGTCATTCCCTCCGACGGCGGCCTAGAGGTACGCGGAGGAGGTCGGCGCCGCAAGGGCGGTGGATAAGTCACGAACTCCTCTGCCCAGTCGCTCGGCGAACGCGCCTCTCCGTCTCGCCTCGAAGCCCCCGGAATGACCACCGATGCGAAAGGATGAGACGTGAACGACGCTTGGTCTCGACTTGTCGACCAACTGAAACTGCCCGTCATAGCCGCCCCGATGTTCCTGGTGTCCGGCCCCGATCTGGTTCTCGCCGCGTGCCGCAGCGGCGTGATCGGGTCGCTTCCGGGCCCCAACGGCCGTACCCTGGAGGACCTCCACTCCTGGTTCGACACCATTACCACCGGCCTGGAATCCGACGTCAAGGACGGTGTGCCGAGCGCTCCGTGGGCGTTCAACATGCTGACACACTCCACCTACGGTCGCTTTGACGCGGAACTGGAGCTGGTCAAACACTTCCAACCGCGTCTGGTCATCACCGCTCTGGGAGGCCCGCAACGGGTCGTGGACGATGTGCACGACTATGGGGGACTGGTTTTCGCCGACGTCAATTCTCCGGCATATGCCCGCAAGGCGGTCGCCCGTGGTGCAGACGGACTGGTCCTGGTGTCGGCGGGCGCGGGTGGGCATACGGGTGCCTATGCCATGTCGGCGTTCATCGATGAAGTGCGGTCGTTCTTTTCTGGACCGGTCGTGGCGGCGGGAGCGATCTCGACCGGGCGCTCGGTGCGAGCGGCGGAGACCCTGGGCGCCGACTTGGCCTACATGGGAACCCGTTTCATTGCGGCCGAGGAGTCGTTGGCGGCAGGGCCGTACAAGTCCATGCTTACCGAATCTCATATGGAGGACGTGTTCACCTCCGACGCGGTCACGGGTGCCAAGGCCAACTGGTTGCGTCCGTCATTGCATGCCAACGGTGTTGAACTGTCAGAGGATAAACCGGACATCGACTTCGCCGGTGACATGCATGCGGACGCCAAGGCCTGGAAACACGTGTGGAGCGCAGGGCACGGGGTCGGCGAGGTCGCGGCCGTGGAACCGGCCGCCGATATCGTTGCCGGAGTGATCGAGGAATACCGAAAAGCCGTCATAGCGGAACGGCTGCATCGGACGGCCTTCGCTCGTCGGCTCGGAATACTGTAGTGGAGCGCTGGGGAATCGTTAGGTGAGGACATGACTGTAGACCCATGTGAACAGGTCGCGGAGGACCTACGCGCGGCGGCACGCGATGCCGTCGCGGTCGCGCCGGTTCGAGAGGTAATCGGGGCGACCGACATTGAAACCGCCTATGCGGTTCAGGACGTCAACACCCATCATGTGACCGGCCGAGGCGCGCGGATCGTGGGGCGCAAGATCGGTCTGACCTCTGTTGACGTTCAGGCTCAACTCGGCGTTGATCAGCCGGACTTCGGGATGCTGTTCGATTACATGGACATACCCAACGAAGGGACCATCTCGACGTCAGGACTCATCGCTCCACGAATCGAGGCGGAAATCGCGCTGGTCATGGGTGGCGATCTCACACGTTCGAACGTCACCACCGCCGAGGCGATATCGGCGGTGGACTACGCGGTCGCGGCTCTGGAAATCATCGATTGCCGTATAGCCGAGTGGGACATCTCCATCGTCGACACCATCGCCGACAATGCGGCCGCCTCGCATTTTGTTCTGGGACATACTCCGCGTCGTCTGACGGATTTGGACATCGCCGCCTGCACGATGGACATGCGGCTGAACGACGAGCGGGTGTCGACCGGGACCGGTCGTGACTGCCTCGGTTCCCCCCTCAACGCCTTGCGCTGGTTGGCGGCCAGAATGGCGGAGCGCAACCGCCCCCTGCGGCGTGGAGACGTGGTGCTCACCGGCGCACTGGGGCCGACGGCCGCCGTGCGTGCCGGTGACCGGGTTTCCGCTCGTCTGGGCCCTTTGGGAGAGGTGGCGGTGAACTTCTCTTAGTCTCGATTTCCTGCTGGTAACTCGGAAGCGGCCACCTCGGGTGGCCGCTTTTTTATGTCCTGGAACGGATCTCGCCGGGGGTTTGTCAGTGGAACCTTCTAGGTGCTATGGTTCATTAGTTAGCTAATTAACCCCTCAAGTACTGAACCAGGAGACGGCGAGATGTTTGATGACGGAACACCCATATATCGCCAGATCGCTGATCAGATCAAGTCGGACATTATGAACGGCACCTTGCCACCCGGAGGAAAAATCATGTCCACGAACGAGTACGCTTCGTTTTTTCGGATCAACCCCGCGACCGCGCAGAAGGCCTTTAAAGACCTGGTCGATGAAGGGGTTTTGTACAAACAACGCGGTATTGGAATGTTTGTGGCCGACGATGCCCGGGACAGATTGTCCAGCGATTATCGGGAACAGTTCTTTCAGGAAGTACTGGAGCCTCTGTTGGAGCGCGCCCAAGCGGCGGGAATCAGCATCGAGGACATTATTCATTATCTACGCGATCAAGCTGAGGTGTCGGCATGAGTTTCTCGGTTTCCACCCGCGATCTGGGCCTGAAGTACGGAGCGACCACCGCCCTCTCGCAGGTCACACTGAATCTGGAGCCGGAAAAGATTTACGGACTGTTGGGGCGGAACGGGTCGGGAAAGACCAGTCTGCTGAGCCTGCTGGCCGGATTCCGTAAGCACTCGCAGGGGTCGTTGTCCGTGGGCGGTCAAACGGTCTTCGAAAACATCGATATCGTCTCGCAGGTCTGCCTCATCAGAGAAGGCGGGGACTTCGACGACTCCGATGACGGCAACGAAGTATTCGACCTCTGTGACATGCGACCGCATTGGGACGGCGCGTACGCCGCGTCGTTGGCGGACAAATGGGAAGTGGACCTCGATAAGAAGGTGTCGCAACTGTCGCGAGGGCAGCGCTCCAAATTGGCGGGCATCACCGGTTTGGCCTCCGGAGCGGACCTGATCATGTACGACGAAGTCCACTTGGGAATGGACGCCCCGAGTCGTGACGCCTTTTATCGCGAAGTGCTCCAGACCTATATGGACCGTCCGCATACGGTGATTCTATCGTCGCATCTGATCGACGAAGTGGCCTCCATGCTGGAAGAGGTGATCATCCTGGACAAGGGTCGAGTCCTCCTCCATTCGGACAAGGATTCTCTGGACACCATGGGAGCCACTCTGACCGGAAGTGCGGAGGCCGTCGACGGAGCCACCGCGTCGCTCGAAGTGCTGTCCGAACAACGTCTGGGGCCCACAAAGAGCGCGACGGTCGTCGAACTTCCCGACGACGTCCGACGTCGCCTGCCCCGTGAGGGAGTGGAGATCAACCCGATCGGACTGCAGGATTTGTTCATACACCTCACCAACCCGGATAGGTAATACCCATGGCACAGCTCAATCGATCCCGAGACTTCGGTATGAGCCTGATATTGTACCTTTTCACCGCCTTCGCCTGGTGGTTCCTCGCAATCGGACTCGGCTCGTACGTGGCTCTGTTCGCCTATACGCGAATTCAGGAGCTCGACAACTACTCCATCTGGTTGATTCTGTCGCAGGCCGGGGCGATCTTTCTGGCCATTATGGCCGGCGGCATCGCCTACAGCCTGGTTCCGACCGGTGTGGCTCAAGGAGTGACGCGCCGGGAACTGTCGGCCGGCTTTTTGATGTTCGCGGTGGTGGCTCCACCGCTCATGGCGCTCATAACGATTGCCGGCTATACCGGGGAGTACTTCCTTCTGACCGCCTTGGACAGTCAGCAGAAACTGGTCGGTGGCCTGTGGGCGGAGGTCAGCGGGTCGGTATCGGATACGCTGATCGACGGCCTGCTGACCTTTCCCGTGTACTACGTCTACACCTTCGTCGGAATGCTGACCGGGGTGCTGATATACCGCATGGCAGGCCAGAGCACCATTCCGGTCATCTTCGTCATCGCCGGTGGCGTGATCACGGTCAATGGCCTGTCGGATACCAACCTGGTGGACGCGCCCCTACCGATCCGGCTGACCTTCGGCCTCATCGCCGATGTCGATCTGCAGTACAAGTTGCTGGTCGTGGCCGTGTTGCTGATTCTGTACGGATATTTGGTGCGCCGCCTGCTCTCCGACGTCGCCATTCGTTCCCACACGGCTTAGCCGGGACGGATCGGGGCGCAAACCGTCGCTGATGGGGGTGAGGAACATGATCTGGTTGGGGGAGATAGGCACTCTGGCGGTGTTGTTGATATGCGCCACCGTGTCGATCGTCGGGGTGCTGATGCTGGCGATGGACGCGAAGGCCACAACCGCCGACCGGAACGCCACCACACCCCGATCAGGGTGCGACACTGAGTACGATGCCGCCCTGATACCGACCGATAAGGGGAGACGACATGTCGGTGATGCCGATTCACCTCTACGGAGATCCCGTCCTACGGACACCTGCCGAGGAGGTGACCAGCTACGACAAAGAGCTACGCAAGCTGGTGAAGGATCTGGTCGACACCATGCGCGATGAAGGGGGCGCCGGTTTGGCGGCCCCTCAGCTGGGAGTAGGGCTGCGCGTCTTTGCCTTCGACGTGGACGACGTGGTCGGCCACATCGTCAATCCACTACTCGAATTCCCCGATGAAGAGCTTCAGGAGGGCCCGGAGGGTTGTCTGTCCCTTCCCGGGCTCTATTTCGACACGGTACGACGTCAGAACGTCATCGCCAAGGGCTTTAACGAGTACGGCGATCCCGTCCAGATCGTCGGTACCGGTATGATGGCCCGCTGCCTACAGCACGAGACCGATCATCTGGACGGCATTATCTTCATCGATCGCCTCGACAAGGAGGCGCGGCGTGCGGCATTGGAAGAAATCCGAGCACAGGACTGGTACGACGACAACGTAAAGGTCAAAGTCTCTCCACATTCCCAATCTGGAAATCAAGGACTGTTTTTCAAACAATGAGGATACTTTTTGCCGGGACACCACAGGTAGCCGTTCCGACGCTGGAAGCGCTCGCGGAATCGCCGCACGAACTGGTCGGGGTACTCACACAGCCGGACGCACGTCGCGGACGTGGACGCAAGGTCGCCCGTTCCCAGGTGGCGCAGTGGGCCGAGAATCGCGGTCTGGACGTGTGGACGCCGACCACTCTGCGGACGGAAGAGGCTCACCAACGTCTACGTGAGCTCGACGTTGACCTTGTGGTCGTGGTGGCCTATGGGAAACTCGTACCGCGCGAAGCTCTGGACATTCCTCGTCTGGGTTGGATCAACCTGCATTTCTCGCTGTTGCCCGCCTGGCGCGGAGCCGCCCCGGTGCAACACGCCGTTCTCTCCGGTGACGATATGACCGGTGCGAGCGTTTTCCAGCTGGAGGCCGGGATGGACACCGGGCCGGTCTTCGGCATGGTCACCGACTCCATCTCCTCTCGGGACACCTCCGGTGACGTGCTGGAACGCCTGTCCGTCTCGGGAGCGCGCCTGGCGGTCGACGTGGTCAACGCTCTGGCCGAGGACGATATCCACGCTCGTCCGCAGTCGAGCGACGGAGTGAGTCTGGCTCCGAAGATCACCTCCGCCGACGCCCGTGTGCGGTGGAGCGAACCGGCCTTCGCCGTGGATCGCCGGGTGCGCGCCGTGACGCCGACGCCGGGTGCGTGGACCGAATGGCAGGGCGAACGCTTCCGTCTTGGTCCGGTGACGGTCGACAAGGACGGCCCTCGGTTGGAACCGGGCCGCTTGGAAACGACCAAGAAGTCCGTGTTCGTCGGTACCGCGACCGATCCGGTGCGTCTGGGCACGGTACAGCCGGCCGGTAAGAAAGCCATGGACGCGACCGCATGGGCGCGTGGAATTCAGGAAAGCGATGGTCGGTTTGAGTAAAGCGAACGGTCGACCCACTCAGACCCGTCGAGGTGGGCGTAACAATCCCCGGCGCGTCGCCTTCGACACTCTACGAGCGGTGAGCGCCGATGACGCCTATGCCAACCTGGTGCTACCCAAAGCGCTGGCGGCGGCGAACCTGTCGGAGCGGGATTCCCGGCTCGCCACCGAACTCGCCTACGGCACTCTGCGCGCTCAAGGCACGCTCGACGCCGTTTTGACCGCCGCCTCCGGGCGGGACCTGACCGATCTGCGTCCCGACCTGGTGGACGCTCTCCGCCTCGGTGCCTATCAGATCCTGTGGACCCGCATCGACGCGTACGCGGCGGTGTCCACAACCGTCGGGCTCGTCAAGGGAGCGGTGGCGCCCAAGGTGTCCGGTCTGGCCAATGCCGTACTCCGTAAGGTGGCGGACCGTTCGTTTGAACAGTGGCGTGCGGAGCTGATGGACACACCAAGGGCAAGCTCCGGCCTTGACCCGACGACGACGCGAGGTCGGCTGGCATTCGATCAATCCCATCCGGAATGGATTGTGGCCGAATTCGAGTCGCTCCTGCCCGAGTCAGAGGTGGAGGCCGCTCTGGCGGAGAACAATAGCGCTCCGCAGGTGCATCTCACCGCCCGGCCAGGGCGGATAACACGGTCTGATCTGGCCTCCCAAACCGGTGGTGAGGTCGGACGCTGGTCTCCCTATGCGGTGTACCTTTCGGCAGGGGACCCCGGTCGGGTCCCGGCGGTCGCGGCGAAGGCGGCGGGCGTACAGGACGAGGGCAGCCAGGCGGTGACCCTGGCCCTTACCGACACCGCGATCGAGGGAAGTGACGCGGCATGGGTCGATCTGTGTGCCGGTCCAGGAGGTAAAAGTGCTCTACTCGGCAGTCTGGCGCGGGAACGCTCCGCACGGGTGACGGCCGTGGAGCCGGCAGCCCACCGAGCGGACCTGGTGCGGGAGAACACGACCGATATGCCGGTGGAGGTTGTCGAAGCCGATGGAAGGCGGTGGGGACGTGCGGACGGTGCCGACCGCGTGCTCGTCGACGCCCCCTGTTCCGGGCTGGGGGCACTGCGTCGCCGCCCGGAGGCACGTTGGCGCAAACAGCCGGTCGACGTCGCTGAGTTGAGCAGGCTGCAACGCGCACTGCTCCACAACGCCGTTCGCATTACCCGTCGTGGGGGAGTGGTCGCCTATGTGACCTGCTCGCCGTTGTGGGCGGAGACCAAGGACATCGTCGACTCCGTTGTGGCCGAAGGTCACGTGGAAGTGGTCGAGTCGCCGGCGCTGGTGTCGGAGATTCCCGATACGACCGCGGGGCCGTATCGGCAGCTCTGGCCGCATCGTCATGGTACGGACGCCATGTTCCTCGCTCTTCTACGCCGCGTATGAGACGGTAGAGCCGCATCGTCAAGGCGTGTTTCCGCACCGCGCGAGTAAGGCCAAACTGGCGTGTCGTTACCGTACGCCTTGAATTACACTTGAGGGGTGAGCGACGTGAGGAATACAGAACAGTCAACCGTCATTGCCCCCAGTTTGCTTGCCGCGGACTTTGCCCACTTGGCAGACGAGGCGGCTCGAGTGTCCGAAGAGGTCGATTGGCTGCATGTTGACGTCATGGACAATCATTTCGTGCCCAACCTGACGCTGGGGCCTCCGGTCGTTCAGGCTCTCCGCGCGAGTACCGACGTACCGCTCGACTGTCACCTCATGATCGACGATCCCGCACAATGGGCCGTTGGCTATGCGGAACTGGGCGCCTATAACGTGTCGTTCCATGCCGAGGCGACCGACGATCCGGTGACCATCGCGAAAAACCTGCGTGCGGCCGGAACCAAGGCGGGGCTGGCGATCGACCGTGACACTCCGGTGGATTCCTACCTCGACATTCTGCCGGAATTCGACACGCTGCTGATCATGACGATCAAAGCCGGTTTCGGCGGGCAGAAATTCATGCCTGAGCTACTGGACAAGGTCGCGCTCGCACGTCGTCACGCAAAAAGCGGGCACTTGGATCTCCGTATTGAGGTTGACGGAGGAATCTCCGCCGATACCATCGAACAGGCCGCTACGGCCGGTGCCGACGCCTTCGTAGCCGGTACCGCCGTCTACGGTGCCTCCGACCCCGCCGCGGCCGCCCGACGACTCCGGCAACAGGCCGACGCGGCGCGTCAACCGTCCACTGACAACCCGGCGACCAACGAACGGTGACCACGTGAGCGATACCATCCCCAACGCCGACCCCACTCCCGGCGAGGATCTGGTGCTCATAGCTGATTCCGATGCCCATGTCGCCCAGTACCTGGCTGAACGCCTGCGCCACGACGGGTTCGACACCGCGCTCGCCAGAGACGGGTACCAGACGTTGGCGTCCATCGCGGTGCGACGCCCGTCGATTCTGATCATCGAACGCGACATTCCGTTCATCGACGGACTGGCCTTGACCGGGCAACTGCGCGCCGATCCGGCGACCGCCTCCCTGCCGATCGTCTTCACACAGGCCAGATTGACCGCCGCGGAAACCATCGTCGCCCTGAAAACCGGGGCCGACGACGTCGTGGCCAAACCGTTCGACCCGGCCGAAGTCTCGGCCCGGATCGGGTCGGCGATTCGGCGACATCGGGAGGTTCGCGAAGCGTCCCCCTTGACCGGCATGCCCGGCAACGACCGCATTCTGCGCGAGGTGACCGCCTGGATCAGGCGTGCCTACCCTTTTGCGCTCGCCTATATTGATATTGATAATTTTAAAGCGGTCAACGACGTATACGGATTCGTGCGCGGAGACGAATTCATTCGGGCCTTGGCCGAAGCGACCTACAGCGCCGCGGCCGACTCGGGCGCCGCCCCGGTATTCCTCGGCCACGTGGGTGGAGACGACTTCGCGATCCTGGCGCGGCCCGACGACATCGACGCCACGATCAGATTTCTCATCGGGAACTTCCGCCAACACGTCATCGACTTGGCCGACGATAAGGACGTGGAAGTCGGGTACATCGACTTCACCGACCGCAATGGGAATCCGGCCCGCTCGGCGCTGCCGACGCTCTCTATCGGAGTCGCTCTGTCCACCAAGCGCAACTTCGCCGACGCTCACGAAGCCGTCGCCGAAGCCAGCAACCTGAAAGGGAAGGCAAAGTCGCATATAGGCGACTACATAGCCTACTCCACCGCACCGTCCGATACGGTGCACCGCCCAGGTCGCCCCGTGTTCTGGAGCCGCTAGAGTGCCTTGCTCGCCGCCTTCGTGATCGGTGTTATATCGCACAAATGTAGCCAAACAGTCCGGACATATGACACAATTCCAGACGACAACCTATACGTCAGCGGGGTCGGTGAAAGTCCGAACCGGCGGTGAGCGCAAACGGCGCAAGCCCGCGACCCGATTACCTCCAGTAATCGGTGGATCTGGTGAACCGGGGGCAACCGGTGAGTCCAGAGCCGACGGTGAAAGTCCGGATGGGAGCAGACGCGATAGGAAAACCACCACGGGTGTAGAGCCCGGTGCGCACCGAGCGCCACCGTGCCGCCACGCCCGTTACCGTCCCGACTGTTCCCTGAATTCCGGTGCCCGGCACCGCGCCCTGCTACTGGACAAGTAAGTAGGGGGAACAGTGTTCACCGGAATCATCGAGGAGCTCGGGGTCGTCAGCCGAGCCGAGCCAGGGCGCATCACCGTCCACGGGCCGCTGGTCACCGGCGATGCCTCCATCGGAGACTCCATTTCCGTCAACGGAATCTGCCTCACCGTCACCGAAATCAACGGCGCCGAATTCCACGCCGACGTCATGCGGGAAACCTATGAGCGTTCCGACCTCGGTAAACTAGAAGCCGGATCCCCCGTCAACCTCGAACGGGCCGCCACACTCACCACTCGCCTCGGCGGTCACCTGGTACAGGGCCACGTCGACACCACCGCCACGATCACCCACCGCGAACCGGGGGCCAACTGGGAGACCGTCACCTTCGACCTCCCCGGTGAATACACCAGATACATCGTCGAAAAAGGCTCCATCGCCGTCGACGGCGTCTCGCTCACCGTCGTAGCGGTCGACGAACACACCTTCAGTGTGAGCCTCATCCCAGAAACTCTGTCGGCCACCACATTGGGGAAGAAGAACCCCGGCGACACCGTTCATATCGAAGTAGATCTCACCGCCAAACACATTGAAAAGCTCCTGCAAGCACGAAAGAGCAACTGATGTCCGACATTCGCCTCAATACCATCCCAGAGGCCGTGGAAGCGCTCGCCGCCGGTCGGCCGATCGTCGTGGCCGACGACGAGGACCGGGAGAATGAAGGTGACCTCATCTTTCCCGCCGAGGACGCCGACACGGAACTACTCGCCTTCACCGTCCGTTATTCGTCCGGCTACATCTGCGTGTCGCTACCGGCCGAGCGGGCCGACGCGCTGCAGCTGCCCCCCGCCTATGTCGACAACCAGGATCGACACGGCACCGCCTACGCCGTCAGTGTGGACGCCAAGTCGGGAGTGACCACGGGAATCTCCGCCGCCGACCGAGCACACACCATCGCGACCCTCGCGAAGCCGAGCACCACTCCCAGCGATCTGACACGCCCCGGCCACGTCGTACCGCTGCGATCTCGCCCCGACGGAGTCCTCGAACGTCCCGGCCACACCGAGGCCGCCGCCGACCTCACGCGTATGGCGGGCAAACAACCGGTCGCCGGAATCTGCGAGCTGGTCAATGATGACGGCACCATGAAACGCCTACCCGACCTGCGGGCTTTCGCCGACGAACACGGCCTGGCATTGATCACCATCGCCGATCTGATCGCCTGGCGACGTCGCGAAGAGCGTAACGTCACGCGTGAAGCACGGGCCGTACTGCCCACCGAATACGGAGACTTCACCGCCTACGGCTATTCGGTCGTCGACGACGACGCCGAACATATGGCGTTGGTGAAAGGCGACGTCGGCGACGGGAGCGACGTGCTGGTACGACTGCACTCCGAGTGCCTGACGGGCGACGCCTTCGGTTCCCTGCGATGCGACTGCGGGCCGCAGCTGCATGCGGCGATGCGCGAAATCGAAGCGGAGGGTCGAGGAATCATCGTCTACATGCGCGGACACGAGGGACGAGGAATCGGCCTGGTGCACAAGCTGCGCGCCTATCAACTGCAGGACAGCGGGCGCGACACGGTGGACGCCAACCTGGATCTGGGGCTGCCCGCCGACGCCCGTGAATGGTCGGCCGCCGCCGGCATACTGACCGACCTGGGAGTTCAATCCGTTCGGTTGCTCACCAACAATCCCGACAAGAGAGTCGGTCTGGAGACCCACGGAATCAATGTGACGCGGCGTATGGAGCTTCCCAACCACACCACCCCGTCCAACCTCAAATACCTCCAGACCAAACGCGACCGTATGGGCCACCTCATCAGCGGACTGCCCACGGAGCTGGAAGGAGTCGCCTGATGGCCGGAGACGGACGCCCCGAAGCCGCGCACCTTAACGCACGCGGGCTGAGCCTGGGAATCGCCGTTACCGCCTGGAATCGCGAGGTGGTGGACCAGATGCTCGATCGTGCGCTGACGGCGGCACAGGACGCCGGTTTGGAAGAAGCCGAAGTCGTCCGAGTGGCGGGAGCGGTGGAACTGCCCGTGGTAGCGCAGGCCTTGGCCCGTCGTTTCGATGCGGTCGTGGCACTCGGGGTCGTGATCCGCGGGGGGACGGCACACTTCGAATACGTGAACCGCTCGGTCACCGACGGTTTGACACGCGTGGCCCTCGACGAGTCGACTCCGGTCGCACACGGGGTGCTGACAGTGGAAAATCAACAGCAGGCCCTCGACCGAGCCGGTTACCCTGATTCGAAAGAGGACAAAGGCTTCGAGGCGGTACAGGCGGCGCTGGGCACCGCCCTGGAACTCACACGGCTGCGACAGCTGTAGAACCGCTCGACACGCATACGGTGAGTCACGTTCGGGAATCGGGCGCGATGTAGCCCGACTCGAAAGGGGTACAAAGAAGTTATGAGTTCTGAAGAGATCAACTGGCGTGAGGTCCTCACACCGGACGAATACGCCGTGCTGCGTGAGAGCGGCACCGAACGGCCGTGGAGCGGCGAACTGGTAGAGGAGAAACGCCAGGGCGTGTACCGATGCCGCGCCTGCGACGCCGAACTGTTCACCTCGGAGACGAAATTCGACAGCCACTGCGGATGGCCCGCCTTCTACGCTCCCTTGGCGAAAGATCGGGTTCGTTACATCGAGGACCATTCGCTACCCGAACGTCCTCGAGTAGAGGTGCGCTGCGCGAACTGCGACGGCCACTTGGGCCACGTCTTCCACGGTGAAGGCTTTGACACGCCCACCGACGACCGATTCTGCATCAACTCGATCAGTATGTCGTTCGACGAGTCGAATTAAAGCCGAAGGGTTCGCCCGAACGGGCGGACCCTCACCCGCTTTCGTGTGACTCGGATACGGCCATCGTCGCCCGAATGTCCGCGATATCGGCGCGCTGCGGCTCGGCCGCGTCCCCCGGGCAACCGGCCGCCCGATCTTCCAACAGCCGCAGTTGCCGCCGCAACAGAAGATGCAGCAGGTACCGCTGTCGGCCGGGCCGAGAATAGCGCCTGAGATAACGTGCTCGCGCCCGTCGTCGGGAGAGCGCCGTGGCTTCCTGGGGAAACAGAGCACCGCGATCGACCTCGTCGGCGGCCCCGTATTTCCAGTGCGTGCGGAACGCCCGCCGTGCGACAAGGAAAACCACCAGGGCGATCACCAGATTGAGGGTACTTTTCACATAAAACAGGTATTGCGGATCCGACAGCAACGGCGAATTGAACTGCCAGTGCATCGCCATGGCCAGAAGCCAGCATGAGACGGCGACGGTGGCACGCCGAGACCGAGAACGCCCCCGGTTGGCGACAAGATAGCCGATTCCGGCTCCCGCCACCGCGCTCATGGCCCAATGAGAACCCCAGAACCCCGTCCCTGTACGCAGCCCGAACACCAGTGTGCTCATGGCGGCCGGATCGACACCGCCCGCTCCCAGAATGGAGTTCAAACCGTAGGTGAGGTTTTCGACCACCTGGAACCCGAGCCCCACGAGCGCTCCGTATACGAAACCGTCCGAAGGACTCCGAACCAAACGGGTGGATACGGCGGCCAGAAGTATCACGCCGAGCAACTTCGCGGTCTCCTCATTGATGGGAGCCACCAGGGCGGAACCCCATTCGGACGCGATATCAAAACCCAGCGCTTTGGTGACAAACGACGTCAACGCCGTGTTGGCGGCCAGGGAGATTCCGATCGCTCCCAATCCGCCCCAGAGAACGGCGATCCAGGTCCCCGACCACGGCGGAGCCGCCACCGGGCGCATGAGGCGGCGCGCCAGCCATAGCCCCACCACGAGGCTGATACTCAAGAAGACCACGTTCAAGGCGGCGGCACCCGCGAACACCCACACGGTGGCGGCGAAATTTCGTCCCAGACTCCAGGCCCCCGCCGCCAAGCCGATAAGGATTACCAACAGTGCCGACCAGTGATAACGGTGATCCGGTTCGGCGCTCGCCAACCGGGCAGATACAGCCGATTCGGAAGTCATGCGGTCTCCCCGAAGGTCATGGATTCGGCCACCTCGACCGCGGCGGTCCAGTTGCGATCACCGGTATCCTGTGGCCCGAGCAGGATCATCTCCACCGCTGCGTTCGACTTCTGGTTGGGAAACGCGTACACCTCGCCGTGTTCGCCGTCCCTTTGATAGGAAGCGGCCAGTCCCTTGACGCCGCTTGAGGAGACGATTTCCTTCGGCGGGGTGAGTGTGCCCGACGGCAGGGTGACCCGCAGAGTTTTCACGAAGCCGGTCCAGATTTGGTATTGAGTCGCCTCAGTGGGAAACGACGCCAGGCGCGCATGGAAGCGGACCTGTCCGTGTTCCAGAGCCACCGATTCGGGTGGACTGCTGCTATGCCTGTCGATGCGCCATCCTTCGGTGAGCTCAATTCGGGCGACCGTATCCCCGTTGTCCAAGAGGACGTCGTTGCCGGTGGGCTTGGCGAGATCGGGGATCGTGCGGTCCAGCAGAGTGGCCGATCCGACCAGGACAAGCGCGACGACGATGACGCCGATGGAGAGCCATCGGCGTATCGGTCCCTGTAGGCGATTTCCCGCCGGATCGAAGTGCATGAACTCACGATAGGGCAGCTACCTGCTTCGCAGGCGTGTACCGGCGAATCTCCAGTATGAAGGCACGGTGGTGGACCGAAGTGCCGTATCGGTCCACCACCGCGGGATTAATCCTTCAGGTCGTCTTCCCCGGCCAAACGTAGATGCCGCTGGCCCTCCTGTTTACGGCCCAATCGGACCAGGGTTCGACCCAGCAGGTGGTGTGCGTAGAAGTCGGCCGGATTCTGGTCGACCAGCCGCTCGGCGAGCGCCCGGGCCTTGTTCATTTGCGCCGAACCAAAATAGGCTCGCGCGGCCACTTCCAGAATGTCACTCTGCTCGGGGTGTTCGGCCAACACCGGCTCCACCAGGGTCAGCGCACCGAGTGGGTTGCGTTGCCTGAGGAGAGACTCGGCCAGGCGCAGGCGTTCGCGTTCCTCCGGAACCTCGGGAGGCTCCGGAAGCGCATTGAGGAATTCGGTGAGGTCTTCCTCGTTAACGGCTCCTTTGAGGACGTGGTCGTGGTGCACGATCGTAGGAGAGGCCTCCACTCCCAAACCTTGACCACGCAGTTTCTGTTCGTGGTAATCGCGCATGGTCAGGTCGCCGTCGAGCAGGGCACCGCCGCCCGGGAAGCCGGCCTCGCGGGCGATGGAGGCGAGTACGTCGTGGTCGGAGATGTCGTCACCGGCGACGTGGTACGACTGCAGCAGTGTTTCCATGACGTCGTTTTGCACCGTGGGACCGCCGTCCGTGTAGGCAAGGTGCAGGAGTCGTTGCGCGGCGTCGGAGTTGATCCGCCACAGGGCTCCGAACCGGGGTCCGATTCCGGCGTCGGCGGCGATCCGAGCCAGGTAGGTCTGCTGCCGAGCGGTCGGCATGCCCTCCATGATCGTGGTGTAGGGCTCTACCTCGGCCGTGTCCATTGGGGTTGACAGGAAGTTCTCTACCAACGGCACGGCTCGCTCGGGCGCGGTCGGGTCGACCGTTACCGGACGCCAGATCACCTCGATGTCGTCGCGGTTGCCCAGGGCGTCGTCGAGTCGGCGTTTGAGAATAAACGTCCAGGGACTGATTACGTCAGCCCATACTTCCATCCGCATGTGCCGTGCAACGTGTCGCCTGGGGCGATTATTCCCGCAGGATCAGTCCTTCAGCGCCGCTGCTGCGACGACGGTGACCTGCAATAGGCCCAACAAACTCAGTAGCATCCATGAGGTGGCGGCGATGGTGGCGACGCCTTTCACCCACGAGGAGTATTCGTCCCCTCCAGCGGTGTTGATTACGACGATCGCGGCGAAGGCGACGGCGACGGTCGTGGTACGGACGTTCCTTTCGGCGAGAGTGGTCATGCCCATCTGGCGTAGTCCGAGTTGGCGGGCCCGGCTGCGCGTCTGCACGTACAGCCAGCATGATCCGCAGGTGAGGGCGAGGACCCACCCTGGGGCTCCCAGCAGCCAGAAGGCCACCAACCAGGAGGCCTCCCCGAGTCGACATACCAGGGGTTCGAACATGAGTAGGCGTCGACTGAGATTTTCCACCTGTGTTGCCAACAGGCCGAAGGAAAGGTCGCTGAGGACGATCAAGCCCAGCAACGGCAGTAGTAGTGCGGAGTATGACGTCGGGAGTAGGGCGACGCCCGGTATGGCGACTGCTGCGAGAAAGGCAGCGGTCAATACCAACCAGGGCGGTAGCTGACTTGACAGTATGGCCCGTCCCAAAAGGGAATCGGCGGGAACCCGGGTGCGCATAGCCTTTGTTTTAGCAGACGGCGCAGCGGAAGTGGAAGCCGCATCATGCATGATCTCAGCTTGCGGCATCCTCGATCGCGGTGCAAGACAAGAGTCTACGGGACCTCGGCGATTTCTGGAACCATCGGCGAGTCGTCGGTGAGGGGCCGAATGCGGTCCCACACCCGCCGAGTGGAGCGTGAATGGTTCAAAGTAACGAACTGGACCCCGGGCGCGCCTTCGCGCAGGAGCGTATTGCACAGGTCGGAGGCGACTTCGACGCCGATATCGCGAATGGCCTCACGATCGTCCTTGACCGCGTGGAGGCGGTCGGCGAGGGCCGGCGGAAACACCATTCCTGTGAGTTCCGCAAATTTTTCAATCTGTCGAATATTTGTCACCGGCATCACCCCTGGGATGATGGGCGTATCGCATCCGAGTTTGGCGGCGTCATCGCGCAGTCGAAGGTAATCGGTGGGATCGAAGAAAATCTGTGTGACGGCGAAGTCGGCTCCGGCGCGACATTTGTCCACGAAATGACGCACTCCGGCATTCCAGCTGGGAGAACGGGGGTGTCCCTCCGGGAAAGCGGCGACCCCTACGGAGAAGTCTCCTGATTCCTTGATCAATTCCACGAGTTCAATGGCGTAATTGAGGCCGTCGGGGTGCGGTACCCAATCGCCTTGCGGGTCGCCGGGCGGGTCTCCACGAAGAGCAAGAATGTTGCGCACGCCGACGTCGGCGAAGTGTCCGATGAGGTTGCGCAGTTCGGCCACCGAATGATCGACGGCGGTAAAATGCGCCATGGGCAGCAGGGTGGTTTCCGTCGCGATGCGATCGGTCGTTTCTACGGTTCTTTCCCTGGTTTTGCCTCCGGCGCCGTAGGTGATCGATACCCATTCGGGCGCCAACGGCTCCAGCGCGCGGATGGTCTTCCACAGTATTCGTTCCTCCTTGGCCGTCCGGGGAGGAAACATCTCAAAGGATATGCACGGCTTGTCCCGGCGCAGGAGGTCGCCGATCTTGGCGTCTTCGCGTGGCATGGTCGACGGCAATCCTAGAGTCATGCCTACCGACGTTAGAGAATGCGGTTTCAGTGCTGTAGACGGCATCGAATACGACCCACACAATGGGACAGGTGAAAAAGTTTTACCCTTGAGATGTGAATGTGAACAGCCGTATCGAGGGTATTCTGGCGCAATTCTTGGCCCGCCAGGAGCGAATCATTACCGACATCGATCCCGCCTTGGAAGAGTACGCCTCAGCGGTCAACGATTTCATACTCAAAGGGGGTAAACGGGTTCGGCCGGTCTTCGCCTACTGGGCCGCACGGGCCGCGGGCGCGAGTGATTCCGAGGAACTGCTGACCTGTGTTTCCGGGCTGGAACTGTTGCAGGCGTCCGCTCTGATCCACGACGACCTCATTGACGACTCGAATACCCGGCGTGGGGCGCCGTCGGTGCACCGCCGCTTTGAGAGCCTGCACCGGCTCCATAGATGGAGCGGTTCCGGGCGTGATTTCGGCTCCGCCGCGGCGATACTGCTGGGTGATTTGTGCATGGCCTGGTCCGACGAGCTGTTCACGGGATCGGGAATGGGTCCCGACGCTCTATTGCGAGCGCGCCCGGATTTCGACCGGATGCGCACCGAGGTCAGCGCGGGGCAGTATCTTGATATCCTTGCCGAATTTCGTCGTGACGTCAGTCGTGAGACGGCCATGAAGGTGGCGCGCTTCAAGGCCGCCAAGTACACCATCGAACGGCCGATGCTGGTGGGGGCCTCCTTGGCTGGGGCCGATGCGGAACTGAAGCGGCGTTTTAGCGATTTCGGGCTTCCGTTGGGTGAGGCCTTTCAATTGCGCGACGACATTCTGGGGGTGTTTGGAGATCCGGCTCAGACCGGTAAGCCCGCCGGAGACGATCTTCGCGAAGGGAAACATACCTATTTGATTGCGGTGGCCTGGGAAAACTCCAGTCCGACCGGTCGCGAGCTCATCACGCAACGCCTGGGTGATCCCGAATTGACCGAAGCGCAGATCACGCGATTGCGCGACGTTCTCGAGGAGACCGGTGCGCGGCGTGAAACCGAGGAGCGCATCGATCGCCTTACCGAGGACGCCGAAACCGCGTTCGAACGGCTGAAATCCGATATCGACCCCGAATCCGTTCCGGTTTTCGAGAGGCTTCTGGTGAAAGCGGTCAAACGCGACGCCTAGACATTCGGTACGATGACTCGTCCAGGCCGAATAACCAGTGTGGGCCGTTCTCTACTCGGAATCGGATTTTGAGACTCAAAACGCAGTTAACGCGCCAGGTCGACGCCTGAGTGTCTGGATAGGTCAAGGTAGAGTGAGTTCCGCGCCCATTATTTGGTATGTCATCGTTCCAGTCCAGCAACAAGGAGATTCCTGTGTCGGCAAATCACGAACAACTACCGCACCTTGCAGCAGAGTCCACCTCGATCGCGGTATGGGAATGGGGTGTACTGGCAGCGGGTGTCGGCCTTTTTCTGTTTCTCTTGATCTTCGCCTTCGGTGTGATTGGCAAGATTGGTAAATCTCTGGATAAGACCAACAAGCTTCTCGACGACGTCGATCACCGTGTCGGCCCGATGCTGGACAACACCAATAAAACCATTACCCTGGTCAACGCCAATCTGAGCCAAACCGAAAGCGAGTTGGCCAAGGTGGGCGGCATGACCGACAACGTGGTTCAGGTGACCAACAACGTCACCAACATGACCTCCATGATTACCTCGGCTCTCGCCTCGCCTCTGATCAAGGCCGCCTCCTTTGCCTTCGGTCTGCGTAAGACCATGAAACAGCGCGACGACGACTACCAGGAGGCCCAGATTCGAGCCGCCCTGTCCGCCGCTGAGGAAGCCCGGCGTGATCACAAGCGCCGCAGCCGTAAGGACAAGAAACAGAAGTAATCGTCAACGGTGAGGTCGGTCCGCCGCAAGCCGTGCCGCTGAGGAAATAAACTTGAGGAGTTGCCGTGTTCAAGCGGATAATGTGGGTGGGCGTCGGCGCTGCCGTCGGCGTGCTCATCGTACGCAAGATCGCTAAGGCCAAACAGTCCATGGCGCCGTCCGGCGTGGCCGAGCGTCTGAGTGACGCTGGAGTGGAGGCGAAAGGAACGTTCCAACAGTTCTGGAGCGAAGTCAGCGATGCCAGGCGTGAAAAGGAAGCCGAACTGATGGCGGCCTTCGAACGTGGAGAGAATTTGGCACCGCTCCTGCGTGACGGCGACGAATACGACGAATAACGACAAACCGAGACACCAGAAAAGGAGGTGCCCTCCATGGAGACCGCCGAAATCCGACGCCGGTTTCTGACATTCTTCGAGTCCCAAGGCCATACGGTGGTTCCCAGCGCACCCCTGCCCGCCATTGAGGACCCCAACCTCTTGTTCATTAATGCCGGAATGGTGCAGTTTGTCCCTTACTTCACCGGTCAGGCCACACCTCCGTGGGATCGGGCGACGTCGGTGCAGAAATGCATCCGAACGCCCGACATCGAAGAGGTCGGCAAGACCAGCCGCCACGGCACTTTCTTCCAGATGAACGGAAACTTCTCTTTCGGGGACTACTTTAAGGAACAGGCCATCAAGCACGCCTGGAACCTTTCCACTCGGCCGGTGTCCGACGGTGGATTCGGCTTGGACCCCGAACGTATCTGGGCCACCGTTTACTTGGACGACGAGGAATCGATCGACATTTGGCACCGGATCATCGGTCTTCCCATGGATCGCATCGTCCGTCGCGGCAAAGCCGACAACATGTGGTCGATGGGCATCCCGGGGCCCTGTGGGCCGTGTTCGGAACTGTTTTACGATCGCGGACCGGCCTTTGGACGCGACGGCGGACCGGAGGTCGACGAGGACCGCTACCTCGAATTCTGGAACCTCGTATTCATGGAGTGGCTACGGGGCGAAGGTTCCACCAAAACCGACTATGAAATTTTGGGGGACCTTCCCAAGAAGAACATCGACACCGGTATGGGCCTGGAACGTATGGCCGTTCTCCTACAGGGTGTCGACAACATGTACGAGATCGATCAGATTCGTCCCCTGATCGACAAGACCGCGGAGCTGACCGGAAAACGCTACGGGGTCTCCACCTCGCAGGAGGCGGCGCAGTCCCACCCCGACGACGTGCGATTCCGCGTCGTCGCCGACCACGTCCGCTCGTCCCTCATGCTGATCGGGGACGGGGTCGTACCGTCCAACGAAGGCCGGGGGTACGTGCTGCGGCGCATCATGCGTCGGGCCATCCGCGCCATTCGACTGCTGGGCTACGACAAACCCGCGATGCCGGAACTGTTCCCGGTTGCTCGGGATCTTATGAGCTCGTCGTACCCGGAACTGGAATCGGACTTTGAACGCATCTCCTCCTACGCCTACGCGGAAGAGGAATCGTTCCTGAAAACACTCAAGCACGGCACGAGCATTCTGGACTCCGCCGTCGCCGAAACCAAGAAGTCCGGAGGTCGTACTCTCGCGGGAAACAAGGCCTTCGAATTGCACGACACCTACGGCTTCCCCATCGACCTCACCTTGGAAATGGCCTCCGAGCAAGGCCTGTCGGTTGATGAAGAGGGCTTCCGTACTCTCATGAGCGAACAGCGCGCTCGGGCGAAGGCTGATGCTCAGGCTCGCAAGACCGGTCACGTGGACATGTCGGTCTACTGGAAGATGCTGGAGGAACACGGCCCCAGCAACTGGCTGGCCTACGAAACCTTGGACACCGAATCCAAGGTGTTGAGCATCCTGTCGCAGGGAACCTCCGTTCCCGTGGCCACCGCCGGTCAGATCGTCGAAGTCGTCCTCGACAGCACGCCGTTCTACGCCGAATCCGGTGGGCAACACGCCGACGCCGGGATCCTGCGCGGCCCGAACGTCTCCGCCGAAGTGCTCGACGTGCAACGCCCGGTCAAGGGACTGGTCGTCCACAAGGTTCGCGTGCTCGAAGGGGAACTCGCCCTGTCCGAGGGAGTTCAGGCGCACGTCGATCCCGAATGGCGTCTGGGCGCGCGTCAAGCGCACTCCGGGACGCACGTGGTGCACGCCGCGTTGCGTGAAGTCCTCGGGCCCAGTGCGTTGCAGTCCGGTTCGTTCAACCGTCCCGGATATCTGCGGTTGGACTTCTCCTGGCGGGGAAAACTATCCGACGAGACCAAGAGCGAAGTGGAGGAGGTCTCCAACCTCGCCATCCGTCGCGACCTGCCGGTCACCGTCGATTACATGACCATGCCGGAAGCCAAACAACGCGGTGCGATCGCGTTGTTCGGCGAAACCTATGACGAAACGGTCCGAGTCGTGGAAATCGGCGGACCGTGGTCGAGTGAATTGTGCGGTGGCACCCACGTCGGGCATTCCTCACAGATCGGATCGGTCGTCGTGACGGGTGAATCGTCGGTGGGTTCCGGACAGCGGCGCGTTGAGGCCGTCACTGGAATCGAAGCGTACCAATATTTGGCTCGCGAGCGTGACCTGGTCAATCAAATCGCCTCCGAGCTGGGGGCGCAGCGTGGCGACATCACCGAACGGATCGGGGCACTGCTCAAGCGCGCCAAAGACGCTGAGCGCGAGGTCGCGCAGATGCGGCAACAGCAAATGGGCGCCAAGGCCTCCGAATACGCCCACCAGGCCCGCCAAATCGGTGCGGTCAAGGTCGCGGCCATTACCGCCCCGGACGGAACCAAAGGCGGCGACGCGCGACAACTGGCCACCCAGATCCGCTCGGCCCTGCCGGACACCGAACCGGGAGTCGCCGCCGTCGCGGCGACCAACGGCGGTAAGGCATCCCTGGTGGTGACCACCAACGAGGCCGCCCGCGGCCGGCACCTGTCGGCCCAGGGGCTTGTCAAGGCGGCGCTATCGGGCCGAGGAGGCGGAAACGACGACACCGCACAAGGCGGCGGAGTGCCGGCCGAGCAAGCTCCCGCGCTCCTGGAAGCGATCGTCGCTGAAATCGGACGCTAGCGGCCATGTCCGACGAGTGTGACACCGGCCCCGCCGCCCCCTCCTCCGAGGGGTTCCGGCGGGGCCGCCGTTTGGGAATAGATCTTGGCAAAGTACGCATCGGGGTAGCGTTGTGCGACCCCGACGGCATCCTCGCCACGCCTCTGACCACGATCCGTCGTGATCGAAAAGCCGACCGTAAACCCGGTGTCACCGTCTACGGCCAGGACATCGCCGAAATCGGTCGACTGATCGTCGAACACGACGTCGTTGAAATCATCCTCGGGCGACCCGTTACCCTATCGGGTGAAGATGGTTTGGCGGTGAAACACACCCGACGATGGGCTGAAAAACTGACCAACCACGTCCACCCGACCCCGGTGGTGATGACCGACGAGCGACTGACCACTGCGCTCGCGAGTCGCAGCCTGCACGCTGCCGGCATGGACTCACGCAAACAACGGTCAGTGATCGATCAGGTCGCGGCAGTGGAGATATTGCAGTCGTGGCTTGACAGACAGCGGAAGGCTTGAGCAGATGCTTGACGAGTTTACGTCCGAGCGCGATGACAATGAACCACGTAGACATCGTAAGAAAGAGTCGAAATCCTCCGTCGTGGCGATGGCTTTGGTGGTGGTCCTTCTCGGAGCCGTCGGTTTCGGTGGCTGGTGGGGTTATAACCACTTCGTCAAGGGCATGTTCAGCGCGGAGGACTACTCCGGCGACGGTAACGGAACCCTCGTCCAGATCGAGATCAAACAGGGGCAAAGCGTTGCCGATATCGGTAATCTCCTGTACGACGAAGGAGTCGTGGCCTCGTCGCAGGCGTTCGTGAACGCCTCGGAGGAGAACAACGATCTGGGTACCACCATCCATGCCGGTGTCTATGAGCTGGAAGAGGAGATGTCGGCCGAAGCGGCCCTGGAGATTCTGGCCGACCCGGACAACGTGATCGTGGAAGGTGCCGTGACGATCAACGAGGGTTGGCGGACCGTCCGTATCTACAACGTCCTCTCCGAAGAGACGGGTATTCCCGTCGAAGAATTTGAAAAGGCGGCCGAGGACCCGGTGGACCTCGGGGTGAATCCGATGTGGTTTGAGAACCTGGACGACGGCGTCACGATGTCGATCGAGGGTTTCCTCTTCCCGGCCACTTACGACTTTTCGGATTCCAAATCCGCCCAAGAGGTCCTGGCGACCATGGTGGCCCGCTTCAATCAAGAAGTGGAGGATCTGGGATTCATGGATCGTGCCGTCGAACGCGACATAGAACCGTGGATGGCGTTGCAGATCGCCTCGATCGTGCAGTACGAGTCCGGAATCCCGGAAGACGACGCCAAGATCGCGCGAGTATTCTACAACCGCTTGTACGGGGAGAACGCCTTGGAGCAGATCGGCTGTCGCTGTCTTCAGACCGACGCCTCGATCAGCTACGGTCACGAGTTGGAAACCGGGGAGGTCAAAGGGTCCAACGAGTTGACCAACGAGGAGCTCAACGACCCCGATAACGAATGGTCCACCGCTTCCAACGAAGGCTATATGCCCACCGCCATCTCCAATCCGGGACGTGCGGCCCTGGAAGCGGCGGTGGAACCGGCCGACGGGGACTGGCTGTACTTTGTTACCGCCGAAGAGGACGGCTCGGCTCTGTTCGCCGAAACCAATGCCGAACACGAAGAGAATAAGCAGGTCGCACGGGAGAACGGGATTATCGACTGATGCGTGCCGCGGTACTTGGGTCTCCGGTGAGCCATTCCCTGTCCCCGACGATTCACAATGCCGGGTATCAGGCTAGCGGCCTGCACGATTGGCTGTATACCCGGCATGAATGCGACCGGGAGGCCCTGGCGCCGTTCCTGGAAGGGATCGACGACACCTGGGCGGGATTGTCTCTGACCATGCCGCTCAAGGAGGTGGCCTTGGACCTCGCTGATGAGGTCTCCGCGACCGCCGCCGCTTTGGGAGCGGCCAACACCTTCGTGTTCACCTCAGGGAAGGTGCTCGCCGACAATACCGATGCCGTCGGCTTGATCGACGCATTCCACGAAGCGGGTGTGAGTGCGGCCGACGGGTTCTCCATATTGGGAGCCGGAGGAACCGCCCGGGCGGCGCTCGGGGCCGCCGCTGAATTGAACGCGACGTCGGTCAACGTCTTCGCTCGACGTCGTACCGCGATTCGGGAGCTGGAACCGGTGGCAGCGGCCCTGGGCCTCCACCTGCGATATCGCGAGTGGGAGACGTTGCCGGAGGCGGCCGATTCGGAGATCGTGGTGTCGACCGTCCCGAAAGGGGTTGTGGACGACTACGAGATTCCGTGGTCGACGTTCAATACCGTGTTCGACGTCGTCTACGATCCTCGTCCCACTCCACTGCTGCGTAGGGCCGCCAGGAACGGCGCGACAACCATCGACGGTTTGGCGCTGCTGTTGCATCAGGCCGTACACCAGTGGACGCGTTTTACCGGGCGTGAGACGGCACCGGTCGCAGCCATGCGGGCGGCCCTGGACACCGCCGTGGAGCAGAGAGCGTGAGATCGCAATGCGTCTGGAACCTCACCGGGCTCCAGACGATAACGACGTCGAGCTAAAGGGTGTGGCTCGCGATGAGGTTGGCCAGCGCCCGAATGTCGGCGCCGCCCTTGAACTCAAAACGAATCTTTCCCATTCCGCTGAACCACAGGTCGAGTTCGGCGTCCATGTCGAACGTTCCCGCCGTCTCGACTGAGAACGCTTGAATCCTGCTGTACGGCAGGGTGGTGTAGTCGACTTTCTTCCCCGTGATGCCCTGGACGTTGACGGCGATGATGCGTTTGTCGGTAAACAGGACCTTATCGCGAACGGTACTGAAGGCCGCCTGGAAGCTCTCGCCCGCGACGAGTAGCTCGGAGACGGTCTCCCCGGAGTCGGGGACATCGGTCGGCTTCAACTTGAAGACCGACCCGTTGTCGAAATCTATCATTCTTTTCCTTCTGAAGAGGTCTCGTTTTCTTCAGGGTATATCGGCCGTGCCGACCGCTTTCGGTCCCATTGAGTCGAATGGCGGTATTCGAAACACCACGGGTTCGGGGCGAAGGGCATGTCTCAAACGTCAAGTAAAATTACGGTGTGACCGTTGACTATCGCCCAGCTCCAGGAACCATCCCGACCGAACCGGGCGTCTACCGCTTTCGAGACGCCGACGGCCGTGTCATCTACGTGGGTAAGGCCAAGAATCTGCGCAATCGCTTGAACAGTTACTTCGCCGATCCAGACGTGCTGCCCGACCGGACGCGGCGAATGGTGACCACCGCGCGCAGTGTGGAATGGACGGTCACCGCGACGGAAGTGGAAGCCCTCCAACTCGAATGGACGTGGATCAAAGAATTCGATCCCCGCTTCAACATCATGTTTCGGGACGACAAGTCCTATCCCTGGTTGGCCGTCACGGTCAATGAAGAAGTACCTCGTGCGCAGGTCATGCGCGGTAACCGACGCAAAGGGGTGCGGTATTTCGGGCCTTTTGGAAACGCTTGGGCCATCCGGCAGACTCTGGACCTTCTCACTCGCGTCTTCCCCATACGAACCTGCTCCAACGGCGTGTACCGGCGCCATAAACGAATGGGACGTCCCTGCCTGCTGTACGACATTGGAAAATGTACGGGACCGTGCGTCGGACACATTTCCCCGGAAGGACACCGCCGTATCGTCGACGATTTCATGGGTTTCATGTCCGGCGATACGACCCAGGTTCGACGCGAACTGACCGAGCAGATGCAAGCGGCCTCCGCCGCCATGGAATTCGAAAAGGCCGCCCGCATCCGCGACGACCTGTCGGCTTTGGACCGGGTACTGCAACAGCAAGTGGTGGTCCTGTCCGAAGACACCGAAGCGGACGTCATCGCCGTCGAAGACGACGAACTGGTGGCCGCCGTCCAGATGTTCCACGTACGCGGTGGGCGGATTCGTGGGCAACGTGGCTGGATCATCGACAAGCCCGAACCGATCGACGTGTCCGGAATCGTGGAGCGATTCGTGCTCCAGTTCTACGGCAATGGATCCGAAACCGTTCCACGGGAGGTTCTCGTGCCACGCATGCCCGACGAACCGACCGCCGTCACCGAGTGGCTCAGTGAGAAACGCGGCAGCCTCGTCGACCTCCGCGTCCCCAAACGCGGTGATAAGCGAGCCCTGGCGGAAACGGTGGCCAAGAACGCCAATGAGGCGCTCGCGCGGCACAAACTGAAACGGGCCGGAGACATCACCGCACGCTCGCAGGCCCTCGAAGAGCTGGCCGAAGCACTGGAACTTCCGCAGGCACCGCTGCGGATCGAGTGCTACGACGTGTCCCAGTCGTTGGGAGAGGAGGTGGTCGCCTCCATGGTGGTATTCGAAGACGGCGTGGCCCGAAAGGGAGAGTATCGCCGATTTGTAATCAAGGGGGAAGCGAAGGACGATCTCTCGGCCCTACGTGAGACGCTCCGACGACGTCTTTCCCGCCTGAACGAGCAGCCCAGCGGCAGTCCCGACGGCGACGAGGAAGGCAGTGAATCCAAAGGGGGATTTGCCTACCCGCCGCAATTGATCGTGGTCGACGGTGGTGCTCCTCAGGTGGCCGCCGCCGAACAGGTCTTTCAAGAGTTGGGGGTCGACACGGTCAATCTGTGTGGTTTGGCCAAGCGTCTGGAGGAGATCTGGATGCCGGGGGAGGAGTTTCCCGTGATCCTGTCGCGCACCTCCGAAGCGCTGTACCTCATGCAGCGAGTGCGCGACGAGGCACACCGCTTCGCCATTTCCCTGCATCGCTCCCGGCGGCGTAAACGGATGCGCGCCTCCGCTCTGGACGGTATTCCGGGGCTCGGCGAGTCCAAACGGAAAGCGCTCCTGCGCACCTTGGGCTCGGTTAAGAACATCAAGGCCGCCGACATCGGGGAACTGCAAAGTGTCAGCGGCATCGGGCCCAAGCTCGCCGAGACGATACATCGGCACCTGCACGACGACACTGCGGAGTCGAATCAGACAAGGGACAACGGTTCCAGTGACATGACATGACGATGCCTTCTTGAGCCATACTGGAACGGTGACACCCACAGACAACAACACCCAAGAAAACCGACAAAACGCCCTAGAATTGGTTATCGTCACCGGAATCAGCGGTGGAGGACGCTCTACGGTGGCCCGGGCGCTGGAGAACGTCGGCTACTACGTCATCGACAACCTTCCCGAAGCGCTGGTCGGCCAAGCGGCCGCCCTGGCGGCCGAGGGGGGACCCGAAGTACAGCGGTCGGCCATGGTGCTGGACGTTCGTTCGCTGGCTTTCATGACCGACCTGGTCGGCGTCATCGACGAACTGCGGTCGAACGGATTCCGTCCCACCCTGGTTTTCGTCGACGCCGACGACGATGTGATCATCCGGCGTTATGAAAAGGTGCGGCGTGCCCACCCGCTGCAAGGCGACGGAGCGCTCCTGGACGGGATCACCGCTGAACGACGTCTCCTCGAGCCGGCTAAAGAATCGGCCGACATGCTCTTCGACACCAGCCTGCTCAATGAGAACCAGCTGCGGTCGCGGGTGGAAGAGGCCTTCCTGGCGCCGTCCACCCCGGGACTGCAATTCACCGTCATGTCATTCGGATTCAAATACGGAATCCCGCGCGACGCCGATTATCTCGCCGACGTTCGGTTCCTGCCCAATCCCTACTGGGTGCCGGAACTACGCGAATTCACCGGTCAGAACCCCGAGGTGTCCAAGTACGTCCTCTCACGTCCCGGAGCCGAGGATTTCGTGGACTCGTATTCCAATCTCCTCCTGAAAACCGTTCCCGGTTTCGAACGAGAGGGAAAACGGTACATAACCGTGGCCATCGGATGTACCGGAGGGAAACACCGATCGGTCGCGATCACCGAAGAACTGGCGTCACGACTCAACGAATCCGGATACCCGACCACCGTGCAAAACCGTGACGCCGGTCGCGAGTAGTCTGTACGACAAGCCGAAGCGCGTCCTCCAACGGTGTAGCGACACAATGCGCTCTGCCCGACCTGATCGATCGACGAGTCCGGGCGGCCTGCACGCGAGCATGTGAGTGGGAAAAGTCCGCCGTCACCGCACCACCGGAGAGCCCACTACCGCGCGGAAACGCCGGTGGAGCCTCGGCCGATCGAACGAACCACAGTCAGGTAGCGAAGGGTTCTCATGACCAAAGTCGTGGCATTCGGAGGCGGGCGAGGCCTGTCCACCTCACTCCACTCACTGACGCAACTGCCCGTCGATCTCACCGCCGTTGTCACCGTGGCCGACAACGGCGGCTCGTCGGGAGTCATCCGTGACAGCAGACCCGTTCTCCCCGCCGGCGACCTGCGTAAGGCCCTGGTCGCCACCGCCTCACCCGGACGAACACAGACAGCCGACCTCTTCAGACACCGATTCGACGGCAACGACTTCCTCACCGGACACCCGGTCGGCAACATCATTCTCACCTCACTGCTGGAACGCCATGACGATCCGGTGACCGCCATCGACCGAGCCGCGGAACTCCTGGGATGCCGAGCACGAATCCTCCCCATGGCGACCTCTCCACTCGACATCGAAGCCGACCTCAGCCAAGGAGACACGATTTCCACCGTTCGCGGGCAACACCAGATCGCGGTCGCCAACGGGGACGTCGAACAGATCCGACTCATCCCCGGCGACACACCCGCCACCCCCGCGGCGATACGGGCGATCGAAGAGGCCGATTGGCACGTATTCGGACCGGGATCCTGGTTCACCAGCGTGATCCCACACTTCCTCCTACCCGAACTGCGCGACGCCATCGCCCGCTCGACCGCCCGCCGGATCGCCGTCCTCAATCTGGCCGAAGAAAACGAAACGAACGGCTTCGACACCGCTGCTCACATGCGGGTCCTCACTCAATATGCTGAAAGTGTTCGGTTTCACCATGTAATCTCACAGCGCTCTCGCAACGATGACGGACTCGCCTCGTTGAACAAGGCGGCGGAGGCGTTGGGGGCCGAACTTGTTACTGCGGACATCGCAGCCGACCCGGTCACCCACGATGTCGCCGCGCTCGCGGCCCTGCTTCGTACGCTCATACTGGATGGCAGTCGATGACGGTCGTGAGCGAGTAGGTGAGCCCGAGGCGGGCCCGGTCCGTCGCTTAAAAACCACCGCCGAACGACGTGCGGGCGGGCACGTCCTCTGGCTCAAGTGATGGTCAACAATACACAGTAAGGTGCTTCCCTATGGCAATGACCGCAGAGGTCAAAGATGAGCTCAGTCGAGTAGAGACCACCAAATCCTGTTGTCAGAGAGCTGAACTCGGGACTCTTTTCCGCTTTTCCGGCGGCATTCATCTGGTGGAGGGGGCTCACGTCATGGTGGAGGCGGAGGTGGATTCGGGCGCGGTGGCGCGGCGCGCCAATCGTTTCATCGCCGAGCTGTACAACTATGAATCTCAACTGCAGGTCTTGGTAGCGGCCGGTCTGCGGCGTACGAACCACTATCTGCTTCGAGTCTTGGCGGACGGAAGCGCCTATGCCCGTCAGATCGGACTTACCGACGCGCGCGGATATCCGATTCGCGGTCTGCCCGCCCATATCGTCGGGGCCTATCCGTGTTGTGCCGAAGCGGCTTGGCGAGCGGCCTTTATGGCCCGTGGTTCCTTGACCGAACCGGGGCGTTCCTCCTCTCTCGAGATCACCTGTCCCGGTCCGGAAACCGCGATTGCCCTCGTCGGTGCCGCACGGAGGCTCGGCGTCACGGCGAAGGCCCGTGACGTACGCGGCGTCGACCGGGTGGTGATACGCGACGGTGACGCGATCGCCGATCTTCTGACCCGCCTAGGTGCACACGGTTGCGTGTTGCGGTGGGAAGAACGCCGCGTACGTCGCGAGGTCAAGGCCACCGCGAACCGTCTCGCCAACTTCGACGACGCCAACCTGCGCCGCTCGGCGCGGGCCGCCGTCGCCGCCGCTGCCAAGGTGACCCGTGCCCTGGAGATATTGGGAGACAACGCCCCGGAACACCTCGCCGAAGCCGGAAAACTGCGCGTGGCACACCGGCAGGCCTCGCTGGAGGAACTGGGCGCCCTGGCCGATCCCCCCTTGACCAAAGACGCGATCGCCGGACGGATCCGGCGGTTGATCTCCCTGGCGACCAAACGGGCCGCCGACGAGGGGCGACCGGGACCCGACGAGGCCTTGCACGAAGACGACATCCTCGCCGCATAAGCCTGGCGCGTCGGTACTTTCGACGCCCGCCCCGCAGACCATGCGTCGATGGTGTGGTCGGCCGTATCACGAACCGGGGGGTGAGGTCGCTCCTTGTGGGAAGTGTGACATGATCGGGGTGGCCTATCTGCTCCCGTACGTTATATCAGCGGAGTAGGGTCTAAAGAGTGCTCGGCGACGAGGCCGGCAATTATTGCCCAGTACATGGGCGCCACAAATCTGTGGGACATGCCGCAAGCGGGTCCGCCGTCGTGAACTCGCCGGTGGACAACGGTGCGGTCATGTCGAAGAATTATCCGATTGCCTTTAATAGCAAGGAGATGGGCACGTGACCATCCGCGTTGGTGTCAACGGCTTCGGCCGCATTGGTCGTAACTTCTTCCGGGCGGTTCTCGCCTCGGAGGCCGACGTCGAAGTAGTAGCCTACAACGACCTCGGTGATACAAACACTATTGCTCACCTGTTGAAATACGACTCGATCCTGGGCCGTCTGCCCTACGACGTCGAGGTGGGCGACGGTGAAATCGTCGTCAACGGAAAATCCATCAAGGCGTTCGCTGAAAAAGACCCCGGCAAACTGCCGTGGAAAGAGGTGGGCGCCGATGTGATCATCGAATCCACCGGTTTCTTCACCGATGCGAACGCCGCCAAGGCGCACCTGGACGCCGGTGCCAAAAAGGTGATTATCTCCGCTCCGGCGAAGAAGGAAGACATCACCGTTGTCATGGGCGTCAACGACGACAAGTACGACCCCGAGAACCACAACGTCATTTCCAATGCGTCCTGCACGACTAACTGCCTCGCCCCGATGGCCAAGGTGCTCAACGACGCCTTCGGAATCGAAAAAGGTCTTATGACCACTGTTCACGCCTACACGGCTGACCAGAACCTGCAGGACGGTCCGCACAAGGATCTGCGTCGCGCTCGCGCCGCGGCCCTCAACGTCGTGCCGACCACGACCGGTGCCGCCAAGGCGGTCTCGCTGGTTCTTCCCGAACTCGAAGGCAAGCTGGACGGCTTCGCCATGCGCGTGCCGATCCCGACCGGTTCGGCCACCGACCTCACCTTCGAGACCGGGCGTGAGGTCACCGAGGAAGAGGTCAACGCCGCCCTGAAGGCCGCCGCCGAAGGCCCCCTCAAGGGCGTCATGTCCTACACCGAAGACCCGATCGTCTCCAAGGACATCGAAACCGACCCGCACTCCTGCATCATCGACGGTGGCTTGACCAAGGTCATCGGCGGAAATCAGGTCAAGGTCGTCGGCTGGTACGACAACGAGTGGGGCTTCTCCAATCGTCTCGTCGGCCTGGCCCAGCTGGTCGGATAAGGACGGTAAGCTCGACTACCATGCAAACGCTCGACGAACTCCTGTCGGAGGGCGTCTCAGGTCGGCGCGTGCTTCTGCGCGCCGACCTGAATGTGCCTCTAGACGGTTCCACGATTACCGACGACGGTCGCGTTCGGGCCGTCGCTCCCACCATCAAGGCACTGGCGGACGCCGGTGCGCGGGTGACGGTGTGCTCGCATCTTGGTCGACCCAAGGGTGAACCTGACCCGCAGTACTCGCTGGCACCGGTCGCACGGCGTCTCGGTGAGGTCTTGGAGTCCACCGTCGCGTTCGCCACCGATACGGTCGGTGACGATGCGGACGAGAAGAACGCCGCCTTGGACGACGGTGACGTCCTGCTGCTCGAAAACCTGCGGTTCAATCCCGGTGAAACCTCCAAAAACGACACGCAGCGGGCCGAATTCGCCGGTGAACTGGCCGCCTACGGCGACGTGTACGTCGACGACGCCTTCGGTGCCGTTCACCGCAAACACGCGTCCGTATACGACGTCGCCACAATGCTTCCGCATTACGCCGGATTTTTGATCTCCAACGAGGTGTCGGTGCTGTCGCGCCTCACCGGTGGAGCCGATAAGCCGTACGTGGTCATCTTGGGCGGTGCCAAGGTATCCGATAAACTGGCCGTCATCGAAAATCTTCTGTCCAAGGTCGACACTCTGATCATCGGCGGTGGAATGGCCTATACCTTCCTGGCGGCCGAAGGTCATGAGGTGGGGAACTCTCTTCTGGAGAAGGACCAGATCGAAACCTGTCAACGGTACTTGGAAGAGGCCGCCCGGCTGGGTGTGGAGCTACTCCTGCCGGTCGACGTGGCCTCTGCGGCCGAATTCTCCGCTTCGGCCGAACCGCAAGTGGTTACCGCCGACTCGATCCCGTCCGATCGGATGGGCCTCGACATCGGACCCGACTCGGCTCGTGTCTTCGCCGACCGCATCAATACGGCCGCCACGGTGTTCTGGAACGGTCCCATGGGAGTCTTCGAGTTCCCCGAATACGCCAAGGGCACAAAGGCCGTAGCTCAGTCACTGGTCGACTCGGAGGCGTTCACCGTAGTGGGCGGAGGCGACTCCGCCGCGGCGGTGCGGACACTGGGTCTGCCGGAAGACGATTTCGGCCACATTTCCACCGGTGGTGGCGCCAGCCTTGAATATCTGGAGGGCAAGACCCTCCCCGGCCTGGAAGTACTGGAGAACTGAAATTATGAGCAGTGAACGTAAACCGTTGATCGCGGGCAACTGGAAGATGAACCTCAACCACCTTGAGGCCATCGCTCTGGTGCAGAAGATCGCCTTCAGCCTCAATGACGGGGATTTGGAAGCCGTGGAAGCGGCGGTACTGCCGCCGTTCGTCGACATTCGCGGGGTACAGACCCTCATCGACGGCGACAAGCTCAGTCTCACTTACGGGGCTCAGGACGTATCGGCGCACACCGCCGGGGCCTTCACCGGTGAGGTGTCCGGTTCGATGCTGGCCAAGCTGGGCTGCACCTATGCCTGTGTCGGCCACTCGGAGCGCCGGCAGCATCATAATGAGAACGACGAGGTCGTCGGCAAGAAGGTGCGCCAGGCTCTCAACAACGGGATGAGCCCGATTCTATGCGTCGGTGAGCCTCTGGAGGTTCGGGAGGCGGGCGACCACGTGGCCCACACCGTCGGGCAGCTGAAGGCCGCGGTCGAAGGACTGACCGAAGAGGAAATGGCGACCGTGGTGGTTGCCTACGAGCCGGTCTGGGCCATCGGCACCGGCCGCACCGCGACTCCGGACGATGCTCAGGAAGTCGCCGCCGCGCTTCGTGGGGCGGTATCCGAGAAGTTCGGCGACGACGTCGCCGCCAAGGTCCGGGTCCTGTACGGAGGCTCGGTCAAGGGAGCCAACTGCGCCAGCATTATGGAGAAGGCAGACGTGGACGGCGCCCTGGTCGGCGGTGCGAGCCTGGACGCGGACGAGTTCGCGAAAATCGTGGTGGGCGCACGCTCGACCTCCGCCTAGCTCTCCGTATACAAGGATTCTCAGTACGTGACGCGACGCAGGAGGCCTGTCCGGCATCGCCGTCGCGTCACGATTGTTCGGTGAGCGGCATCGGTCGAGAGTTCACCTCATCGGCGATACCGCTCACCGCCTAGCTGAGGAAACCCACGATGCGGGCCGTGTACCCCATGGGATAGAATCGGCCCGGATTTGTTTTCAGTACGTGGTGAGGGTGCCATCCTCGACGACATATTGCGGTGCGGAGCTGAAACCCCACAGTCCTCGTGTGACCGAGAAGGAAGTCGATAGAATATGACGGTCTTGGCCTATTCCCTGCTGGTTCTCCTGCTAATCACCAGCGGACTCCTCATTCTGCTCGTGCTTTTGCATAAAGGTAAAGGCGGCGGTCTTTCCAGTATGTTCGGAGGCGGAATGTCCTCGGTGGCTACCGGTTCATCGGTCGCCGAGCGAAATCTGAACCGTATCACCGTCGGGGTCGGCATTATCTGGTTTGCCGCGATTGTCGGTTACGGGCTGGTATTGGGTGCCATGCCCAACTGACGGTTCGAACCACCTGGTCAAAACACAACGAAGCCGACGACACCATGACCGGTGTCGTCGGCTTCGTTGTGTTTTGAGGGATTTGAGGGGAAAGGAATCCAGAGAGCGAAATCGGGGCCGATGCGAGCTCAATGCCTTTACATTATGTGCAATATGTCATATAATATCAAGACTTGGTGATTGACCAGCCTCGAGGTGTGACTGTAGATCGATACAAATGCGATTGCGGACCGGATGTTCGGTTTCGCAGCCGTGCAGCGTGTTTCCCCGCACTGGACTACGAGCGTCGTTCCACATTCGTACTTGGACGTCAAAGCCATGAACCACGATCGACGGTCGGCACCGAAGGATCACCGTAAATCCCGATTCCGTCCTACAAGGAGCCCACCCGAATGACCCAAGGTCAAGCCATCCGAGGAGTTCGCATCGGAGCCACCCCAAGCCTGCATATCGAACGCGGCGAACCCGTCGGACATCAACGCGTCGACTACTGGTGCGCCAACGGCCACCGTACGATAAGGCATTTTGCGCCTCACGCCAACGTTCCTACCGAATGGGACTGTCGGCGGTGCGGTTGGCCCGCCGGTATCGACGCATTGAATCCACCCGCGCGACCGGTGATCAAGCCGTTCAAAACGCATCTGGACTATGTACGTGAGCGTCGTACCGAAGAGGAGGCTGAGGACATCCTCGCTGAAGCCCTGGCGGCCCGGGCGGCCGCCCGAGGTGAACGGCGTTGAACCATGTCCGTGCGGAGCGACCGAATCGGTCGCTCCGCACACATACGCGGTTGTCTAGTAATCGCAGACGGTGTTAGAAATCGAAGCGGTGCAGATCGCCGGCCGCGTCACGATCGACGAGCCAACGAGTAGTACGCCCGTTGACTTGCGCGGCGGGTACGTCGTCGGCCTCCAAGGCGGAGGAGACGGCTTCGGCTTTGCCGCCGCCGGAGGCGATCACCCACACTTCGGTGGCGGAGTTCAGGACCGGAAAGGTGAGGGTCGTACGTTCGGACGGCGGTTTAGGAGCAGTGCGGACGCCGACCACTGACTTCTCTTTCTCGTCCAACACCTTGTGGCCGGGGAACAGACTAGCGACGTGAGCGTCTTCGCCGATACCGAGCAGAATGAGGTCGAAGTGCGGCATGACGCGGGATTCGTGTCCCGCCACGTTCAGCTCTTCGGCGTAAACCGCCGCGGCCTCTTCGACGGTGTCCACCGCGTCGGCGGCGGGCATGGGATGGACGTGTTCGGGATCGATCTCCAAAGCGTCCAAAAAGGCTTCGCGTGCTTGGGTCTCATTGCGATCGGCGTTACCGGACGGCAGGAATCGTTCGTCACCCCACCAGAAGTGCACTTGATTCCAGTTCACCGCAGTGCGGAACGGCGATTCCAGAACGTGGCGATAGACCGTCGCGGCAATGCGTCCGCCGGTGAGGGCGATGTGGACGGGCCTGTGGTCGGCCTGTGCGTCGGCCACAGTATTGATGAGACGCGCTGCGGTTGCGGTGGCCAGTTCTTCGGCATCGGAATGGACGACCACGGATCGGTCGGAGCTCATGTCAACCTCTATTCTGAGCTTGGTAATCGAGTTCAAACCGGTCTAGTACCGATCGATAGGTTTGGTCGGGTTCGAGAATACGCAGTTCCTCGGCCACCAACTGGCCCAGGCTGCGTCCCTGGAGCGTCACGGTCCGTTTGGCGAGTCCGGCCTGACGCAGAACCGTCTCCCCATCGGGGGAACGGTCGATCTCGATCTTCTGACCGTCATTGAGCGTGAGGTCGACTCCGGCGATGGCCGGTAGATTCGGGGCGTTGACCGTCACCTCGGTGTCCTGAACTTCGGTCTCCAGGTTGAGTCGGGAACCTATCCATGCCGCCAATAGCTGCGCACTGGGATCCTGCCGATCGGCCCGCAGACGTACCGATTCCACATGGCAAGGCCCGAGTCCGTCCAGGGCACTGGCGATGAGGGAGCGCCACAGCGTGATGCGAGTCCAGCAGATATCGGTGTCGCCGGGCTTGTAGCCGATGGACCGGCGATACAGCGAATCCACCGGGTCGGGTGTCAGCGCCGAATACGTGATCCGGCGATCGGAGAATATTTTGAGTTCTTCCTCCAGATGGAATCGGACCGGATCGACCAGCCACCAGGTGACGACGGGAATGTCCGGTGCCAGCATGGGGAGGATGAGGGAGGTCAGGTTGCGAACGACGGGACCGTCGAGGTACATCACAATGGACTCTGCCGCGCCCCCCGATTCGCCGATGGCGACTTCCGCGTCGATGCGCGGGGTCTCGTTGTTGGGGTAGCGGGGAATCGCCATGATGAGGCGATACGGGTGTTCCTGGGCGGCCTGTCGAGTGGCCTCCTCGATCGCGGAGCGTTCGTTTTCGGTGGCCAAGACGATCAGGTTGAGCGCCAGTGAGGAAGAGCCCCCTACGGCGTGCAACTCCTCGGCGAGGGTGTCCATGATCTCGCCGGTGGAGGTGTCTGTCAGTTGCATGGTTCGTCCTTCCTTTACGGACGCCGCCAACGCCGTCCGGTGGCGTGTAGCATGAGGTCGGCCTTCTCCGGTCCCCAGCTGCCCGCGGCGTAGCGCTCCGGTTTGGTGGTGCCCCAGTATTCCTCGAGCGGATCGATGATGCGCCAGGAGGCATCCACCTCGGCGGCATCGGGAAAGAGCGTTTTATCGCCCAGCAGTACATCGAGGATAAGCCGTTCGTAGGCTTCGGGGCTGGATTCGGTGAAAGCTTCACCGTAGGAAAAGGACATGTTGATGTCGCGAATTTCCATACCTGTACCGGGGACCTTGGAACCGAATTTGACGGTCACGCCTTCGTCGGGTTGGACGCGGATGACCAATTGGTTGTGGCCGAGGATCTGGGTGTCGAAGTCCGCGAACGGCATGTGCGGCGCTTCTTTGAAGATCACGGCGATTTCCGTGGTGCGCTTGGGAAGTCGTTTACCGGTGCGGAGATAGAAAGGGACGCCGTTCCAGCGTCGGTTCTGGATGCCGAGCTTGACGGCCGCGTAGGTTTCGGTGCTGGACTCGGCGGGGACGTTGTCCTCGTCGAGATACCCGGCGACGGGTTTGCCCTCGACCCAGCCGGGAGCGTACTGTCCGCGGATGGCGTCGGCGTCGAGGTCGTCGGGTAGGGTGACGGCGCGCAGGACCTTGAGTTTTTCGGTGCGTATCTCCTCCGCTTCAAAGCCCACCGGTTGTTCCATCGCGGTGATGGCCAATAGCTGGAGGAGGTGGTTCTGCAGAACGTCTCGCGCGGCCCCGGCCGAATCGTAGAATCCGGCGCGGGTGCCGATACCGACGTCTTCGGCCATGGTGATCTGGACGTGATCGACGAAGTTCGAGTTCCAGATCGGTTCGAACATCGCATTGGCGAATCGCAATGCGAAGATGTTCTGCACCGTCTCCTTGCCCAGATAATGGTCGATTCGGTAGACGTCTTGCGGAGTAAAGGCCTGGTCGACCAGGGTGTTGAGGTCCTGTGCCGATTCTTGATCATGTCCGAACGGTTTTTCCACCACCACACGACGCCATCCACCGCTGTGCGAATTGTCGGCCATTCCGGTGCGCTCGAGCTGGTTGAGCACGACGGGGAACGCCGCCGGTGGAATCGAGAAGTAGAATGCGGCGTTTCCGGCGATCCCGTGAGACTCCGAGAGTGCGTTGAGCTCGTCGTTGAGACGGTCGAACGCCTCGTCGTCTTCAAAGGTCCCCTGGATGAACTTGAAATGTCCATTGAGCCGGTTCCAGACCTCTTCGCGCCACGGGGTGCGGGCGTGTTCCATCGCCGCCTCGCGGGCCACGTCTTCGAAGGTGTCGTCTCCCCAGACCCGGCGGGCGAAGCCGAGTACCACGAAGGACGCCGGAAGGAGTCCGCGGTTGGCCAGGTCGTAGATGGCGGGAATAAGTTTCTTCCGCGCCAGGTCGCCGGTGACCCCGAAGATGACCAGCGCACAGGGCTCTGGGATACGCGGCAGTCGTTTATCGCGGGGATCGCGAAGCGGGTTGGCGGAAAAACTATCGGACATGATGCTAGCTCAGCTCCCTTACAGCGTTAAGGAGTTGGTTGATACCGCGTTTGCGATCGGTCAGATGCAGTCGGATGAACGGCCGATTTCGCCCCTGTAGGGCTTGGGCATCACCGGCCGCTTGGGCGGCCTGGAGCCGGCCGAAAGTGAACTCACGGCCCTCGACGGTGAGGTCTTCACCGATCGCCCCGGTGATTTGCAGGAACACTCCGGTGGGACGCCCACCCTTATGGAACTGTCCGGTCGAGTGTAGGAAACGCGGGCCCCAACCGAAGGTGACCGGTGCCCCAGTCCGCTCGCTCAGTTCGGTTCGCAACGCGGCTACCTCGGCGTCGTCGAATCGGTCGAGATAGGCCATAACGGCGAGATACGCGTCGGGAGCGTTGGCATCGACCAGGAGTTCACCCAGCGCCGCCGAAACATTGGACGCTTGACCGCCGTATATTTCAATGCTGCCGTCCACCGCCGTGGGTTGTGTATCGGGCAGACCGTCGGCCAGCAGCTTTTTGGTGTTGTCCTTGGATTCGGTGACGTTGGGTTGATTGAACGGATCGATTTCCAGGAGGTAGCCGGCGAATGCCGTCGCCAGTTCCCAGCAGAGGAATTGTGCTCCCAACGGCCCGTTGACGGTGAAGTCCGGGGTTGCCAGCTGCGATCCGGACGGTGTGGCTCCGGTAATGGCGCCGCCGACCGTGCAGTAGAAGCGGTCGGTCCCCCGAGCACCGGGAGCCGCCGGATGTTCGAGGACCACCGGGAGGGTTCCCTTGCCGTCCTTGCCGAGTGATTCGGCGATGAGCTGTTCGGCCCAATCTCCGAGTCCGGCGATTCCGGAACCGTCGTCGGCGACGGTGAGAGTATGGCGTCGAGCGATCAACGCTCCCAGAAGCACGGCGGGATTGTCCTCGTTGCCCTCCACGGCGGCGTGGAATTCCTGGGCCTCCGCGATAAGAGTGGCGATGTCGGCTCCGGCCAAGGCGGTGGGAACCAGACCGAAGGCGGTCAGCGCCGAATACCGTCCACCCACTGTAGAATCGGCCAGGAACACCGGTGACCCTTGGTCGTTGGCCAGGCGCTCCAATTGCGATCCCGGATCGGTGACGAAGACGAAGCGTCGGGCCACGTCGTCGATTCCCACTCCCCGAAAGGCGGCCTCAAAGGCGCGACGCTGCGAATCGGTCTCGACGGTGGTGCCCGACTTGGACGACACCACGACCGCCGTGCGACGTAGTGATTCCTCGGTGAGTTCGGCGATGATCTGCCCGGGGTCGGTGGTGTCGACCACCTGTAGATTCAAATCCAAGGTTCGGGCGATGACTTCGGGAGCGAGCGAGGAGCCGCCCATGCCGCACAGGGCGATGCGATCGATCCCCAGCTCCGCCAACTCCGCCTTCAGCTTGGACAGGGGCTTGATGAGATCGATCGAGGAATTGAAGGTATTGGTCCACCCCAATCGGACGGCGGCCTCGTCACGTGCCTCGTCGCCCCATAGCCCGGCGTCGCCTTCCAGAACCTTCTGGGGGATGTTGTCGCTGCGCAAGCGTTCTACTCCCGTGCCTGCGTCCACGTGCGTGGTGACCGCAACGCCGCCGGCGGCTTCCATGATGTCGGTCATTTGTCACTCCGATGCGAGTCGAGTTCTTCCTGGACCTTATCCTGAAGTTCCACCCAAGGGTCGATGAACTTCTGGACGCCTTCGGTTTCAAGGGAGGTCACGACTTCGTGGTAATCGATGCCGAGGTTTTCCAGTCGCAAAAGGACGTCAGCGGCGTCCGTGAAGAACGGCGTAATAGTCCCCGACGTTACCTCCCCCTCTTCTGCGAAGGATTCCATTGTCGCCTCCGGCATGGTGTTGACGCAATTGGCGGCGACCAGATCCTCGACGTACATGACCGAGCGGTAGGAAGGGTCCTTGGTGGACGTGGAGGCCCACAACGGACGTTGGACCGTGGCACCCCTATCGGCCAGCCGTTGCCAGCGCGGCGTATCGAAAGCGGTGAGGTATTCCTGGTAGGCCAGTCGGGCATTGGCAATGGCGGCCTGCCCCTTCAGAGCCTTGGCCTCATCGGAACCGATCTGATCCAATTGTCCGTCGACCTTGGAATCGACGCGGGAGACGAAGAACGAGGCGACCGATTTGATCTCGGAAACATCGCGACCGGCCTCCTTAGCGCGTTCCAGACCGGTCATGAAGGCGTCGATGACGTCGCGATAACGCTCCAGAGAGAAGATCAAAGTGACGTTGACACTGATTCCGGCCTCCAAGGCCGCCGAAATCGCGGGAAGTCCCTCTTCGGTAGCCGGGATCTTGATCATGAGGTTGGGGCGGTCCACCAACCACCAGAGGTACTTGGCCTCGGCGATCGTCGCCTCGGTGTCATAGGCAAACCGGGGGTCGACCTCTAGGGACACCCGTCCGTCCACGTGGGCGGTCGTATCGTAGACGGTGCGAAGGACGTCGCAGGCCCAGCGGATGTCGGTGGCGGTCATGGTGCGTACCGCCTCACCCACGCTCACATTGCGAGTGGCCAGGTCCCGTAGTTGCTGTTCATAGGCGTCGCCGGAGGAGATCGCCTTGGCGAAGATAATGGGATTGGACGTGACGCCCACGACGCTCATCTCCGCGATGAGCGAGGCGAGATTTCCGGTTCGCAGTCGGTCGCGCGAAATGTCGTCGAGCCAGACCGACACTCCTTCGTAGGAGAGAGCGGCAAGATTTTTATTGGCAGCCATCTATTGCATCCTTCCTGAATGCGCACGTGGAAGTTGGTATGCAACCATTATTTATCATCACAGGCTTTGACCGCGCGGTGATGGAATTTCAGTAATCGTTCCGCCTGGGACAACCGTATGTCGCCCGGGCGTCGGCACCCTACCGGATGCAGTCGACGGGGTTCCCAATCCAGTGGAAACCCCGTCGATTCGTTCGTGCTCGGTATGAGCGGCTACTTGGCCAGCGAAGAACGCGCCGCCTCGATGACGGCGTCAGTGGTGATGCCGAATTCCTCGAACAGCTTTTGATACGGGGCGGAAGCTCCGTAATGCTCCAAACCGACGGCCACGCCGCGATCGCCGATAAGATCACGCCACGGCATTGCCACACCCGCCTCCACGCTGACGCGAGCGGTGACATTGGCGGGCAGTACGGATTCGCGGTAGTCGGCATCCTGCGCGTCGAACCACTCGCGCGACGGCATGGACACCACACGCGCGGCGATACCGTCGGAACCGAGCGCCTCGGCGGCCTCCATAGCCAAGTGCACCTCCGAGCCGGTGGCGATCAGAATGACGTCGGGAGTGCCCTCGGTGTCTCGCAGAACGTAGCCACCCTTGGCGGTTCCTTCTGCGCTACCGAAGGTCGAACGGTCGAACGTCGGCACCGCCTGACGCGTCAGCACGAGTCCGGCCGGGCGGTCGGTGTTTTCCAGAATGGTCCGCCATGCCACCGCGGTCTCATTGGCATCGGCGGGGCGTACTACGTCGAGTCCGGGCATGGCTCGCAATGCCGCCAGCTGTTCCACGGGCTGGTGCGTCGGTCCGTCCTCACCCAGACCGATCGAGTCGTGGGTCCATACGTAGGTCACCGGCAGCTGCATCAACGCCGAGAGACGGACAGCGGGACGCATGTAATCGCTGAAGACCAGGAAGGTCCCACCGTACGGGCGTGTCGGTCCATGCACCTTGATTCCGTTGAGAACCGCGGCCATACCGTGCTCGCGAATTCCGAAGTGCAGCGTACGGCCATAAGAATTGCCGGGGAACTTTTCGGTCTGCCACTTCTGCGGCAAGAAGGACGGCTCGCCCTCCATCGTCGTGTTGTTCGAACCGGCAAGGTCGGCCGATCCACCCCACAGTTCCGGCAGTACCGGAGCCAGGGCGTTGAGGATCTTGCCCGAAGCCGCACGAGTGGCGATACCTTTCGCATCGGTCTCGAAAACGGGCAGTACTTCGTCAAGTTCCGGAAGTTCCCCCGCCCACAAGCGGTCGTGCAGCGCCTTGCGCTCAGGGTTCGCGTCCGCCCACTCGTCGAACTTGGTCTGCCATTCGGCATGAGCCTTCTGGCCACGTTCGACCAGGCCACGGGTATGATTCAATACCTCATCGGAGACCGCGAACGACTCCTCGGGATCGAAGCCGAGAGCCTTCTTCGTCTCCGCCAATTCCTCCGCACCCAACTTCGCACCGTGGACGGCTCCGGTGTTCTGCTTATGGGGAGCCGGCCAACCGATGACGGTCTTCAACCGAATCATGGACGGACGGCCGGTTTCCGCCTGCGCCGCTTGAATCGCCTCGTAGAGAGCGCGCGGGTCCTCCCGGTATTCCTGACCGGACTTCCAGTCCACCGTCTGCACGTGCCAGCCGTAGGCCTCGTAACGTTTCGCGACGTCCTCCGAGAAAGCGACGTCCGTGTTGTCCTCGATGGAAATCTGATTGTCGTCGTAGATCAGAATCAAATTGCCCAGTTCCTGGTGCCCGGCCAGAGCGGACGATTCGTGCGTGACGCCCTCCTGGACGTCCCCGTCCGAGGCAATAACATAAATACGGTGGTCAAATGGGCTGGAACCGGCCGGAGCATCCGGGTCGAAGAGGCCGCGCTCGCGGCGGGCGGCCATTGCCATCCCGACCGCATTGGACAAGCCTTGACCGAGCGGTCCGGTCGTGGTCTCAATACCCTTGGTGTGTCCGTACTCGGGGTGACCCGGCGTCAGCGAGCCCCATTGCCGCAGGCTCTGCAAATCCTCCAGCTCCAGGCCGAAACCGCCCAAGTACAGCTGAATGTAGGGGGTGAGCGAGGAGTGCCCGGCCGACATCACGAATCGGTCACGTCCCTCCCAGGACGTATCGGTTGGATCGTGGCGCATCACCTTCTGAAACAAGGTGTACGCCGCGGGGGCCAAGGCCATGGCCGCGCCGGGGTGGCCGTTACCCGACTTCTCAACTGCGTCAGCGGCCAAGACACGTACGGTGTCCACGGCACGCTGATCTATGTCAGTCCACTCAAACTGTGCCACTGTTCATCTCCTCTAATTCTTGCCATACAGCTGTAGAGCAAGTATCCCCGTTTTTGCATCGCCAGGCTCGTGCACACCGCCTGGGAGCCGATTCGGGCACACATTACGCTTAGACATTACCCACTGTGCTCCGCGACGACCGTCAATTGTCCGCACTGTGGCCGGTCAACCTCTGTGAAGCCGGACACGAATAACCGTCAGGTATCGATCGCGCAGGTGGTGAACCTGACCCGGGCGCAGCACACACCGTCAACGCCAGTAATCTAACCGGTGATGAGCGAGCAGCCCAAAATCCTGATCGAGCCTCCCAGCACCACTTCCGAGGCCGAAACACCCACCGTTCGTGAACGCGTCTCCGGGTACGTGTCACTCACCAAACCCCGTATCGTCGAACTCCTCCTCATAACCACCGTCCCCGCCATGTTCGTCGCCGCCCGCGCCGAACACAACGCGCTCCCGTCCCTCTGGAACGTCGTCATCGTCGTACTGTGCGGAGCCCTGGCGGCAGGCAGCGCCAACGCCATCAACTGCTATATCGACCGCGACATCGACCAGCTGATGCGGCGTACCTCGCGCCGCCCCTTGGCCAAGGACACCATACCGCCGAAAAACGCGCTCATCTTCGGCATCATTCTGGGTGCCCTGGCCGTCGGGGGAATGCTCGCCGCCGTCGGACCTCTACCGGCCGCGCTCACCTTCGGCGCCATCTTCTACTACGACATCGTCTACACCATCTGGCTCAAGCGCACCACCCCCTACAACACGGTATGGGGCGGAGCCTGCGGTGCGGCTCCCGTCTTGATCGGCTGGGCCGCCGTCACCGGTCATATGGACTGGATGGCTTGGGTACTGTTCGGAATCGTGTTCTTCTGGCAGGTACCGCACTTTTACGCGCTCGCCTTGAAGTTCAAAGACGATTACGCCGCCGCCGGTATTCCCATGCTGCCCGCAGTGGCGGGTCCGAAGCGGGTCGCGGTGGAATCGGTGATTTACGCTTGGGCGACGCTGGCGATCTCCCTCCTCGCGTTCCCTCTCGGGGCGACCTGGCTGTACCTGGCGGTAGCGATTATTACCGGGGGACTGTTCGTTCTCGAATCCCATCGCCTGCTTGGTCGGGTCAAACGTCATGAACCACTCAAGCCCATGCGCCTGTTCCACTGGTCTACCAGCTACCTGTCGATCCTCTTCCTGACCGTGCTGGTGGACAGCTTCCTCATGTGATCGCGCCACTGCGGTGACAGTCGACGAGATGGTCGTCGACCATGCCGATCGCCTGCATCATGGCATAACAGGTGGTCGGCCCGACGAAGCGGAAGCCGAGTTTTTTCAAACGCTTGGCAAGTGCAGTGGATTCCGGTGTCGTCGACGGGATTTCGGCGAAGGTACGCGGTCGGCTGCGGGGATGATCGGGTTGAAACGACCAGACCAGTTCCGACACACTGCCGTCGAGGTCCCGTGCCACCTGAGCGTTGACGATCGCGGCTTCGATCTTCGCGCGATTGCGAATGATGTCGGCGTTGCCCAGCAGTCGCACAACGTCGTCGTCCGAGTAGGCGGCGACTTTCTCGATCGCGAATCCGGCGAAGGCGTCTCGAAAAGCCTGGCGCTTGCGTAGGACCGTCAACCACGACAAGCCGGATTGAAACGCCTCCAGCGTCAGTCGTTCGAAGACGGCGTCGTCGCCGTGCACCGGACGTCCCCATTCCCGATCGTGATAGACGCGGTAGATCTCCGGTTCCGCGCCCCACGGGCATCGAGCCAGTCCGTCGGTTCCCACTATCGCGTCTGACATATCGTTCCTCTCTCTTCACACGTCGAGCACGGTCTTCCGGTCGGTACGGGTTTGACGATACCGCTGTGCCCGGCCACGTCGACATACCCGGACCCGGAAACGGAGAAAGGTCGGCCGGGCCGGCGGTCGCACTGTGCGGGACCCGGTCGTCCGCCGCTGACGAAACTGGCGGCACAGGCGGTCGTGAGGAGCGATCGTCGCGGTAGCCTGTCCGAAAGCACCCAATCCGAGCCGTATGTCGAGCTTGTCCTTTAGAGTCGAAAAGGGCGACTACACGCAGAAGAGGAGAACGACATGCGGGCTATAGCGGCAGACGGTACCGACAGTGACCCAGTGCTCAGCGAGGTATCCGAGCCTCAGATGAGCGCCGACGACATCCGGGTGGCCGTAAAAGCGGCGGCGGTCAACCCCTTTGATTGGAAACTGGCTCGCGGGGAGATCATTCCGGACATGGAACGGCACTGGCCGTTCGTCTACGGGTCGGATTTCGCCGGCGTCGTGACGGAGACCGGCTCGAACGTGAATCGATTCGCCCCCGGGGACCGAGTCTTCGGTCAATACGTGTCCCATCCAGCAGGCCATGGAACCTATGCGGAGATCGTCACCGTGCCGGAAAAGAGCGCGGTCACCACCGTTCCCGAACCACTTGACCTCATTTCGGCGGCTTCCCTGCCCACCTCGGGAATGACCGCGCAACAGATCCTTGAGGCTGCGGAACTGCAGGCGGGCGAGAATCTGCTGATCATCGGGGCGGCGGGGGGAGTGGGGTCGTTCCTGACGCAGTTGGCCGCCGCCCGCGACCTACGAGTCATCGCGGTGACCAAGGGCGATGAATCGGCTCGCATGGGCAGCTTGGGTGCCGCCCGAACGATCGATCGGACGGTGGACAACGTCGGTGCCGCGGTCCGTGACGAGTCGCCGGGCGGAGTGGACGCACTGGTCGATCTGAGTTCCCACGATTCCACCGTCTTTGCCCAGCACTGCCACTACGTTCGTGACGGCGGGGTAGCGCTCACCACCAACTGGGTTTCGGACGACTCGATCAACCCCAGCAACATCGAGACGATCAATTTCGGCTTGGAGGCCAATGCGGGGCTGCTGGACACCGTCGCGGCGGCAACGGTCGCCGGAACGATCCAGGCGCCCGTGGATTTCCGGCTGAGTCTGTCCGATGTTCCGGCACATCTGGAATTCATGCGGGCCGGCAAGGGACGCGGTAAGGCCGTCATCGTGGTGGACGACGAAGCCTAGCGGTCTCACCGTCGTGATGCGCCATGATCGAGCCCGGCCTCAGTGATGTCAACGTACGGTGACCGCAATCGGTCGGTGATCGGAATGTTCCACGTTCGGGTTGGCCGGATTTGAAGGGGTGAGGTCGGGCGAAAGAAATACGTGATCGATTTGGACCGCTTCCCCTTCGCCCGGCGTGGTCGGGAAGGGACGCCAGTCGGCGAAGGCGTCCACCGTCTCGGATCCCGTCACGACCTTCCACGCCTCGCTGCTGGGACCCTGTGGGGCGAAGTTGAAATCTCCGGCCATGATCACCTTGTGCCCTTTGTCCATCGCGGCGTCGGCGAGGTCGCGTACTTGGCGAGCTTGCGTGGTGTCGCTCCAGCCGCCCTCTTCGTTGTAGGGAGGCTGGAGGTGAGTGGAGATGAGGGTGAGATCGTCGTTGCCCCACCGCACGTTCGCCTCCAGAGCCTGCGCCCCGGTAGGGCCGCCGGGAGCGAGCGCGTGGCTTTTATAGGACGTCAGCGGAAGATTGGTCAGGATCGCGTCTCCCCACAGTCGATCGGCGGCCGGGGCCCAGTAGAAATTCATTTCCAGGGAGTCGGCCATGTTGCGGAGCGAGTCCTGCCCGCCGTTGAGCATCCAGCCCCGATCGACCTCACTGAGCATCACGATGTCGGGATCGAGTTCCCGTAGGGTCTTCGCCTGCTGGGCAAGCGCGTAGCGTCCGTCAAGGTCGAAGCCCATTTGAATGTTGTAGGCGGCGATGCGTAGTGATTCGGGAACCGAAACCGTCTCTCGCGATCCCGACGGATAGGTGGTGGTGAGAACGAGGACCGTGAGGGACGCCGTTGCGAGGACGAGAACACGGCGACGTACCGGCAGTTCTATATGTGGTTGGGCTTCTCGGGAGCGTCGCCAGGACGTCTGTGCGACGGCCACGATGACGACCGCGACGGCGGTGACGGTCGGCCAGTTGTCGTATCCCAGGTCATAGGCGGCATAGTAAACAAAGGTGGCGGTGGCGAATACGAGCGTTCCGGCGAGGAGATAGGTGCCGCTCTTCTGCGAGCCTTTTTGGTCGCGGTTCCGGTCGAGGACGGCCAATTGATTGCCGAGAAAGGCCAACGCCACGTACGACAGGGCGGCGAGGAGCGCCGACGAATCGGTCAGGGGGCTTGGTGCGTCAAGGTGACCGCCGATTCCGGTGGCGGTCACTGCCAGGATGAGAATCCCGCCCCATAGCCACGGGCCCGGTTTGATCTCGTGTTTGAAACCGACGATGTACACGCTCGTCCACGCCACGGTGACGATCAACAGTATTTCCCACCACTGCGCCCGTCCGGAACCGTTGACGACGAAGTGTAGGTTGGCTCCGTGAAGGAGCAGGAGGAACAGGGCGGGGCCGAAGGCAAGGTATGAGGGAGCATGGTCGAGGTGTATTCGCAGGTCGGTAGTGGTGACTGCGATGATCGCGGCGCTGCAGACGGCGAGGATGATCGAAGTGGCGAGCGTCCCGTCACGCCATACGAGATTCGGCCCCGCCCACACGGCGGTGAGGGTGACGTGAGCGGCGAGGGCGACCATGAGCGCGGTGAAATAGGTGCGTAGTGGGGTGAATCGTGTCGCGAGCGCCAGATAGAGGAGGGCCGCGACGAGCCCTATGGTCACGATGGTCATCTGCGTCCATCCACCCGGGGTGAACTGAAGTGCGACGCGTGTCGCGATCGCCGTCGTCCCGAACCAACGTGCCCAGCGAATCGGTTTCGTGGTGCGACGCAGGGCGGTCATGACGACGATGGGGGCGGCAAAGCAGGTTAGGGCGTATAGACCCATGTGTTCGGGCGGGGTGGTGCCGGCGTCGCCTACGACCGTGATGAGTCCGGGAAAGTAGACGTAGAGAATTTCAATGAAAATGAATAGGAATATTGCGATATCAAAGCGTAGACGCATGGAAGCCTCGATGTGCTCAGTGCCGTTTCCTGGGACTCTGGGGGAAGGGGAGGGGCCGGACACCGTGCGTCCGAAAACGACCCCTGCCGTGATCGGCTGCGCGGTGTCCTGGGGTGGATCAGGCCGTCAAGAGGAAATCGCGTCAGTGAAATTGACGCTGGACGAGCCGCGCTTGTTTTCGGACGGTTTCGCCTCCTTCCACCTGCTTCCAAGGGTCGGGAAGTCCTTCGGTGCCCCAGAGAGTGCCGACGATGTTGCCGCACACCGCACCGGTGGAATCGGAATCGCCCCCGTGTGAGACGGCAGCCGTGATCGCCTGTGCCGGATCGTCGCTGCCGAGGGCACAGTAAACGGCGATGGCCAAGGTTTCCTCGGCAACCCACCCTTCTCCCAAGTGTCGCGCCGTGTTCGGGCCCGGCCGCACTCGTCCCGACAGCTCATAGGCGGCGTTGAGGGCGCGCACGGTCTCGGATTCGGCCGGGTCGCGTTGCAGGTAGAGGATGGTCTCGTCCACCGCTCTCTGTATGGTGTGGCCGGTCATGAGGTAGGAGATGATCATGGCCAAGGATCCGGAGCTCTCCCCGGCGGTGGGGTGGCCGTGTGTGATCGCCGAGCAGCGTTGTGCCAGTTCAAAAGCGTCGGTGGGATCGAGGTCGATCAACCCGAACGGAGCCGAACGCATGACACTGCCGCACCCTTTGGAACCGGGGTTGACGCCCGGACGCCCACCCTCGCGGAGCCCGGTGAGGCAGGCGTTTCCCGGTGCCCGACGTTGATAGAGCCATTCTTCGGTGGCGAGTCCCCGGCTGCGAGAGTGGGGCATGGGGAGGCGTTGGGTGTCCAACCAATCCATGTAGGCGTTGCGCACCGCGCCGAACTCCTTACCCGGCCTGGCTTGAAGCAGACCCTGGGTGCTGAACAGCGTCATTTGGGTGTCGTCGGAAATCAGGTTGCTGCGGAGTTCGGTGACGCCGTCGGGGCCGAAGTTCTCGGCAATGCTTTTCCACGACAGGAATTCCACTTGGTATCCCAGCGCATCGCCGATGGCGCCGCCCAGTAGGCAGCCCTCAATACGTTCCAACGGGGTTGGGTTGTGAGACATGGCATACAGTGTAAGCCATGCCTGTGCTAGGACAACATGCCAGTACGGCTTGGTTTCGGTGGCGGATTAGCTTGAGCGGCTGACGATTACCGCTTCCCGGTCGGTTCCGGTCGAGAGCGGTGACCCGGTGCTTCGGGCTGAGGTATCGGCGGTACGGGTGCGGTGATTCGCTCGCAGCTCCAGGTGAATTGGAGATTCACGACCGCGATCATGAGCAGCGCCGAACCGAGCATGTGCATGCCGACGAGAATCTCGGGCACACCGGTGTAGTACTGCACGTATCCGATCAGTCCCTGTAGGCCGATGACGGCGATGAAAATCCATGCGCCGCGCCGGACGGCGTACGGAGCATCGACGGCGCGTAGCGCGATGACGAAGGCGACGGTCAAGCCGATGAGGAGCCAGACGGCATCGGCGTGGAGATGCGTCATGGTGGCGGGATCCAGGCCGGTGCGCCGGGCGTTTTCGTCTCCCGCGTGCGGGCCCGAGGCGGTCACAATGATTCCCAGCGCGATGGTGAGGCACGCGGCGGACAGGATGACGCGGCCGAGCAGGACGACCCAGCGGTACCGGTCCGGAGGCAGTGTCTCGCGACTGCGTCCGGCCTTGATGTGCAGCATCGTTGCCGTCGCGACCAAGGCCATGGAAACCACGAAGTGCAGGCTGACGACCCAGGGGTTCAATTCGGTCCACACGGTGATACCACCGATGACGGCCTGCGCGGGAATGCCGCAGGCGACTGCGACGGAGAGCAGGATAAGCGGGCGGCGGCGCGGCCGTTGTTCCAGCACGGCTATCCAGGTTCCCACCGCGACGGCGATGAGAATCCCGGTCAACAGGCGATTGCCGAATTCGATGGCACCGTGCATCCCCATTTCGGACGTGGCCACCAGCGAGTCCTCGGTGCATTTCGGCCACTCCGAGCAACCCAGACCCGAGCCGGTCAGGCGCACGGCACCGCCGGTAAGGATGATGCCGACATTGGCGATGACATTGGCGAGGGTCCACGACCGGAGGGCCGCAGGGGTGGCGAACACTCGACGACGTATGAGCCGTACGAGGGCGACAAGACGATGCAACACACCGCAGACGATAATCGGTGTCTCGGTTTCTCGTGCGTCACACCCGGGCGAATGTAACCGGCGGCAAGAGGGGCACCCCGGTGATAGGTTCGGTCACACTTGCGCCGCCGATGTTCGACGTGGGGCGGGTATTTTAGTAACATTAGTATTGTGGAAATGGTGACAAGGGCGACGAACAGCCACTCGACCGACGGCGAGACCCGCCGCCGGGTGGCCGAGCTGCTCTTGGAGCAGGGCCACGCTACAGCTGGTGAGCTGGCGCGTTCCCTTGGTATCTCCACCACCGCAACCCGTCGCCACCTCGACGCGCTGGAATCGGAAGGCCAGGTAGAATCCGGGCGCGCCAAAGCGTCGGGACGGGGACGGCCCGCCAAATACTACAAGTTGACGGTCAATGCACGACAGAGCTTCGGGCACACCTACGACAATGTGGCTGTGGAGGCGCTGCGGTGGATTCGCGACCGGGAAGGCGACGACGCAGTGTCGGACTTTGCGGACGCGCAGGTCGCAACTTTGGAAGCGCGGTGTCGACAATTGCTGGACGATTGCGGTGTCACCAACCCCTGGGAACGGGCCCAAGTATTGGCGGGCGCGCTCTCGGGTGAAGGATACGTCGCATCGGCCTCCACCCTGGCGGGAGGAGGGCAGCTGTGCCAACACCATTGTCCAGTGGCAGAAGTGGCGGCTGAATTTCCACAACTGTGCGAAGCGGAAACGCGGGTGATCAGCAAACTGCTGGGGGTTCACGTGCAACGCCTAGCCACCATCGCCAACGGAGATGGGGTATGCACCACCTATGTCCCTGGACCAGTGCCGTTGCCTGATCCGCACAAGGCCGGTTAGGAAGCGTGCCTGTGACTGAAAGAAAGAGGCCGACCGACTGGAACGGTTTCGGTCGTCGCCGAACGATTCCTCCGCAGTTTCGTAATCGCATCAACCCGACACATGAGCCGACAGGTCAGAGGTGAGTTTTAAATGACCGACATTAAAGACACCGGTCAGCTGACCCAGGACGAAACCCTGGAATCGCTGAAAAACTACGAATACGGATGGCACGACCCCGACATCGCCGGTGCCGATGCCAAACGCGGTCTGACCGAAGACGTGGTCCGCGACATCTCGAAGCGCAAAGATGAGCCCGAGTGGATGCTGAAGCGTCGCTTGAAGGGGATCAAGCTTTTCGATCGCAAGCCCATGCCCAACTGGGGTTCAGACCTGTCCGGCATCGACTTCGACCGGATTAAGTACTACGTCGAAGCATCGGAAAACCAGGCGGAATCCTGGGAAGACCTTCCCGAGGACATTAAAAAGACGTACGACAAGCTCGGAATCCCCGAAGCCGAGCGGCAGCAGCTGGTATCCGGTGTGGCGGCGCAATACGAGTCCACCGTGCTCTACCACTCCATCCGTGAAGACCTCGAGGAACAGGGCGTCATCTTCATGGACACCGACACGGGACTGCGGGAACACCCGGAGCTGTTCGAAGAGTACTTCGGCACCGTCATCCCCACCGGTGACAATAAGTTCGCCGCCCTGAACACCTCGGTGTGGTCCGGTGGATCGTTCATTTACGTCCCCAAGGGCGTCCACGTGGACATTCCTCTCCAGGCGTATTTCCGTATCAACACCGAGAACATGGGGCAGTTCGAGCGTACGCTCATCATCGCCGACGAAGGCTCGTTCGTGCACTACATCGAGGGTTGCACCGCGCCGGTCTACTCCTCCGACTCGCTGCACTCGGCGGTCGTGGAGATCATCGCCAAGAAGGACGCCCGCGTTCGCTACACCACGATCCAAAACTGGTCGAACAACGTGTACAACCTGGTAACCAAGCGTGCGCTCGCCGAAGAGGGAGCCACCATGGAGTGGGTCGACGGTAACCTCGGTTCCAAGGTCACCATGAAGTACCCCGCCGTCGTCATGACCGGTGAGCACGCCAAGGGCGAGGTTCTCTCGGTGGCCATGGCCGGACAGGGTCAGCACCAGGACACCGGAGCGAAGATGACGCACGCCGCGGCCAACACCTCGTCGTCGATCATCTCCAAGTCCATCTCCCGTGGCGGTGGCCGCACCTCCTACCGTGGACTCGTGCAGGTCAACGAAGGTGCCAGCAAGTCCGCTTCGACGGTCAAATGTGATGCGTTGCTGGTGGACACGGTCTCCCGTTCCGACACATACCCCTACGTGGACATTCGCGAGGACGATGTCGACATGGGGCACGAGGCCACCGTCTCCAAGGTCGGAGAGGACCAGCTGTTCTACCTCATGAGTCGCGGTCTCACCGAAGACGAGGCCATGGCCATGATCGTGCGCGGCTTCATCGAGCCGATCGCCAAGGAACTGCCCATGGAGTACGCCCTGGAGCTCAACCGCTTGATCGAGCTGCAGATGGAAGGCGCGGTCGGCTAACGGTACCGGGTGTCCTGCTGCGAGGTACCCGCGCCGGTGCCCGGTTCGCCCGAACCGGTCGCCCCGGGCGAACCGACGCGGCAGCAGGATCCTTCACCTGGTAAGCCGGGCAAAACAACGAGACGTAACGGAAAGACAGACACCAAACATGAGCATTGAGCTAGCTTCACGGCCGCACAGTCATGGTGCGGGCTCGGAGAAGCCGCCGAAAACCAAGTCACAGGCCCTGCGTTCCTTCCGGGCCGCCGATTTCCCAGAACTCACCGGACGGGAAGAAGACTGGCGTTTTACCCCGGTCAAACGACTCGCCGGCCTGGACCAAGCCGACACGCCAACGGCCACGACTCTCGACCGTCAGGCCGAAAACCTGCCGACCGGAGTCAAAGTCGAAACCATCGCCAAGGACGACCCGCGTCTCGGCGGAATCCTGACGCCCTTCGAACGCACCAGCGCGCTCGCCTGGGAGAAATCCAGCGACGCCCTCCTGGTGAGCATCGAAGGCACCGTGGACGAGACCGTGGTACTCGATGTGACCGGACAGGGAAACGACGGCGCGAACTACGCGCACATGTACCTCGACGTGGCGGAAGAAGCGTCCGCGACGGTCATCATGCGTCACACCGGCAGCGTCACACTGTCGGACAACATCGAGATCAACGTCGGCAACCATGCCGAGCTCAGCCTCACCTCGATCGTCGAATGGGACCGCGACTCCGTTCACCTGCAGCACCAAAAGGCACGCCTTGGTGACGGTGCCAAGCTCAACCATCTGGCCGTCACGCTCGGCGGTGACCTGGTACGGCACTTCCTCACGGTCGATTACGCCGGGCGCGGAGCCGACGTGGACGCCTACGGTCTCTACTTCGCCGACGGCGGTCAACACCTGGAACACCGTCAGCTCGTCGACCACGCCGTGGCCGACTGCCGGTCGAACGTCAACTACCGCGGTGCCCTGCAGGGACAGGAAGCGCACACCGTATGGGTCGGTGACGTCCTGATCGAAGCCGAAGCGACCGGAACCGACACCTACGAGATCAACCGAAACCTGATCCTCACCGACGGAGCCCGAGCCGACTCGGTACCGAACCTGGAGATCGAAACCGGTGAGATCGTATCGGCCGGACACGCCTCCGCGACCGGACGGTTCGATGAGGAACACCTCTTCTACCTGCGTTCACGCGGTATTCCGGAGGACGAGGCCCGCCGTCTCGTCGTACAGGGATTCTTCAACGAAATCCTGGTGAAGGTGCCCAACGAAGAACTGCGGGAGCACCTCATCTCGGCGGTGATGGCCCGGCTCGATGAAGCGCAGGAGACTCGATGACCCGCGACGACTTCATCCACATCTGTCCGCTCAGCGACCTGCCGGACGGCGAAGCCATCCGGGCGGAGATCGATGACCTCGCGATCGCGTTCGTGCGTAAAGGCAACGAGGTATTCGCGCTGGAAGACGAATGCAGTCACGCCAAAATCGCTCTTTCCGAAGGCGACGTCGAGGACTGCACTCTCGAATGCTGGCTGCACGGGTCGACCTTCGACCTGCGTACGGGAAAGCCGACGGTACCGCCGGCCACCATTCCGGTGGCCACGTACCCGGTGGAAGTGCGGGACGGCGAAGTCTACCTCGACCTGACACCGAACGACGGTGCGGAATAACAACACAGACTTGAGAATCAAAGGAAACCAAAACACATGAGCACACTGGAAATTCGCGACCTGCACGTCTCGGTCAACACCGACAACGGTGCCGAGCCCATCCTGCACGGTGTCAACCTCACCATCAAATCCGGCGAGACCCACGCGATCATGGGACCGAACGGTTCGGGTAAGTCGACCCTGGCGTACTCGCTGGCCGGACACCCGAAATACGAAATCACCTCGGGCTCGGTGACGCTGGACGGCGAAGACGTCCTCGCGATGGAAGTCGACGAACGCGCTCGCGCCGGACTCTTCCTCGCCATGCAGTACCCCGTCGAAGTTCCCGGTGTATCGGTCTCGAACTTCCTGCGCACGGCCAAGACCTCCATCGACGGTGAAGCTCCCAAGATCCGCACCTGGATGAAGGAGCTCAACACGGCCATGGACGAGCTGAAAATGGACCCCGCCTTCATCAACCGCAACGTCAATGAAGGCTTCTCCGGTGGCGAGAAGAAGCGTCACGAAATCGTTCAGATGGACCTGCTGAAACCCAAGATGGCCATCCTCGACGAAACCGACTCGGGTCTCGACGTGGACGCCCTGCGTGTGGTCTCCAAAGGCGTCAACGAAGCCAAGGAGAACAACAACACCGGCATGCTGCTGATCACTCACTACACGCGCATCCTGCGGTACGTGAAGCCCGACTACGTACACGTCTTCGTCAAGGGAAGGATCGCCGAGGAAGGCGGACCGGAACTTGCCGATAAACTGGAAGAAGAGGGCTACGAGGCCTACGAGGAAGCAGCCGCGTAGCAACGCGCCGTCGGGTGCCGTCCGGACGACACGGACCGGACGCACCCGCCACAGCGACGTTGTGGCGGTGAGCGGCGGCGTACGCGCGGCGCCGCTCCGGCTCTTCACAGCCCCTCTACAATTGAAACCCTCATGACCGGCCCGGGGACGGCGTCGTCGACACCGACGAGACGACCGGATCGACACAACGGAACACGGGTCGGCCAAGCGCCTTATATCCACGCCCCTCGCAACAGTGAAGAAGGAATGCCGTGAATACAGCACCCACCTTCGACGTGGACGCCATCCGCGCCGACTTCCCCATCTTGAACCGGGACGTCAACGGACAGTCGCTCGCCTACTTGGACTCAGCGGCGACTTCGCAGCGCCCGATTCAGGTCACCGAGGCGATGCGCGAATTCACTCAGCAGTCCAATGCGAACATTTCGCGGTCGGTCCACACCTTGGGGGCGGAAGCCACCGAGGCCTACGAAGGGGCACGCGCACGCATAGCCGACTTCATCGGGGCACCGGCGGCTGAAGAAATCGTATTCGTCAAAAACTCCACCGAAGGCATCAATCTGCTGGCCTATGCCTTCCAAAACGCCTCGGCCGAGCGAGGGGCCGACGCCCGATTTCAGCTCGGTCCCGGCGACGAGATCGTCATCACCGAAATGGAGCACCACTCCAACCTCGTTCCCTGGCAACAGTTGGCCGAGCGAACCGGAGCCACCCTGAAATGGCTGGAGATCACCGATCACGGACGGATCGAACTGGAAAACCTCGACGAGGTCATCACCGACCGGTGCAAGATCGTGTCGTTCGTGCACGTCTCCAACCTGCTGGGAACGGTCAACCCGACCGAGGCGATCGTCAAACGTGCTCGCGAGGTGGGTGCCCTGGTCGCCATGGACGGCTCTCAAGCGGCTCCCCATATCCCGGTGAACGTGACGGAACTCGGGGTGGATTTCTACATCTTCACCGGGCATAAAATGCTGGGTCCGACCGGAATCGGAGCGATCTGGGGCAAGACCGAGCTGCTGGAGGCCATGCCGCCGTTCATCAGCGGTGGATCCATGGTGTCCACGGTGACGATGGAACGTACGACCTTCGCCCCGCCACCGGCCAAGTTCGAAGGCGGAACGCCTCCCATCACCGAAGCGGTCGGATGGCACGTAGCGATCGACTATCTCGACAAGATCGGAATGGACAATGTGCGTTCCCACGAGAAGGAACTGGCCGCCTACATGCTCGATTCGCTCGACCAGGTGGACGGCTTGACCGTTATCGGCCCCAAAGTGCCGATCGGGCGCGGAGCGACGGTGTCGTTCGATTTGGACGGGGTGCACCCTCACGACGTCGGCCAGGTGCTCGACGCGCACGGCGTCGCCGTCCGCGTCGGACACCACTGCGCGAAGCCCACGTGCATTCGCTTTGGAGTGAATGCCACGACCCGCGCCTCGGCCTATATCTACACCACCAAGTCGGAAATAGACCGTTTGGCGTCGGCGTTGGACAAAGTACGTGACGTTTTCGCCTAGACCGGTGAATTCGAGCAGCGAGCATAGGAAGACCAGATGAACCTCGACGAGCTTTATCAGGAAGTGATCCTCGATCACTACAAGAACCCGCGCGGGGTGGGTTTGCGCGACCCCTACGAAGGGGAATCGCACCAGGTGAACCCCACTTGTGGGGACGAAATCACCCTACGAGTGCACTTGGAGGGGGACAAGGTCGCCGACGTGTCCTATGACAACGTCGGTTGTTCGATCTCCAAGGCCTCCGCGTCGGTCATGTACGAGCTTCTGGACGGGGTGGACATTGCCACCGCTCAGGAACGTCTGGACGAGTTCAATACCCTCATGAGCTCGAAGGGCCAAGGTGAAGCCAACGAAGAGACGCTGGAAGACGGGGTTGCCTTCGCCGGAGTTTCGAAATACCCTATGCGTGTGAAGTGCGCTCTCTTGGGTTGGATGGCCTTCAAAGACGCCTTGATCAAAGCTCAAGCGACCGACAACGACAATAGCGAATCCGCTGCCAATCCGCATGGAGGAGTGCAGTAATGACTGAAACGCAAGCCGACGCCGCGGCCACCGAAACCGGCGAAAGCACCGCCACCGACCAGGAGACCGAGGCTCTCCTGGAGGCCATGAAGGACGTCGTCGACCCTGAACTGGGTATCAACGTCGTCGACCTGGGCCTGGTGTACGGGGTGCACGTGGACGATGAGCGGATCGCCACTCTGGACATGACCCTGACGTCGGCGGCCTGCCCGCTGACCGACGTCATCGAAGACCAAACCCGCTCGGCCCTGACGACCGGCGCGGGCGGCGGTCTGGTCGACGATGTACGCATCAACTGGGTATGGATCCCGCCGTGGGGCCCGGACAAGATCACCGACGACGGTCGGGACCAGCTAAGAGCTCTCGGCTTCAACGTCTGATTGGTGAGGTGACCGCTCAGCTTTTGGTTGGTAGGGTGACCGCTCAGCTTGCCCCAGGCACTCCATATTTGCGCTGTGGGGGCCTCTTGCGGCCATGAGGCCGCTGCGAGTCCTCCGCGCGCAAATCTGAAGCACCTGGAACAACCTGAGCTCCTTTCCAGCTCTACCGCCGCGTCGCACTTTCAGTGCTAGCGGCTCGCCAGTTGGTTTATCCGTGGGGAGGGTGTGGTGGTAGAGCTCTTTTGGAAAACACAGGCGGCTCTATCGCCGCGTCGTGCTTCGCACTTGCGGCTCGCCGGTTGGCTCGTCCTCGGGGAAAGTGTGATGTCGGCGCTCTTTAGGGACACAGGCAGCTCTACCGCTTCTGCGTTTCGTTTGAAGTTCGCCGGTTATGTCACGAGTTGGTGTAGTGGTCGAGGTTTCTTGGGGCTACAGCTCACATTACCGTCGCTCCTATTAATGTGCTTATTGGTTTTCGCGTGTAATGCCTGGTTCCGGCGATCAGGTAGGGCGCTGCGTACGATCTCAACAAGTGCCTGGGAGTTTGCTCAGGCGCTTAATTTTTTGCGTATCGACTGCGGCTTTGAGGAGGTGTGCTCGACGATGGGCAAAGCGCGCCCCGTGGCCGGGGGAGGACGTGCCGTTGAAGTCGAACCGGCTCGTCTGGAGGGTTGGATCGAGCGTTTTGAACGGCGTAACGGCGGTATCGTGCGTACGTCGTTGACCGATGCCGGTGGCGAGTTGCTGGCCGAGAACGGTACGCGGGTCACCATGCAATGGAATCTCGATCCGTCCGCTATGGAGAGATGGGCGTCGGACGGGTACGGCGCTCGTGACGTTGCTGATCGGGTGGCCGTTGAAACGCGCCTACCGCGTCGGATTGGTTTTCTACTGGCTCGCAAAGGGGCCTATAGTGTCGCGGTGGTCGATCAGGACGGTCGGTTCATTGCTTCCAAGACCGACACGTCGTATGTACAGGGCCGAACCAAAGCCGGTGGCCAGTCCCAGCAACGGTTTGCACGTCGTCGTGCCGAGCAGGAGAAGGCGGCTCGGAAGAAGGCGACCGAGGCAGCGGTGCGCATTCTGGGAGCCGAGGCGCTTGATCTGGTAGTGACCGGGGGAGTCGTCGATGGGATTGTGGACGATCCTCGCCTGACGCTGCCGGAAACGGTGATACATTTTGGTGATATCGGAGAGCCGAGACGGGCGCTGGTGAACGATTTGTACAAGCGGGTTTACTCCCTGACGATGACCATTGTAGATCCTTAGAGCGCTGGACCCGCTTGATCACCCTTGATGGAGACGGGTATTCACTAGGGTTTTCCCTTGGCTTCATCCAGGGGGCGAACAAGGTGCCGTGTCGCTCCACGGTTCCCGCCACAGTATCTAGCAATATGTACTATTTATATTCATTCAATGGTAAATATCGACATCGCACTATAGAATCTGTCAGTGACATGCACGCTATCGCGAATGTGGACGTATCAGTCTTCGATTTGCGAGGCCCGTGTGACACAACAAAGGACAGGAAGATGTGAATGTCGATGATGTCATTCTCTCCCCGAACATGGTCCCGATTCAGGCGTGGGTTGCTGGTCATTGCCGGTTCCATCGCGCTTGGATTGGGCCTGACCGCGCCCGCGCAGGCGAACGACGACGTCAGCGCCAATATCGTCGGTGGCGGTCCGGCTACAGAGGACTATCCGTTCATGGCCTCGATTCAGAACAATGGGCAGCACTACTGTGGTGCTTCATTGGTGTCGGACCGGTGGCTGGTTACGGCGGCACACTGTACCTCCAGTGGGCTGTCGGTGCGTCTCGGTTCGCATGACCGTTCCAGCGGTGGTGAAGTGGTACCGGTGGAACGGTATATCAACCACCCGAGTTATGGTAACGGCAGCGGTTACGACATCGCTTTGCTGGAACTCAGTTACGCGGTCGACTACGAGCCGGTCACCATGACCGACTCACGTCCGTCGGTAGGCAGTGACGTGCGCCTGCTGGGTTGGGGACAGACCTGCCCCGAGCGTGGTTGCGACAGTGGTTCGCAGTATCTGAAGCAGCTCGACACGAGCGTTATCAGCAACTCGAACTGTCAGACCGCGATCAGCGGAGACCTGTGCATCAACGGAACCACGCAGGACACCGCCTGTTACGGCGATTCCGGTGGACCGGCCTTGGTCAACTCCGGTGGATCGTGGACTCTGGTCGGTGACACCTCGCGTGCCGGCGGCTATGACTCCACCTGCGGACGTACGAACGTGATTTACACGAGCGTGGCCGACTACCGAGGCTGGATCGACCAGTACGTGGACGGCGACGACCCGGGTGACCCGGGCGATCCCGGGAACTGCACCGACTACGACTCTTCGGAGTCGGGAACCCTGAGCTCGGGTGGACAGAACTCCCACCCCGGCAGCCCGGGATACTTCTACTCGTCGTCCGGCAGCCACTCCGGTTGCCTGTCGGGTGAGAGCGGAACCGACTTCGATCTCTACCTGCAGAGCTGGACCGGAAGCAGCTGGCAAACGGTGGCGAGCTCCACCTCCGCGGACTCGGAGGAAACAGTGGACTACTCCGGTAGCGCTGGATACTACCGTTGGGTTGCCTACAGCTACAGCGGTTCGGGTGGTTACTCGATAGGCTGGAACGAGTAATACCGGCTGGGGTGCGCTGCTTAGGCGTACCCCACGCTGCGACACGTCAGCCGATGTGTTTGGTGGCGTTTGCGTCGGCGGCCTGAGCATTGGTGTCGCGCGACTCGGGAGTGTGGACGTCCTCCCGCAAGGTCAAATCGGGCAGGAAGAACGTCAGAACGATCGATACGGCCGCGATGGCGGCGGCGACGAGAAACACCGTGTCCATAGCATTGGTGAACGAATACTGTACGGCTTCCTTGACCGGCCCCGGCAGATGTTGAATGACGTTCGGCGATTCCAATGTCGAGCTGTCGAAATCGCTTTCCTGTAGGTTCTGAGCTTGCTGTGGGGTCAGTTGGGCCACGGCGTCGTCCATACGTTCGTCCATTCCGGAATTCAGCGACGAGGTCATGACCGCGCCGAGTGCCGTGGTGCCGACCGCACCTCCCAGGGAACGGGCGAAGTTGTTGGTCGCCGTTCCGGCACCGAGGTCCTCTTGAGCGACGATGTTCTGCATGGCCAGTACGAGGGGCTGCATGAACATTCCCATGCCGATTCCCATGACGACCAGGTATATTGCTCCGACCCAGAGTTCGATGTGAACGTGCAGGGTGCTGAACAGAGCCAGGCCGACGGTGGAGGTGGTGGCACCGATGACGAGGAAAGGTTTGTATCGCCCTGTCTTGGTGGTCAACTGCCCAACGAGGATGGAAGCCGATACGACCGAAGCCGCCATCGGTAGGAGCATGAGTCCGGACTGGGTCGGAGAATAGCCCCGAACCGATTGCAGGAACAGGGGAATGTAGACCAGTCCGGCGAACATGGCGATTCCGAATATGAACGCGATGCCGGCGGCCAAGGAGAAGGTCGGCCGGCGGAACATCCGAAGTGGAAGAATCGGCTCTGCGGCGCGGGTTTCGGCGACGGCGAAGGCAACGGCCAATACGGCCGCGGTGCTGAACAGACCGATGATGACCGGATCCGACCACGCGTAGTCGTTACCGCCCCAGGTCAACGCCAACATAAGGCATACCACCGCAGGTACCAGCAGACTCGCTCCGAGAATATCGATGCGGTGGGATTGTCGCGGTGCGGGGTGCCGGGCGAGGACGGTGTTGACCGCGATGACGGCGATGATGCCCACGGGGATGTTGATATAGAAAATCCAGCGCCAGTCGAAGTCGGCGAAGAATCCCCCTAGGACGGGCCCCAGCACTGACGACAGTGCGAAGACTCCTCCGAAATAGCCTTGATACTTACCGCGAGCGCGCGGTGAGACCACATCCGAGACCACGGTGAACGACAGCGTCATGAGTCCACCCGCGCCGACTCCCTGGAGGCCCCGGAATATCACCAGTTGCCACATGTTCTGTGCGATCCCGGCCAGAGCGGAGGCGACGAGGAAGATGACGATGGCGGTGACGATGACCCGGCGGCGTCCGAATTGGTCGGAAAATTTTCCGTACAGGGGAGTGGTGGCGGTGAGTGCGACCAGGTAGGCGGTGATCACCCAGGTGTATTCGGTCATGCCCTGCAGGTCGCTGACGATGACCGGCAGGGCGGTACTGACGATGCTTTGGTCCAGCGCCGCCATGAACATGGTGAGCATGAGGGCACCGAAAAGGGTGATCAGGTCGCGTCGGCTCAAAAGGGTGCCGGGGACCTTGGTTTCGGAGTCGGTAGTCACAGCGTCCATCGTAAGGACTGAAATGTGGGCGTTACCGGCTAAAAGTCAAAACCGTTCCCGATTCGCCGGACCGCTGTCGGGTTAGGCCTCCATGAGGGCGTGGAACCGTTCGCTGCGCAAACGTTCCGGCCAGGTGTCGTCCAAGGGATTCAGTTGTGCCGCACCGACCGCCCAGCGAATCAACAGATCGGCCAGCTGCGGGTTGCGGGCCAGCGCGGGACCGTGCATATAGGTCCCGATCACGTGTCCCGCCCATGCTCCTTCGGTGCCGCCTTCGTTGCCGATCCCGTTGGACACTCGGGCGAGGGGCTGGACCGCCTCGCCAAGGTGGGTACGTCCGCCGTGGTTTTCGAAACCGGTGACACGTCCGATGCCCAGGTTCGGATCGCTGTCTCCCGCGACCTCTCCCACCGCACGGGTCTGACCGCGATCGGACTTCAAATCGAGAACGCCGAGCCCTGGGTGGCGTTCCCCGGAGGCGTAATAGCTCTCTCCCATCAGCTGATATCCCGCACAGACGGCCAGCACCGGGGAACCGCGGTCGGCGGCGCGGGCCAAGGTGCCGTCTTGGATCAGTCGGTCACCGGCCACCGATTGCGGACCGTCCTCACCGCCGCCGATGAGATAGATATCGGCCTGATCGGGAACGCGTTGATCCGATCGAACCGAGATCGGCTCCACTTCGATACCGCGCTTCCGAGCGCGATGGGCGATGGCGAGAAGATTGCCCCGGTCTCCGTAAGTGGACAGTAGGTCCGGATACAGCCATACCACGCGAAGGTAACTAGTTGACACGGTTGAACTCTTTCCTAATGTCTTGGAACGCGGTGTAATTGGCGATGACTTCGACGTCACCGGCGGAGGCGTGGCCGATGGCCGCGGAGACGTCGTCGACGACGGTGAAGTCGACATCGTCCATCTCGAGACGAACCGCCAGGTCGGTGCGCCGGTCACCGGTGACCAGAACAGAACGACCGCGCAGAGAGTTGAAATCGACGTCGTAGATCCACGAGGTGTCGAAACCGTCGACCTCCCGAGCGTTGAGCGCCAAGATGACCGGTAGGTCGGGCCGTATCATGTCGAAGTTCTCCAGCCAACCCGCGGGGTTCTTGGCCAGCAGTAGCCGTAGACGGCGACCATCGCGTTCCACTGTGGCGTACCGTCCGGCCACCGATTGCACGGTGGAGAGATTGGGGGCCGCCTGATGCGGAGACACCCCGAACTGCGCGGCCATCGCCAAAGCCATCGCCGCATTGGCGCGGTTAATGCGCCCCGGAAGTTGCAGATCGAGTTCCACGCGACTGCCGTCGGGCGCGATGACGGCCGATCCTTCGTCGGCGACCGTCCACACCGGGTTAGGCCGGGTGAATCCACAGTGCGTGCAGCGCCAGAACTCGCCGAATCGGTCCAGATGCTTTCCGCAAACGGGGCAGATCGAGGAATCGGCGGTCCAATTCTGCCCCCCGGAGACCCATACGATATGTGTCGCCGGTTGGGCGGCCCACACGATCAGGGGATCGTCGGCGTTGGCGACCACGATGCTGTCGTGGATGTCCTTTTCCACGATCTCGCGCCACTTCGCCGCCAGCGAGGTCACTTCCATGGCACGGTCCAATTGGTCGCGACTGAGATTCAGCAATCCCACGACCTTCGGCTGGGTCGCCCCCAGCAACTGACCCAGATAGTGCTCGTCGACTTCCAAAGCGGCCAGCTGAGCATCCGGGGTTTTGGCCAAAGCGGTGGTATGTCCGGTCGGCATGTTGGCACCGAAGGAGTTGGTCGCGACCTTACCCGCCGCCTCCATCGCGGCGGTGGTGAACCGGGTCGTGGTGGTCTTTCCATTGGTCCCCGACACCAAGGCCACGCCGCGACCTTCGGCCAGGAGGTTCAATAGCTCCGGCTCGACGACCAATCCAACCCGACCGCCGATGACCGAGCCGTCTCCGCGACCCGTAGCACGCGACAGTGCCGCCGCACCTCGCAACAGAACCGTTGCGAATTTCGCACGCGGCGTTAGCTTCCCGCTCAACGCTGGCACCAGACCTTTCCGCTCGTCACAGTTCCGGAAACCCCGTCAGGGCCCCGTTCACCACTCGATAAGGTTCGAGACTACCGGGCGTATATCCGTGTTGACCAGCCTTGGCCTCCGCTTCAACACGCCATGGCAAGTGTGGCATATCGATCGAACTCATCCGCACCTGCGCCACCGGAAAGCAATGCATTCCACTTCACTCCACCGAATATGAACAGGTAAAACTACCCTGCGTCCCCGAATTTGAGGCAAAATCGGACCCTCGGGTGGGGAATTGTGGAGTAAAGTGGGGCTCGAAGGGCACAAAATGGAGCGTAAGCGACGGACAGGAGGTGAGACGAATGTTTCTCGGGACCCATACCCCACGGGTCGACGACAAGGGTCGTCTCGCCTTCCCCGCCAAATTCCGTCCCGCGCTCGCCGACGGCCTGGTCATCACCAAGGGACAGGAACACTGCCTCTACGTCTTCACCCTCGACACCTTCACCGGGCTGGCCGCCGAACTCAACCAGAGCCTCACGGCCGACGCCGCCACCCGAGCCTACAATCGTGTGTTCTTCGCTTCAGCGCATGACGAAACTCCTGACGGACAAGGGCGCGTGACCCTACCTGCCCGATTGCGTGCTTACGCTGGAATTGAGCGCGATGTCGTTGTCAACGGTGCCGCCAATCGCATCGAAATCTGGAACGCGAGATCCTGGGACGAATACCTCGACTCCAGCGAGAAGCTGTTCAGCCACGGTGCGGACGACTCCGGCACGGCCGACGACGCCCCCGATCCAACACAGCCACAGGAGCACAGCCGATGAACACTCCCCACGATCCGGTCATGCTGGAAGAAATTCTCGCCTACCTACATCCGGCACTCAGCACGCCGGAGGCCATTGCCGTCGACGCCACCCTGGGCGCCGGCGGTCACGCCGAGGCGATGTTGACCGCCCACCCCGAACTCACCGTCATCGGACTGGACCGCGACCCCAACGCCCTGTCCATCGCCCGGGAACGCCTTGCCGCATTCGGTGACCGGTTCATCCCCGTCCAGTCCGTATACGATCAGATCGACGCCGTCGTTCGCGAACTCGGCCACACCTCGGTACACGCCGTGCTGTTCGACCTCGGAATCTCCTCCATGCAGATCGACGAACGCGAACGCGGATTCGCGTACTCGGCACACGCGCCCCTGGACATGCGCATGAACCCCGGGGACTACCTCACCGCCGAACGCATCCTCGCCACCTACGACCACGCACACCTGACCCGTATTCTGCGAGAATACGGAGAAGAGAAGTTCGCACCACGGATCGCGTCGGCGATCGTCAACACTCGTGACACCCAACCGATCGTGACCTCACAGATGCTCGTCGAGTTGATTCGCGAGGCCATCCCCGCCGCCGCGCGGCGCAAAGGCGGGAACCCGGCCAAACGCACCTTCCAGGCTCTGCGAATCGAAGTCAACGGCGAACTCGACACCTGGACACGTGCCCTGCCGGTCGCACTGGACCTCCTGCGGCCCGGAGGACGCATCGCCGTACTGTCCTATCACTCACTCGAAGATCGCATCACCAAACGGGCCTTGGCCGAACGCGCGAAATCGACCACGCCTCCAGGACTGCCGGTGGAACTGCCCGGAACCGGTCCACAACTCAAGCCGTGGTCCAACCGCGCCAAACAACCCGGTTCCGCCGAACGCGCCCGCAACCCACGCTCCGCACCCGCTCGCCTGCGCGGTGCCGAAAAACTCGACAATTCGTCACCAGGAGGTTGATCATGACCGCACGAGGACCGCGTGCCAACAGTGATGCGATCATTCGCTCGGCACGCCGCCGCGCCCGCGCCAACGCCGCACGGGCACGCAAAGCCGAAGACGTCGCGCCCGAAGAACCCACCACCGTGGCCACCGGAAACCTGGCCGTGGACCCCGAACCGGTCGAAATCGAGTCGCCGGAACCGGAACCCAAGCCGCAGCGGCAACCACGTCCACGACGCCAAGCGGTACCGGCCCCCGACCTGACCGCCCTGCCTCGGCCCGCCTTTGTGGCGGGACTACTGTCGCTGATCGTGGTCGCCATCGTCGGGCTGCTGCTGCTCAACACCACCATCAACAGCGATTCCTTCCATCTGCAGGAATTGCGTGACGACAAGGTCGAAATGACCCGCACCGAACAGGCCTTGGAAGACGACCTGTCGCGCCTCAACACTCTGAACAATTTGGAAGCCGCCGCCGAACGTCTCGGCATGGAAGAACCGGACACGGTAACCTACCTCGACCTGGAGACCGGCGAGACATACGAAATTCCGAGGAACGGGAACTAGATTGCCGCCCACAGACGAATCAGATCAGCACCGCGACCCGTCGGCGATATCGCGCGCCCGCCGCTACTCCCCACGCGGACGGACGCTGCGCGAATCCAACCCCAACCGCCGCAAACGCACCTCCGCGCAGCGAGAAGATCCCCCCGAACCACCGGCGGCGCGCTCCGGAGACGACCGGGCCGAACGTCGTCGACGCGCCGCACAGCGCTCGCGGCAACGGCGTGCCACCGAAGCCACCCCGATCGCCCGCGATACCCGACGGCGGAGCGGAACCGTAGCGTCCGGGGAAGGCGACACCGCTCGCGAGCCGAAGGCACGTCGAGGCGGCTCGAACCCCAAACGGCGCACCACGCGCCCGGCGGTCAAACCGCGTCAGCGTGGTGCCGCACCGGATTCCCCCGGCACGGTTCGGTCGCTCCACGGCTTTCCCCGCCAGGGCAATAGCCACCGGCGACTGCGCATCATGGCCACCTTCATCATTATTCTCCTGGTGGTTTCGGGGGGTCGACTGATTCAGCTGCAGGTGTTCGACGCGGCCAGCCTGGCGGCCTCGGCCCATGAACAACGCTTGACGGTACAGCCCGTCCCGGCACAACGGGGCACCATCATGGACCGAAACGGGACCCGCATGGCCTACACGGTGGAAGCCAATTACATCGCGGTCGATCCTACGGTCCTCACCGGCGAACCGGCCGACCTCGCGGTAACTCTGGCGCCTTTGATCGGGCGCAGTGCCTCCGAAATCGAACCTCTCCTCGCCACCGAAACCGACACCGAGGGGAAACCGGTCGAATTTCGCTTTCTGCAGCGTGGAGTGGATCTGTCGACCGGAGAACAGGTGAAGGAACTGGGGGAGCCGGGGTTGATCGTCGGGCATGACGAGAAACGTGTCGTGCCGTGGCGGGACGTCGCGGCCAACATCTTGGGTTTCACCGGCCTCGACGGCAACGGGCTGTTGGGAGTAGAGGCGTCCTATGACGACTGGCTGTCGGGCAAGGACGGCGAGATCGCCTATGAACGCAGTGTGGACGGGCACCGTATACCCGGGGCGTATTACCGCGAGGACCCCACCGTTCCCGGAAAGGACCTCCAGCTCACCATCGATTCCGATCTGCAGTACAAGACCCAGCGCATTCTCCAGGACACCGTGTCGGAGGCGGGTGCCGAATTCGGTTCAGCGGTCATTCTCGACTCCGCCACCGGAGAGGTGCTGTCGCTGGCGTCGACGCCGACCTACGACTCCGCCCGTCCCGGAGACCTGTCGGACGAGCAGATGCGGGACTATGCGACCGGTGAGGTGACCGATCCCGGTTCGGTCCACAAGGCACTGATCTTCGGTGCCGGGTTGAACGAAGGGGTCATCGAGCGTGACACGGTTATGGCCGTTCCACAGACGATCACCAAAGGCGATGAGACGTATCGCGATTCCTATCCCCACGGGGGTGCCGAACTGTCGGTGGAAGGGATGCTGGCGCAGTCGTCGAACACCGGAACGATCATGATCGCCGATGAACTCGGCGCGGACACGGTTTACGAGTATCAACAGGAATTCGGGCTGGGAACTCCCACCGGACTGGGAATGCCCGGGGAGGCGTCGGGAATGCTGCTTCCGCCCGACCAGTGGTCGGGGACCTCGTACGGTTCGATACCGATCGGGCACGAGGACACCACGACGACCATCCAGATGGCCGCCGCCTATGGTGCGATCGCCAACGACGGAGAGTACGTCCAACCGAGTCTGATCTCGGCACGTCTCGACGACGACGGTTCTGCCGTCGACTCCGAGAAACCAGAGCGACGTCGGGTTCTGTCGCAGGAAGCGGCCGAGGACATGCAGTACCTGTTGCAGGCTCCGATCGAAGCCGATACCGGTACTGGACACAATGCTCAGTTGGACGGTTATCGGATCGCGGGAAAGACCGGTACCGGTCTGTACGCTGAAGACGGTCGGTATGCCGAGGGGAACGTGGCGAATTTCGTGGGCTTCGGCCCGGTCGACGACCCGCGTTACGTTGTCGCCGTCAGCGTTTACGTGCCCTCCGAAGTCGGTGGTGGGTCCACCACGGGAGACGCCTTCGGGAAACTGAACGAACTGGCTTTGGAGTATTACGGCGTCGCACCTTCGGATGTCGACAAGCCTGAGTTCCACGAATGGGGGTGACGTTCGCTCGACCCACCGGTCCGGTCGCGTCAGTCGGTCGTTAGCTTGGGCGTATGTCCCGGGCACGCTTGGCGCGTGGCAGACACCTCCCGGAGAGGTGGAACAATATTCCGGTGGTGGGCGTTAGCATTGGAGTCAACCAACAGTAAGGAAATTGGCCATTGAATCAAGACCCGTGGACACTCTGTGACATTCTCTCCGAACCGGCTGATGTGCGGGGAGCGCCTTTGCTGTACTACTTTGAAGGATTCATGGATGCGGGTTCGGCTGGGCAAGGCGTTGTGGATTTCCTTTTGGACGCGTACGAACACACCCCGGTTGCCTCATTCAATGTGGATCAACTCATCGATTACCGATCTCGCCGTCCCCCATTGACTTTTGAGATCGACCGGTGGAGCGATTACGACGCACCGTCGTTGATGGTGTATCTCCTCCGCGACGAACACGACAATCCATTCCTGCTTCTGCGGGGTCCGGAACCTGATTTCGCCTGGGAGCGTTTCATCGACGCGGTGGAGAGCCTCATCGATCACTGGAATATTCCCGTGTCGGTGAGTTTCCAAGGCATACCGATGGGTGTGCCGCATACCCGACCGGTCGGTTTGACCGTGCACGCCTCGCGGCCGGAACTGGTCTTCGACAACCGACCGGTCTTCAACGAAGTCACCGTACCGGGACATATGGCGGGGCTCTTGGAGTATCGCCTGGGAGAGTCGGGACGCGACGTCGTCGGATTGTCGGTGCACGTGCCGCATTACGTCATGCAGATGAACTACCCGGCCGCTACGGTTCGCCTCTTGAGCGCGATCGAGGACGCCACCGGTCTCAGTCTGCCGTCCGATGCCGCTCTTGACGAGGACGGCAAACGGATACACGACGAGATCGAACAGCAGGTCAATGAGTCGGAGGAAGTAGCGTCAGTCGTTGATTCCCTTGAGGAGCAGTACGATTCGTTCACTGAGGCCGCCGACGCCGATGACATGCTGAAAGAAGGACGTATGCCGACCGCCGACGAACTCGGGGAGGCCTTTGAACGATTCCTGGCCGATCGGGACGATAAGCGTCGCGACGATTGAGAGTTTCGGTGCCGACCCGGCCTACCGCATTTTTACGGTCAGGCACAAGTCAAGGCCGGGAGGACGATCGACTGCGTCCTCCCGGCCTTGACTTTTACCGGAGTCGTGATTAGCGGCCGTGCTTGGCCCGGGCGGCGGCTCGGCCGCGTTCCTTGAGATTCAGAATCGTCTTTCGGATGCGGATGTTGTCGGGTGTGATCTCAACCGACTCGTCCGAACGACAGAATTCGAGTGCCTGTTCCAATGAGAGGCGGCGCGGTGGAACCAGACGTTCCAACTCGTCTGCGGCCGCGGAACGGACGTTGGTCAACTTCTTTTCCTTGGTGATGTTGACGTCCATATCGTCGGGACGTGAATTCTCACCGACGATCATGCCTTCGTAGACCTCGGTTCCAGGCTCCACGAACAGGGTCCCGCGTTCTTGGAGATTGAACATCGCATAGGACATGGCCTTGCCGGACCGGTCGGCGACGAGGGAACCGCTTTGGCGGGTTTTGATTTCGCCGGCCCACGGCTCGTAGCCTTCGAAGACGTGGTGGGCGATCCCGGTTCCACGCGTCACGGTCAAGAACTCGGTTCGGAATCCGATGAGGCCGCGTGCGGGAATGAGCCATTCCATGCGCACCCAGCCGGTGCCGTGGTTGATCATCTTCTCATTGCGTCCCCGGCGCGTCGCGAGAAGCTGTGTGACCGCTCCCAGATAGTCCTCGGGGACGTCCACCGTCAGGCGCTCCACCGGTTCGCAGAGCTTACCGTCGATCTCCTGGGTGACCACCTGCGGTTTACCCACCGTCAATTCGAAACCTTCGCGGCGCATCTGTTCCACCAGAATCGCCAGCGCCAGTTCACCACGTCCCTGGACCTCCCACGTGTCGGGACGTTCGGTCGGGGCGACCTTGATGGACACGTTACCCACCAATTCGCTGTCGAGGCGGTCCTTGACGAGTCGGGCGGTGATCTTGGAGCCCTTGACCCGCCCCGCCAAGGGAGACGTATTGGTCCCCAAGGTCATGGAAACGGCAGGTTGGTCCACGGTAATCAGCGGAAGCGGTTCGGGCTCGTTGGCGTCGGCGAGGGTCTCTCCGATCATGATGTCGGAGATTCCGGCCACCGCGATGATGTCGCCCGGACCGGCCCGTTCGGCGCTCTTGCGCTCCAGACCTTCGGTCATGAGCATTTCGGAGATCTTGACATTGGTCGTGGTGCCGTCACGTTTGCACCAGGCGACCGTCTGTCCCTTGGAGATCGTTCCCTCATGGACGCGGCAGAGCGCGAGGCGGCCGAGGAACGGTGAGGCGTCGAGGTTCGTGACCTGAGCCTGGAGCGGTTTGTCCTCGGTATAGGTCGGAGCGGGAATGGTCTCCAACAGCACATCGAACAGAGGTTTGAGGTTCTCGGAATCACTGGGAACCTGACCGTCCTCCGGCTGGGTTGTGGAGGCGACACCGTCGATGGCCGCGGCGTAAACGATCGGGAACTCGATCTGATCCTCGTCGGCGTCAAGGTCCAGGAACAGGTCGTAGGTGTCATTGAGGACCCCGTCGATGCGCGCGTCGGGTCGATCCACCTTATTGATCACCAACACGATCGGCAGGCGGGCCTCCAGCGCCTTGCGCAGCACGAAGCGGGTCTGCGGTAGCGGTCCTTCGGAGGCGTCCACCAGGAGCACGACCCCGTCGACCATCGTCAGGCCGCGTTCGACTTCGCCGCCGAAATCCGCGTGCCCCGGGGTGTCGATAATGTTGATCACCATATCGTCGCCGTCGGGATTCGCGTAATGTACGGCGGTGTTCTTGGCGAGAATGGTGATCCCCTTCTCGCGTTCCAGGTCCATGGAGTCCATGACTCGTTCATCGACGTGCGCTCCCTCGCGAAAGGCGCCCGCTTGGCGCAGCATGCCGTCGACCAGGGTGGTCTTTCCATGGTCGACGTGGGCGACGATCGCGATATTGCGCAGGTCTTTACGTTCTTTAAGCACATGGGCCATTGTGACCGACTCGGGTCACTGTGTGGGGCTCAGGCCGCCCAGGTGAGACTGAGAACCATCTTACAAAGGCAAGGAAGCGACGGATCGGCCGCAAAACGTCGATTAAGCCCGAATCGAAGGAAAATCTGTAAAACGCTCATAGCTTTCGTCATGACTATTAAGCTCATCATTCATGAGGAAATCGTATTTTCGGGTAGGAGTCGCCATCGCGGTAGCGGCATTGAGCGGTGTCTTTGTTGTGCCCACCGCGGCCGTCGCCTCGGAGGCCGCCACGGTCGTCCACACGGGCGGGTCGAGCTTGAACGTGCGATCCGGCCCGACAGTGGAGCATCGCATCGTCGACGCCGTGAACGACGGGTCGGCGGTATCTCCGGTGTGTCAGGTGCGCGGCGAGCACATCAGTGGGGCCGTCTCTTCGACAAGCACATGGATCGCTCTAGGGCCGAAACGCTGGATCAGCGGTGCGTTCCTAAAACGAGGCGAGAACCCGGTGCCCTGGTGTTCGGGAGGCGAGCCGCGAGCCACCGAGGCGACGGTCCACACTCCCGGTTCCTATCTGAATGTACGGCCCGCCGCGAACGTCAAACGCGGGCCGGTCGATCGAGTGGCCAACGGTGCGACGGTAGATGTGGAGTGCCAGACCTGGGGAGAGAGCATCTTCGACGATCACGTCTGGCTTCGCTTGAGTGACCAGCGCTTCATCTCCGGATTTTATGTGCGCTGGAGTGACGGCGCGGCCTGGTTGCCGTGGTGTGGGCAGGAGGCACCGTCGATTCCGAAGGGTGGGAACGCGGGTTTCCTCGAAACGCACGCACCCGCCGCTCAGAAATCTCAGGACGACACTGGAGTACCCGCATCGGTCACCCTGGCGCAGGCCGTTTTGGAATCGGCGTGGGGCCATGGCGCGCTCGCCCGGGAGGACCACAACTTCTTTGGAATGAAGTGTTTCGGATCTCCGGGCGACCTCGCGTTGGGGTGTCGTGATTATGGAACCTTCGAGTGCACTCCGACGGGAAAGTGTTCGGATGTGGAGGCGACGTTCCGCGCCTATCGATCACCCGCCGATTCCTACCGTGATCACGGTGAGCTGCTTTCGACCTGGTCGCGATACGCCGACGCGATGGCGGTGAGGGACGATCCGCGGCAATTTGCCCGGCAGTTGCAGAAAGCCGGCTACGCCACCGATCCGAAGTACGCCGATAAACTGATCGATATTATGGACGGATACGATCTATATCAGTACGACTAGGTCGTGACCAGCTCCGATTCTCTTGTTTTAGGGTAGCCTAACCCGATGTGGGTCAAAAAATAGGGTAGGTTACCCTAACTTCATGCCGGATCGCGCTGGACTCACAGGTACCGACTTGCGCCTGTCCTATGGCGGGATGAACGCAGTCGACGGTGCCTCCCTCAACCTCACCCCCGGGCGGGTGACCGCCCTCATCGGGCCCAACGGCAGTGGCAAGTCCACTCTCTTGCGTGCCATGGCACAGCTGCACCAACCCACCGACGGGAGCGTTTCATTCCCGGACGGCACGCGGGCCGAACACCTGCATCCCAAGGAATTCGCCCGTCACGTGGCGCTGTTGGCGCAATCGCGTCCCAGCCCCGGAGGGATTCGCGTGGTCGATTTGATCGCCTATGGGCGTCATCCCTACCGTGGTCGCTTTCGAAACGGCGACGCCGACGGGGCCGACTACATCGCCCGCGCCATGGACATCTGCGGAGTCACCCATATGGCGCAGCGTTCGGTCGACGCTCTGTCCGGGGGTGAAAAACAGCGGGTCTGGTTCGCCATGGCTCTGGCTCAGAATACCGACACCCTGCTGCTAGACGAACCGACCAACCACCTCGACCTGCGCTATCAGGTCGAATCCCTGGATTTGATCCGCGACCTGGCCGAACTGCACACGGTGGCGATAGGGGTCGTCCTGCACGACCTCAATCAGGCCGCCGCCGTGGCCGACGCCATTGTGCTGCTGTCCCAAGGGAAGGTGGTGGCCACCGGTCCGGCTGAAGAGGTCTTGACCTCTGAGAATCTCAGCTCGGTCTACGGAATTCCTATCGACGTCAGCGACGATCCCGCCACGGGTTGTTTGAACTGCCAACCCAGAGGCAGACATTACGGGCGTCGCACCTCGGCGGTAGCGACCGCATAGAACGAAACCGAGCCGGAAACACTCAGACCACCTGGAACCGTAGTCGACCGCGGTCCAAAACAGGCGGACGAATTCCGGCTCACCGACAACGAACACCAAAGGAAAACATGAAAAACACCATGACAATGACCGGGCTCGGACTCGGTTTGCTCAGCGTCGTAGCGCTGTCGGCCTGTGGAACCACCGAAGCGGGCTCGAACGACGACGAGTCGTCAGGCGAGGAGATCGTCCTGACCGACTCCCGGGACAAGGAAATCACCCTGGACGGCCCGGCCGAAGACGTCGTCGCGCTGGAATGGAAGGAAGCCGAAATCCTCACCAGCCTCGGCGTCGACCCCGTCGGCGTCGCCGGTATGGACGGCTACCAAACCTGGGCCGGTGCCATCGAACCTCTGGACGAGGACGTCACCACCGATGTGGGGACTCGTAAGGAGCCCTCGGAAGACGCCATCGCCAAACTGAATCCCGACCTGGTCGTCGCCGAAATGCGCAACGAAGAACTGGTGAACAAGCTCGAAGAGTTCGTCCCCGTTCTCGTCACCGAAGGCAACACCGAAGACGACCCCCTCGGCTCGACCGCCCGCGACGTCGAACGCATCGCGACCGCGACCGGAACCGAAGACGCCGCCGAGGAGCTGCTGAACGACGTCGACGAACGCATCGACGAAGTCACCCAAGCCATCAGCGAATCCGACAACGCCGACGTTCCCTTCCTCCTCGCCGACGGACACGTCCAAGACTCGGCGGTGACCGTTCGCCTCTTCACCGAACGCTCCAACCTCGGCGCCGTCGCCAAGGCCGTCGGGCTGGAGAACGCCTGGGACGGAGAAAGCGACGGGCAGTGGGGTCTGTCCAACACCGACGTGGAATCGCTGGCCGAATTCAAAGACAACGACCTCATCTTCATGCACTCCAACTCCGACAACAGCAACATCTACACCGAAGTACTGTCCGACAACGACATCTGGGCGTCCCTGGAGTTCGTCCAGAACGACCGTCTCGAAGAACTGCCGCACGGCACCTGGACCTTCGGCGGCCCGGCGGCCACGCTGCACTTCCTGGACGTACTCGAAGAGATCTACGTCGGCTAAATGCACACCGAAACGCCGCCACAACCGTCCACGCCAACCGTCCCGGCCGGAGGCGATGCCCGCCGACAACGACTAGCCGGTATCGCCACCATGGCCGGACTCGGCATCGCGATCATGGTCGTGGCGGCGTTTCACCTCGCCCAAGGAACATCGACCGTCAGCTTCAGCGATATCTGGTCGCTGATATTCGGAGACGCCCCATCACACGTCGCCAATGTCGTCACCGCCTCACGACTGCCCCGGACCACCGCCGCCATCGCGGTGGGAGGCGCGCTCGGAGCGTCCGGACTCCTACTGCAATCAATATCCCGCAACAAACTGGCCAGCCCCGATACCCTCGCCGTCAACGCCGGAGCGTACCTCGCCGTCACCGCCGTGGCGGCATTCGGCATTACCCTTCCGTTCAACCTCGGCATTGGAGTGGCCTTCCTCGGCGCACTCGCGACGGCCGGACTAGTGCTACTGCTGTCGGCAGGCGGTGGAGCGTCCACGACCCGCTTGATCCTGGCCGGTTCGGCCACCGCATTGGCGGCTACCGCACTCACCAACGTCCTCCTGCTGCTGTTCCAGGAACGCACCACCGGACTCTTCGCCTGGGGATCGGGAAACCTCAACCTCACCGACTTCGACGCCCTCCTCGACTCCACCTGGGTCATCGGCCTCAGCTTCGCCGCCGCGATCCTCATGGCGGGACGCTTCGACGTACTCCGCCTAGGCGACGATACGGCCAGCAGCCTGGGGATTCGAGTAAAGCGCACGCGGCTGATCGGGGTAATCCTCGCACTGCTCCTGGCCTCCTGTGCGGTATCCATCGCCGGTCCCGTCGGATTCGTCGGCCTGGCCGCGCCGGTCATTGCCGCCGGTATCGCACAGCGCCTACCCGGCCTCAGTGCGCATAGAGTACTGCTACCTCTATCGGCACTAGTGGGAATGCTCGTGCTGCTATCGGCCGACGTGGCCATGCGAGGTCTCCTCGGCGCGGGAGTCACCGTCATCATCCCCATCGGGGTGGCCACCACGGTCGTCGGCGCAGGCATCATGGTCTGGGTCGCTCGCCGCATCACCGACAGCCCGGTCGGAACACCCACCACCGACGTACGAACCGTGGGAATGCGCCGCGCCGCGTACCTCACCCTGCTCGTCGCCCTAACAGCCGCCACCGTGGCCGCCATGTTCCTCGGGCTGCTGGCCGGCGAAACGATCATGCTCGGCGGCGACATCCTCAACTGGCTACAAGGCCAAACTGGAGCCGCCTACACCTGGATACTCGACCAACGCTGGCCCCGCGTACTCGCCGCCCTCCTGGCCGGAGCCGCACTCGCCGCCTCCGGAACCGCCACGCAAGCCGTCTGCCGCAACCCCCTGGCCGAACCGGGAATCCTCGGAGTCACCGCCGGTGCCGGAGTCGGCGCCGTCGCGCTGATCACCTGGTGGCCACAGGCCGGTACCTGGTCGATCATGGGAATCGCAACTCTCTGCGCAGTGGGAACCTTCGCACTCATCTACCTCCTGGCCTGGAAGGGAGGACTGTCCACCGCGCGACTCGTCCTCATCGGCATCGCCGTCTCGGCCATCGCCTCCGCTCTGACGGTCGTCATCATCACCTATTCCGACCCCTGGAACACCCCCAAGGCCCTGACCTGGCTCTCCGGTACGACCTACGGACGTACCCTGGCACGTCTGGTACCCGTGGCCTGTGCGCTCGCCGTCATCGTGCCCTTCCTGTTCAGCTACCGCCGCGACATCGATCTGATGGCACTCGACGAGGACACCCCGCGCCTGGTCGGGCTCCGTCTGGAACGAACCCGTCTGCTGGTGTTGGGACTGGCCGCCGTTCTGGCCGCGTCGGCAGTGGTGACGGTCGGCGTGATCGGTTTCGTCGGGCTCGTCGCGCCGCATATGGCCCGTGCCTTCGTCGGAACGCGGACGGCGGCGGTCCTTCCGGTGGCGATGTTGATCGGTACGATCCTGGTGAGCGTCTCCGATACGATCGGACGCTGGATCATCGCGCCCGCTCAGATCCCCGCCGGACTGGTCTGCGCCATGGTCGGCACGCCCTACTTCATCTACTTGCTGTGGCGTTCTCGCGCCTAGACAATGAATCGCCGGAGTTGCGGCGCACACAGGTACGCGACCGGCCCGCGGCGAGTTATCATAGTCAGTTGGAACGCCGTGAACGCGGTATCGGTACAGTCCATCGTCAGACTCGTCGATCGGGGACGAACCTCGGTCTCCACCGTGAGGAACAGCACTCTCTCCCGGATCGGAGACGGTCGCCCTGAGATGTCATACCCGGAGGTTAGGTTAGGCCTGTGGCAAGCAATACGTACGAATCGTCCTCGAATTCAATCGTGGTGCGCGGAGCACGCGAACACAACCTTAAAGACATCGACGTCGATCTTCCACGCGATTCGCTCATTGTTTTTACCGGCCTCTCGGGCTCCGGAAAGTCGTCCTTGGCCTTCGACACGGTCTTCGCCGAAGGGCAGCGCCGGTATGTGGAATCGCTGTCGGCCTACGCGCGCCAGTTCCTGGGGCAGATGGACAAACCGGATGTGGACTTCATCGAGGGACTGTCTCCAGCGGTGTCGATCGATCAGAAATCGACGTCACGCAACCCTCGCTCCACAGTCGGTACGATCACCGAGATATACGATTACCTGCGCCTGCTTTACGCACGCATCGGTATCGCCCACTGTCCGATCTGTCGCGAGCCCATCACCCGGCAATCTCCCCAGCAGATTACCGACCACCTGGCCAAACTTCCCGAACGAACCCGTTTTCAGGTGCTCGCGCCCGTCGTGCGTCGACGCAAGGGAGAGTACGTCGACCTCTTCCACGACCTACAGCAACAGGGGTACGTGCGCGCTCGCGTCGACGGGACGGTCTATACCCTCACCGACGTCCCCAAACTGAAAAAGCAGGAAAAACACGACATCGAAGTCGTCGTCGACCGCATCGCCCTGAAACCCAACGCCCTACAGCGGTTGACCGATTCAATCGAAACCGCTCTCGGACTGGCCGACGGAGTGGTGGAGATCGAGTTCGTCGACCAACCGGAAGACGACCCGGATCGCTTTCGGCGTTTTTCAGAGAAGCTGGCGTGCCCCAACGACCACCCGATCGCCCTGGAAGAAATCGAACCACGGACGTTCTCCTTCAACGCGCCGTTCGGTGCCTGCCCCACATGTTCGGGACTGGGAATGCGCAAAGAGGTGGACCCCGAACTGGTCATCCGCGACCACGCGGCCTCGATTCGCCAAGGAGCACTCGCACCCTGGTCCTCGGTCGGCATGGGCGACTACTTCCTGTATCAATTGATCGCACTGGGCGAGGCGATGGACTTTTCCGTCGACACGTCGTGGGACGAACTGCCCGAGAAAGCACAGAACGCGGTTCTGTACGGCTTCGACCGAACGCTCCAGGTGTCGTACCGCAACAAACGTGGACATCGTCGCGCCTACGAGACGCGCTTCGAAGGCGTCATTCCCTGGGTGCAGCGGCGACACGCCGATACCGATTCGGACTGGACCCGCGAAAAGTACGAACAGTTCATGCGCGCGATTCCCTGCTCCAGCTGTCACGGCGCTCGCTTGAAACCCGAGGTGCTGGCGGTGACGATCGAGGGCAAGAGCATCGCCGACGTGTGCGACCTCTCCATCACCGACGCCAAGGAGTTCTTCGCCGGATTTGAACTGTCGGAGCGCGACGTCATGATCGCCACTCCGATTCTGAAAGAAGTCAACGAACGTCTGCGCTTCCTGCTCGACGTCGGATTGGACTATTTGTCCCTCGCTCGCTCCGCCGGTTCACTGTCCGGTGGGGAAGCGCAACGCATCCGCCTGGCGACCCAGATCGGAGCCGGCCTCGTCGGTGTTCTGTACGTGCTCGACGAACCGTCGATCGGTCTGCACCAGCGCGACAACAATCGACTCATCAATACGCTCACCCGACTCCGCGACCTCGGCAACACGCTCATCGTCGTCGAACACGACGAAGACACCATCAATGTGGCCGACTACGTGGTCGATGTGGGTCCGGGAGCCGGCGAGCACGGCGGCCAAGTGGTCTATGCGGGTGACGTCGCCGGGTTGAAGGCCGATGAAGACTCGTTGACCGGCGATTACCTCGCCGATCGCAAGCGTATTGAAATTCCGCCGAGCCGACGGGTGCCGGACACCGATCGTCAAGTCGTCATCGAAGGCGCGCGTGAGAACAACCTGCGTGACATTACGGTACCGTTCCCCGGCGGAGCGCTCATTACCGTCACCGGGGTGTCCGGATCTGGAAAGTCGACCCTGGTCAACGACATTCTGTATAACACTTTGGCCGCCGAGATCAGTGGGGCCAAGCTTGTCGCCGGGAAACACCGCACGGTCACGGGAACCGAGAACGTGGACAAGATCGTTGGAGTCGATCAGTCTCCCATTGGACGGACTCCGCGTTCCAACCCGGCGACCTATACCGGAGTGTTCGACAAGATCCGCAAGCTGTTCTCCGGAACGCCCGAAGCCAAGGTACGCGGCTGGGGTCCGGGACGCTTCTCTTTCAACGTAAAGGGCGGGCGTTGCGAAACCTGCAGCGGAGACGGCACACTCAAGATCGAGATGAACTTCCTGCCGGACGTGTACGTACCCTGCGAAGAATGCCATGGGGCGCGCTATAACCGCGACACCTTGAAGGTGCACTACAAAGGCAAGACGATCTCCGACGTACTGGAAATGTCGATCGAGGAGGCGTCCGAGTTCTTTGAGCCGATTCAGTCGATTCACCGGCACCTCAAGACCTTGGTGGAGGTGGGCTTGGGTTACGTCAGATTGGGACAGAGCGCTCCCACGTTGTCCGGTGGAGAGGCTCAGCGCGTGAAACTCGCCTCGGAACTGCAGAAGCGGTCGACCGGCAAAACCGTCTACATTCTGGACGAACCGACGACGGGACTGCACTTCGAGGACATACGGCGTTTGCTGGGGGTCATCGAAGGTTTGGTGGACAAGGGAAACACCGTCATTACGATCGAGCACAACCTCGACATCATCAAGTCGTCGGACTGGTTGATCGATCTCGGTCCGGAAGGCGGCGACAAGGGTGGTGAACTGGTGGCCGTGGGGACTCCCGAGGAAGTCGCCGACATCGAGGCCAGCCACACCGGACGATTCCTCCGGCCGCTGTTGACGGGCAGCACGACGTCACCCGATTCAACCATTGCCGGTCAACGTGCCACCGCCGGAAATAAGGGAAAGATTATGCCGTAATCAAGTGCGCCGTCGCAACGGCGGCACACCGCGGACCGTCGCCCCGCCGATCCATTTCGGGTCGGCGGAGTTGCTTTTTTGGGTAGGGGTGCCGGTCACGGGCACCGTCAATCCGTCGGGTTCCATTCGTTGCGGCGGGGATCTCTAGTGTGATCATCACCCACATGAGCGGTGTCGGCATCCCGACAGAAGCGTCCAAGGCGTGTCGCCACCGTCAACCCCCATTCGCTCACTAAAGTGACACGCACCCAGAAACCGTTGCGCCCCAAAGCGCAACAATTCACTGCGAGGTTGTGTGGTAACACGAATACAACCGGCTGACGGACCGCTGAGGGCGACATAATGCCCTCGGCGGTCCCCTTTCTCGTTCTGGTGGCCATGGTGCTCAGTCCCCTCTTGCGCCACATTGTCACCCTGGCGGTCGCTCGTCGTCCCCCGATCCGGTTGTTCACCGCCGCCACGGTCGGCGCCGTCCTGGTCGTGCATTACAGCGCCACCGACCCCCTCCACTATCTGGCCCTCGGGGTCACCGTTCTGGCCGGGCTGCCGGCCGTGTGGATAGACCACTACCAATTCCGCTTGCCCGATCTCTTGACTCTCGGCCCATACCCGCTTTTGGCCGCCGTCGTGATCGCCACCGCCGACGCCGATCGTATGGTACGAATCCCGATTGCCGCCGGAATCGTGATGACGGCGTATGCCCTGGGAGTTCTCGCCGGGCAACTCGGCATGGGCGACGTGAAACTGGCCGGAATGCTCAGTTTCAGTCTTGCCTGGAACGACGGCACGACTCCTCTCATCGCCGTCGTCGCCACTCTCGTCGTATCCGCCCCTTGGGCGGTGGCGGCTCTCGTACGTCGACGTCGCCGGCTTCCCTACGGCCCCGCCATGGTTACCGGTAGTGCACTTGCCCTCCTTGTCAGTGCCTGAATGTGTTCAGGACCTGAGACACCACCAGGTCTCGCCCGGTCAGACAGCGTTGACATGAGAGACTACCGGTGTGTTGAGATGGATGACCGCTGGAGAATCGCACGGCCCCGAACTGGTCGTGACCGTTGACGGACTGCCCGCCGGAATCGCGATCACTACCGAGGTGATCGCCGCTGAGCTGGCTCGCAGACGCTTGGGGTATGGACGTGGTGCGCGAATGAAGTTCGAGGCCGACGACGTCTCGTTCATCGGCGGAGTTCGCCATGGATACACCCTTGGCTCACCGGTCGCCATCCGCATCGGCAACACCGAATGGCCCAAATGGGAGAAGGTCATGGCCGCCGACCCGGTTCCAGAGGACGAACTGGAAGGGTTGGCGCGCAATGCGCCCCTGCGGCGTCCACGACCCGGACACGCCGACCTTGCCGGAATGCAGAAGTACTCCCATCGTGATTCCCGTCCTATTCTGGAACGGGCCTCGGCGCGGGAGACCGCCGCACGCGTGGCCGGTGGTGCTCTGGTCAAAGCCTTTATCAAACAGGCGTATGGGATCGACGTCCTCTCGCATATCACCACGATCGGTTCGGTATCGATTGCGACCGACCGGCGCCCCTCCGCCGACGATCTTCCGTCCATCGACGCCGATCCTTTGCGGACGGTCGATCCGGACGCTTCCGCACGCATGGTCGCCGAAGTCGACGCTGCCAAAAAGGACGCCAACACGCTGGGCGGAGTCGCGGAGATCATCGGATTCAACGTCCCTCCGGGGCTCGGCAGTCACGTGCAGTGGGACCGTAAACTCGACGCTCGGCTCGCTGCCGCGTTGATGTCCATTCAGTCGGTGAAGGCCGTTGAAATGGGAGACGGATTCGCCCAAGCGCAGTCCTTCGGTTCCCAAGCTCATGACGAAATGGTTCCCACCGATACCGGCGTGCACCGCCTCACCGACCGCGCGGGTGGTCTGGAAGGTGGCATCACCACCGGGCAGCCGCTGCGTGCCTCCGCGGCCTTCAAGCCCATATCGTCGCTCACCAGACCGTTGCAGACGGTCGACGTCGACAGCGGTGAAGCCGCCGAGGCCATCAACCAACGCTCCGACGTCTGCGCCGTTCCCGCCGGGGGAGTGGTCGCCGAAAGCATGGTCGCCTATGTGATAGCCGAAGCGGCCCTAGAGAAGTTCGGCGGCGACAACATCGTCGAGACCTCCCGCAATGCCGCCGGATACCTCAACGGGTTGGCGGTGTCGGTCGATGAGTAAACCGATTGTGCTCGTCGGCCTCCCCGGAGCCGGGAAAACCACCGTGGGACACGAACTGGCCGCTCTGCTCGACCTGCCCTTCCGCGACACCGACGACGACATCGCCCGTACGGCCGGAACGAGCGTCAGCGACATCTTCGTCAACCACGGGGAGGACCATTTCCGGGAACTGGAACGGAAGGCGGTCGCGGCCGCCATCGCCGAGCACGACGGCGTCATCTCGCTCGGGGGAGGGGCGGTCTCCTCTCCACAAGTACGTGAACTACTGAGCGGTCAGACGGTCATCCACCTTCAGGTCGCCATTACCGAGGCATTGCGCCGGGCCGAACTCGACGCCCCGCGTCCTCTCTTGGCCATCAACCCCAGGGCCACACTGCGCTCACTCGCCGAGCAACGGCTGCCCTGGTACGCAGAAGTGGCCGAGCACGAGATTGACACCACCGGTTCCTCACCCGCGCAACTGGCCCGCACGATCGCCGGATTGACACGCTGGAGCGCCGTCGAGGTGCCCGACGCCGCGCGTCCGTACTCGGTGACCATCGGACCGGGAACGGCCACGCTTGTGGACGAGGTCCTGCCGGATGCCGAAAAAATCGCCTTCATATACTCCCCGACCGTGGAACCACAGGTACGGGACATTCTGGCGGCTCTACCCCAAGGGCGCCGTATTGTCACACTGGAAATTCCGGACGCCGAAGCGGGCAAGGAATTGGACGTGGTCGGTCAGTGCTGGGAAGCCCTAGGCGAAGAGGGCTTCACCCGTACCGATGCGGTCGTCTCAGTGGGAGGCGGAGCCGTCAGCGATGTGGCGGGGTTTGTGGCCGCCACCTGGTTGCGCGGAGTCGACGTCGTCCACCTGCCCACCAGTCTGTTGGGGGCGGTTGATGCCGCTGTAGGTGGTAAGACGGGAATCAACACCGCCGCCGGGAAGAATCTCGTGGGTGCCTTCCATCCACCTAAGGCGGTGCTTTGCGATACCCGTATGTTGCGAACTCTGCCGCGGGAGGAGATGTCCAACGGGCTGGCGGAAATCATCAAGGCCGGATTCATCTGCGATACGACCATTCTCGACCTCATTGAGCACGATCCGGCCGGAGCCCTGGATCCCAACGGTTCTCTGGTCCCGGAATTGATGCGGCGTGCCATAGCGGTGAAGGCCGATATTGTGGGGGAGGATCTTACCGAACAGGGTAAACGCGTGTGGTTGAACTTTGGGCACACGCTGGCGCATGCGATTGAAAAACAGGAACGGTACCGGCTTCGCCACGGTTTCGCCGTCGCGATCGGGATGGTGTACGCCGCCGAGTTGGGCGCTCTCACCGAACGTGTGAACGTGACGCGCCGACTCCGTCGTATTCTGGAGTCGGTCGGCCTTCCCACCTCGTATTCGGGGTCCGATTGGGACTCATTGCGTCACGCCATGGTGGTCGATAAGAAAAACCGGGGTTCCACGCAGCGTTTTGTTCTTCTGGACGACATCGCGCAACCCGCGGCGGTGTCCGACGTCCCCGCGTCACTGCAAGCCGAAGCGTTCGGAAAGGTATCGTCGTGAAGATCGTAGTGTTGAACGGGCCGAACCTGAATCGGCTCGGTAAGCGTGAGCCGTCGATTTACGGCCAGAACGATTACGCTTCGCTTGTGCGACTGTGCCAAGACGTCGGCCGGGAACTCGGCTACGATGTCGAGGTTCGTCAGACCAATTACGAAGGCCGCTTTGTGGAGTGGATCCACGAGGCGGCGGACGAATCGACACCGGTCGTGATGAACGCGGCCGCGTGGACTCACACCTCGGTCGCCGTCGCGGATGCGGTCGCCCAGTTGAGGGCACCGATGATGGAAGTTCATCTGTCGAATGTCTTCGCTCGGGAGGAATTCCGTCATCACTCCTTTATTTCCCCGCACGCCACCGGCGTCATTGTGGGCTTGGGTGTGGACGGATACCGCTTGGCACTGCAGCAGCTGGCCCGATTGACCTCGGAATCGTCTTCAGAGCCGTCCGGATCGACAGTGAAGGCGGAATACGACAACCGCGATGATCAATTACCGGCATTGGTTCGCCGACGTAGTGCTGTACCAGTTGGGGCCGGTACTGGGACTGCTGTGCGGTGCGATACTCGTGATGGCGTGGAGACGGGCTCGGACCGACCGATCGCGTCGCCCGTGGGCCATCGCGGCATGGGACATCGCCGCGTGCGTGGTGACCTTGCCGTTGGTGGTCATGGCATTGACCCCGACCGATGCGCCCGCCGTCGTGCTCTACACGGTTCCGTTCACCGATATGACGAATCTGGGCACCCAGTGGGATTATGTGGCCGTGCAGATCGGTGGCAACCTCGTTCTCTTCGCGGTATTGACCGCCGCGCTGTTGGTGCGGTTCCCATTGCGGCCCGTTCACGCCTTGCTGATCGGTTTTACACTCTCCCTAGCTATCGAAACCGTCCAGTATGTCTCCTCGAACGGGCGTGTCGCTTCGATCGACGATCTGATGCTCAACAGCCTGGGAGCGTACTTCGGTTGTTTTCTCTCCTACCGATATTGGCGACTACACCTGCGCCACACGACTGAACCCGATGCTGACCTCTTGGAAGAACCCCGTTTACCCCGGCGGGCGACATGGCACAGTTGTCGGAACTTTAAGTTCAACCTATCGCTTGACTCGAAAACGGTCACCGCACGGGAATCCGGATCCTCCGAATCGTCTGACCCGAGCCATGACGAGTGCTTCCATGGAACAGTGGATCGTTCCAGCAACAGCCTCCGTGACGTCATCGCCGGACTTGTGCCGGGGGCGACCAATGTCCTCAAAACACTCCCGGCCGAAGTCACCTACTCGGCTGAAACGAAACCGGCTACACACTTCATAAGTAAACAGATTCGTGACGGACCCGCCAACGCCGGGATCGGTCTCGACCGAACGGAAATCGACACCACGACGCCCGCCAGGGAACCGTACGTCCGTCCCCGCCTCGACGAACGAGTACAACTCAGTGAACCGGGCAACAACACGCTCGCCGAAACCGCCCTCCTACAACGGTTTGCCGCAGGGACTCGACAATGAGCACCGACACGCCCGACGCCACCGAACAACCATCCACAACCTGGAAATTCCCCTCCGCCTACACCGTCCTCGCCCTCGTCGCACTCGGCGTGTGGATCGCAGCGTTCTTCATCCCTCCCGGACGGTACCGGCTCGATGACGACGGCCGCCCCATCGCAGGCAGTTACGAACGCATCGACACCGACTACGGATTTCTCGACCGTCTCCACGACCTCCTCCTATCACCCATCAACGGGCTGTACGGAATCCAAAACACCGACAGTCAACGGGTCGGCGCCGACCTCAGTGGTGAACTGTACGGCGCGGCGGCGGTGTTCTTCTTCGTCCTCGCCGTAGGCGCCTTCATCACCGTCACCTTCGCGACCGGCGCACTTGATCGCGGCATCGGACGCCTGGCCCACCGGCTACGACACCGCTCTCTCCTCCTCATCGTCGGAATCATGGCCGTGTTCGCGCTCGCCGGCACCGTCGAAGGATTCGCCGAGGAAACCCTCGGCTTCTACGCCCTGATCATTCCGATGATGCTCGCCCTCGGATATGACCGCATGACCGCTGTCGGAGCCATCATCTGCGGCGCGGGAGTCGGAGTCCTCTGCTCTACAGTCAATCCCTTCGCCACCGGAATCGCCTCCTCCGCCGCCGAAATTCCCATCGGCGACGGTATCGAATGGCGACTGGCGATGTTCCTTGTCCTTACAGCGGTAACCGTCGCCTACGTCCTTTGGTACGCCCAACGCGTGAAAAACAATCCCGCCCGCTCCCTCTCCGGATTCCAGCCTGGCGACCGCGACATCGTCGCCGACCATGAACCCGAAGCGCTTAACGGACGGCATAAAGCCGCCCTGACCATCGTCGTCGCGACCTTCCTGTTCATGATCTTCGCGATCATGCCCTGGTCCGAAGTCATCCAAGGACCCGAAACAACCTCGTACGCTTGGGAACTCGGTTGGTACTTCCCCGAACTCACCGCCCTGTTCCTTCTCGCCTCCGTCGCCGTCGGTATCGTCGGCGGCCTCGGAGAAGAAGCCATGTCGACTGAAATAGTCAAAGGGTTCGGCGACTTCATCGGAGCGGGATTCGTCATCGTCCTCGCACGCGGTGTCACCGTCATTATGAACAACACCGACATCACCGACACCGTGCTCCATTCCCTGGAAGGAGTGGTATCCGGCACCTCCTCCGGAGTCTTTGCGATCGGCGTTTTCATTGTTAATATTCCTCTGGCGTTCTTGATCCCGTCCACCTCCGGCCACGCCACTCTGGCGATGCCCATCATGGCCCCCTTGGCCGACTTCGCCGGAGTGCCCCGCTCCCTAGTCGTCACGGCCTGGCAGTCGGCCAGCGGATGGATCAACCTCGTCACTCCCACTACGGCAGTGGTCATGGGTGGACTGGCGCTCGCCAAGGTCCGCTACGACAGGTATCTTCGCTTCGTGCTGCCGCTCATGGGTATATTGTTCCTGCTCATTTGCGCTTTCCTCGCGATGGCTGCCTGGATTGGTTAGAACCGACGACGTGACGATTCCCTACAATGTCCCGCCCAAACGGGTGACGAACGGACTTAGCCCATGACCACCCTTGCCCACAAGAAGAAATTCACCTTCCCCACCGCCTACACGGTCCTCGTGGCAGTCACACTCATCGTCTGGGCGGCCGCCTTCGCCATCCCACCCGGACAGTACGAACTCGACGCCGACGGACGACCCATCCAGGGAACCTACCAACCGTTCGACGTCACCCTCGGCATCTGGGAACGTCTCGAACACCTCGTCATGAGCCCGATCAACGGACTCTACGGGCTACACAACGCCGACAGCGGGCTTGTCAGCCCCACTACCAGCGGCGAACTCTACGGTTCCGCCGGAATATTCTTCTACGTCCTCGCCGTCGGCGCCTACATCACCGTGGTCATGAAGACCGGGGCCCTCGAACGCGGAATCTCACGACTCTCGCATCGACTCCGTCACCGGTCGCTGAGCCTCATCGTGGTCATCATGGCCGTGTTCGCGCTCGCCGGGACGGTCGAGGGATTCGCCGAGGAAACCCTGGGCTTCTACGTCATCATCGTGCCGCTCATTTTGGGACTCGGGTACGACCGGATGACGGCCGTGGGAGTGATCATCGCCGGAGCCGGCATCGGAGTCCTCAGCTCCACCGTCAACCCTTTCGCCACCGGAATCGCCTCCAGCATCGCCGGCGTCTCAGTGGGCGACGGCATTCTTCTCCGTGCCGTCATGTGGCTGGTATTGGTGTCGGTCGTCATAGCCTACGTCCTGCGCTATGCCACTCGCGTCAAACGCGACCCCGAACGGTCCCTTTCCGGCTATCTCGACGGCGACCGGGACTTCGACGCCGCCAACAGTCCTATGCCCGAGCCGCCTACCGCGCGACAACGCGTCATCTTGTGGCTCGTCGCCGCCACCTTCGCGTTCATGATCTACTCGATCGTGCCGTGGGCCAGCGTGATCGAAGGGCCGCAAGCGGACTCCTACGCCTGGCAGCTGGACTGGTACTTCCCGCAGCTGTCGGCCCTCTTCTTGATCATGGCCTGCGTGACCGGAGCCATCGCGGGGCTCGGGGAAAAGGGAACCACCGATGGAATCATCACGGGATTCGGAGACTTCATCGGAGCCGGTCTCATCATCATCCTTGCGCGCGGCGTCACCACCATCATGACCAACACCTACGTCACCGACACCGTGCTGCACTCCCTGGAAAACGTCGTATCGGGAACCGACGGGGGAGTCTTCGCGATGGCGGTGTTCGCCGTGAACATCCCCATCTCCTTCCTCGTCCCGTCCTCCTCGGGAGCGGCAACCCTGGTCATGCCCATCATGGCTCCCTTGGCGGACTTCGCCGGAGTGGAACGTTCCCTGGCCGTTACCGCCTGGCAAGCGGCCAGCGGCTGGGTCAACCTGATAACCCCCACCTCTGCGGTGGTCATGGGCGGTCTCGCCTTGGCCAAGGTGCGTTATGACAGGTATCTTCGCTTCGTGCTCCCGCTGATGGGAATCCTGTTTCTGGCCGTGTGCGCCTTCCTAGCGGCGGCGGCATGGATTGCGTAAATCCGGATGTCGGGCTTCTCCACCGATCCATATCCCGCGTCGCGGTGACCATAGAATTGCCGGGATAATTTGACGACGCGTCGATGGGAATCCGTTCGCGCTAGGACGACCGAGCCTCATGATGAAATGGTCATATGATTATATGGATTAACGGAACCTTTGGCGTCGGGAAGACGACCACCGCTAAGAAGCTGGTGGAGCTGGTTCCCGAAGCGAAGGTTTTTAACTCCGAACGTATCGGCGGATTCTTGACGGAGTTCCTCAACGACCAGTTCCCAGTGGAGAATTTTCAAGATTGGCCCGCCTGGCGTGTGGTGACCGGCGAGGTCGTCGCACAATTGGGTGGCAGCCTGAAAGCCCCTGTCGTCGTTCCGCAAACCGTCCTGACCAGGGAATATTGGTGCGAGATTCGCGATCGTATGAACCAGTCGCAGGTCGAATACCGACACTTCGTTCTTTACGCCGGTCGCGCCACCTTGGAAGAGCGAATCGAGAACGACGGTGCCGAACCGCAGGCGAGAGAATGGCGATTGGATCATTGTGACCGTTGGGAGGCGGCCATGGGGTGGCTGAAGGACGAGGCGACGGTGATCGATACCGACGGGGTGAACAGTGAAGAGGTGGCTCGGCGTATTCTCGATGGACGATGAACGGGAGAAAAGTCGATCCCCCGTTCCTGAGCGAGTCGACTGCAAAGAACGTCCCTTCCGGTGGGAACATCGGTTGAGAGCGCACTAACCCTTCCCGACCCCTGCTAGGGGATAAGGCAGGTGACGACCGGTATGATAAAGAGTCGGTGTACCGAAATCAATTCCGAGGGTTGACTCCATAACGTGTTGCGGCCCTCCGCTATTTACGGAGAATTATCTGTGGCGACCACGAACGACCTTAAGAACGGCACGGTCCTGAAACTGGACGGCGATCTCTGGCAGGTTGTCGAGTTCCTCCACGTCAAGCCGGGCAAGGGCCCCGCTTTTGTCCGCACCAAGGTGAAGAACGTCCTCAGCGGCAAGACCGTGGACCGGACCTTCAACGCCGGTGTGAAAGTGGAGACGGCCAATGTCGACCGCCGCGACATGCAGTACCTCTACCAGGACGGCGAGGACTTCGTGTTCATGGATCTTGACGATTACGACCAAATCCCGCTGGGGCCGTCGATCGTCGGTGACGCCGCCAAGTTCCTCCTCGAGGACAGCCCGGCGACCGTCGCCATGCACGAAGGAAAGCCGTTGTACGTCGAGCTTCCCGCCGCAGTTGAACTGGAAATCAAGCACACCGACCCAGGCCTGCAGGGAGACCGCTCCTCGGGCGGCACCAAACCTGCCACGCTGCAGACCGGTGCCGAGGTACAGGTTCCGCTGTTCATTGAACCCGGCGAGAAGGTCAAAATCGACACTCGCGAAGGCAAGTATCTGTCCCGGGCATCATAATCGTGACTTCAGAAAATAAAAAATCGCAGCGTAAGATTGATGCTCAACTGGGCGCGCGTAGCCGCGCTCGAGCGCGAGCGGTGGAAATCCTTTATGAGGCCGACAGCCGCCGGGAGGACCCTCAATTGGTACTGGGGGAACGTCGGCGGCGCTACATGGACGACCCGCACGAGGCACCACGCCTCCCGAGCTATTCGCAGCAGCTGGTGAGCGGCGTCAGCGAACATCGCGCTTCGATCGATCGTGCGATCGATGACGCGGCCATCGGTTGGTCGCTGGAACGTATGCCGATTGTGGACCGTAATATTCTGCGGATAGCGGTGTACGAGTTGAGGCATGTGGACGATGTCGACGTGCCGGTCGCGATCAAAGAGGCACTTCGAGTGGCCGAACATCTCAGCTCTGTGGATGATCCGGCGTTCTTCAACGCCGTCTTGGACAAAGTGGCCCACGAACGGGGACCGGAGGAGGACACGGCCTCGGATTCGGACGACACCGGCTCCGAATCGTCGTAAGCCCCGGAATCCAGCGGTGGACCGTTCCCAGGCTCAGTGTGCACTGTAATCCGAGTTTGAACCATGGGTATTCGATCAGTATGGTTCTGGCGTGATGACAAAAAATTGGTTCCGGGCACAGTGCCCGGAACCAATGCATGCTCAGCTGTCCGCTTGGGGCGTTTCTACTCGCCTTCCTTGGTGAAGAAGGCCTGTACATCGTGTACAACGACGCCGAAGTCTTCGAGCTTCTCTACCAGTCCGCTCGGGGTGGTGCTGTATACGACCGCGAGGGTGGCCAGGTCGTCGGCACGGATGGACAGAATCCGTCCATTGTAGTCGCCACGACGCTGTTGAATGTTACGGGCCAATTTGGCAATGTGTTCCAAATCCGGGTCCGGGTGGTCGTATAGAGCCTCAAGGTTGAGAACGATCTTCTCAGGCTTTTCAATCGGCTCCGGCAATTCGTTGGGCAGCAGTTCAGAGACCGGCACACGGTAGAAGTCGGCCAGTTCCGACAACCGCGACACCGTGATGGAACGGTCACCACGCTCATAGGACCCGATGACGACCGCTTTCCAGCGACCATCGGATTTGTCTTCAACACCCTGCAAAGACAGACCTTGTTGCATGCGAATGTCGCGTAGGCGGTTGCCTAGGCTTTTAGCGTATTCGGATGTCGCCACGTTGAGATCAACTCCAAGTATGTGTCGTATAAATAAGGGGCGGTTCCTATTGTTGACTACAACCGGTGACCGGAACAAGCGCTCCGTCCCCGATTGTGTAAGACTTCTCGTTTCTCAGGCACGATGGAGAGAGCCGCGCCGATTGGTCGTAGGGCCGCGATTGTCGCAGATAGACCATGGTGTGCTAACCCCCTTTCCGCCCGAGCGAGCGATCTTTGCCTCAGGGCCTCTGAGACAGGCCATATGGCCCGTCCGCTGTTTCCGGTGGGTACGGTGACCCCTTCCGGGTTGCCGCGGACATGGCGTTCCTGGCCGGTTTAATCGGCCCTGTATGCCAATAGTAGTCATGCCGCGAGCCCTCCGATCTGTTCGCGAGGCCGAACGCGGCGTCGGAACCGGTCAGCCGCCTGAACCCTCCCGTATCGGGTGACCAACCGGGCGTCGAGCCCGTCGGTGATCATCGTGGGAGGATACCCACCGGCAAGGGCTCAATGGTGGGGCCGCTTACTCCTATCGACTGTCAAACGGTACCAAACGTGTGAAACGGACTGTAGGGGTCCCTCACATTCTTGCCGCCGGGTGTGCGATTTGGAAATGGCCGCGTACAATTTTCTTCAGACAACCACAGTTATGTCTCCGTTGAAAACGGACATTGTGGTCACAATATTGCATATAGCGAACCATTCTTTAAGTACCGTCCCGTGAGGCGGAAAAGGAGGTTAACCGTGGCAACGCCTGCCCGAAAAACGGGTTCCCAGTCGTCTGGGTCGGCAGAGCCAGACGGTAAGGAGATACTCGCGCATTCCGATATCGCGCGGGTACTGGACCGTATGGCGCACGAAATCTTGGAAAAGACCAAGGGTGCCGAAAACACGATTCTATTGGGAATTCCAACCCGTGGAATAGCATTGGCCGGCCGACTGGCCGACCGTATAGAACGCTTTTCCGGCAATTCCATTCCGGCCGGAACGCTCGACATCACTCTGTATCGCGACGACCTGGGGCAGAATCGCCTGCGCCCGCTCGGCCCGACCGATCTTCCGACCGGGGGAGTGGACGGCCAGCGCATCGTGCTGGTGGACGATGTGCTCTATTCCGGACGTACTATCCGAGCGGCGCTCAACGCCCTCTATGACCTGGGGCGACCGTCGTCGGTGCAATTGGCGATCCTGGTCGATCGCGGTCACCGGGAACTTCCGATTCGTGCCGACTATGTTGGGAAGAACATTCCGACCTCACGCAGTGAGAACGTATCGGTGCTTTTGAACGAATACGATGAGACCGACGCGGTCGAACTACGGGGTGAGATCGAGTGAAGCACCTGATCGACACCGCTGATCTGAGTCGTGAGCAGGCCGAGCTGCTGTTGCATCAAGCCGAGGAGATGTCGCGGGCCGTATCGGGCCGTGAGGTGCCGAAGTTGCCGGCGCTCCGTGGCCGTACGGTCGTCAATCTCTTCTTCGAGGACTCCACCCGTACCCGCACCTCGTTTGAAACCGCCGCCAAACGGCTCAGCGCCGACGTGGTGAACTTCGCGGCCAAGAGCAGCAGCGTCAACAAGGGCGAGAGTTTGAAGGACACCGCCTTGACCCTGCAGGCGATGGGAGCCGACGCGGTCGTGGTGCGCCACGGCGCCGCCGGGGTTCCCGAACGGCTGGCCACCTGGTTGCCGTCGTCCATACTCAACGCCGGGGACGGTCTACGCGGACATCCCACTCAAGCGCTACTTGATGCCTATACCCTGCAGCAACGGCTGGGAAGGCTGGACGGGCGCACCGTCACGATCGTGGGCGACATCCTGCACAGCCGAGTGGCGCGCTCGAACGTCTGGCTCCTCAACACCCTGGGAGCGAATGTGCGCCTGATCGGACCGCCCACACTGATGCCGCGTCGTATCGAATCGTGGCCGGCCGAGGTGGGGTACGACCTTGACGCCGCGCTCCCTGACAGTGACGCGATTATGATGCTGCGTGTACAGAGGGAACGAATGCTGGGTGGGTTTTTTCCCTCCGAGCGGGAGTACTCGCTGCGCTACGGTCTTGATCAACGACGCGCCGCACGCCTTCCCGAGGAAGCGCCCATCATGCATCCGGGACCGATGAACCGTGGCCTGGAAATCGCCTCCGCAGTGGCCGATTCACCGCGCACCACCATCGTCGACCAGGTCACCAACGGCATTTGGGTTCGAATGGCCGCCCTGTATCTACTGCTTACCAATGGAGACGACGAATGAAGAAAACCGTGATCAAAGGGGCGGACGTTCTCGGACGGGGGCGTAGTGACCTCCTGATCGCCGACGGCCGCCTGGTGGAAACCGGACGACTCGACATCGCCGACGCCGAGGTCGTCGACGCCGACGGCCTGGTCGCCCTACCGGGGCTGGTGGATTTGCATACACATCTACGCCAGCCCGGATACGAGGAATCGGAGACGGTACTGTCCGGCTCGCAGGCGGCCGCCAAGGGCGGCTACACCGCCGTGTGCGCCATGGCGAACTCCACCCCGGTCGCCGACAGCCCCGCTGTGGTGGAACAGGTGGCGGACCTGGGACGCCGTGCCGGGTACGTCGACGTACAGCCCATCGGTGCCGTTAGCCAAGGGCTCGAAGGCCGTCGCCTCGCCGAGATGGGAGAGATGGCTCAGTCCCAGGCCCGGGTGCGGATGTTCTCCGACGACGGTAAATGCGTTAACGACCCGTTGTTGATGCGGCGTGCTCTCGAGTACGCGGCGTCGGTGGACGGGCTGATCGCCCAACACGCCGAGGAATCGCGTTTGACCGAGGGCTCTCAGATGCATGAAGGGGCCGTGTCCGCACGGCTCGGTATGGTCGGGTGGCCCGAAGTCGCCGAAACGTCCATTATCGCCCGTGACGTGCTCCTAGCGGAATATCTGGACGCCCGGGTCCACTTCTGCCACGTGTCCACTCGCCGCAGCGCCGAGATCATCGCGGCCGCGAAGAAACGCGGTGTTGCGGTCACCGCCGAGGTGTGCCCGCATCACCTGATCCTGACCGATCACGCCGCGCAGGGGTACGACCCGGTGTTCAAGGTCAACCCGCCGCTGCGGGAAAACGACGATGTGGAGGCACTGCGGTCGGCGCTTGCCGACGGGACGATCGACGCCGTCGCCACCGATCACGCTCCACATTCGGCTGAGAACAAGGACTGCGAATGGAATGCGGCTCGTCCGGGAATGCTGGGCTTGGAGACGGCACTGTCGATCGCGGTGGAAGCGCTCGGAGGGCCGGAAGACGTGGATTGGAACCTGGTGGCCGAACGAACCTCGCGAACTCCGGCGCGGATCGCCGGGCTGCGGGCACACGGACACGATTTCGACATCGGCGCCGAGGCGAACCTGACCCTGGTCGACCCCGGCGGCAGGTGGACGGTATACGGCAACGAGCTGTCCTCCCTGTCGACCAACACACCTTATGCGGGTATGGAACTGCCCGTGACGGTCAATGCGACCTTTCTGCGTGGAAACGCCACCGTCCGAAACGGACAACTCACCGAAGCGATGGGGGAGAACTAATGAGTACGCGAGCAGCAGCCATTCTGGTACTTGAGGACGGGCGCACCTTCCACGGCGAGGCCTACGGAGCCGTGGGAGAAACCTTCGGAGAGGGCGTCTTCAATACCGCCATGACCGGGTATCAGGAAACCCTGACCGACCCGTCTTATCACGGTCAGGTCGTCGTGCAGACGGCACCGCAGATCGGCAACACCGGCATCAACGACGAGGACGACGAATCCGACCATATCCGCGTCGCCGGATACGTCATCAACGACCCCTCCCACATCCGCTCCAATTGGCGCAGTACGCGCGGGCTGGAAGACACCCTCGCCCAGCAGGGGGTCGTGGGCATCTGCGGAGTCGACACCAGAGCGTTGACCCGACACCTGCGGGAACACGGTGCCATGCGGGTGGGAATCTCCTCGGAATCCACCGATGTCGCGGCGTTGGCCGAACGAGTGCGCCACAGCCCGGGCATGGAAGGTGCCAACCTCGTCGACCGGGTCACCACCGAGGAAAAATACGTGGTCGGTCCCGACGAACCACCGCGATACACCGTCGCCGCCCTCGACTTGGGTATTAAACGCAATACCCCACGCCGTCTCGCGGAACGCGGCGTGGAAACCCACGTCTTCCCCGCTCATACGGGTGTCGACGAGCTCCTGTCGGTCGAACCGGACGCGGTGTTCCTATCGAACGGCCCCGGCGATCCCGCTACCGCCGAGGTTCAGGTCGCCACGACGGTGGAACTCCTGCGACGTGGAGTACCCGTCTTCGGAATCTGCTTTGGAAACCAAATCCTGGGTCGGGCACTGGGCTTGGAGACCTTTAAACTCGCCTACGGTCATCGGGGTATCAACCAGCCCGTTCTCGACCGTCACACCGAGAAGGTGGAGGTCACCGCCCATAACCACGGCTTCGCTCTGCGCATGCCCGATGCGGCCGCCACCGACGGCGGAGAATTCGACCCCACCGCACACCTCGGCCCCACGCCGACGTTCCAGACGGAATTCGGAGAGGTCGAGGTCAGCCATGTCTGCCTCAATGACAATGTCGTCGAAGGGCTCACCTGTCGCGACGTGCCGGCCTTCTCGGTGCAGTACCACCCGGAAGCGGCCGCCGGTCCGCACGACGCCGACTACCTGTTCGACCGTCTCGTCCAGCTCATCGACACTCACAAAGGGGCCCACCACCATGCCTAAACGCAGCGACATCAACCACGTACTCGTCATCGGTTCGGGTCCGATCCAGATCGGACAGGCCGCGGAATTCGACTACTCGGGAACCCAGGCCTGCCGGGTCCTGCGTTCCGAAGGAATCCGAGTCACACTGGTCAACTCGAATCCGGCTACCATCATGACCGATCCCGAAATCGCCGACTCCACCTACGTCGAACCGATCGATCCGGGAATGATCGAAGACATCATCGCCACCGAGAAGCCCGACGCACTGCTGCCCACCCTGGGAGGACAGACCGCGCTCAATGCGGCCATCGAACTCCACGATCGGGGCATCCTGGAGAAATACGGCGTCGAACTGATCGGTGCCGATTTCGAGGCCATCCATCGCGGTGAAGATCGCCAGAAATTCAAAGAAGTCGTCGCCAAGGCCGGGGGAGAGGTACCACGTTCGGCGACCTGCCACTCCATGGACGAAGTCTGGGCGACGATCGCCGACCTGGGCCTGCCCGCCGTCATTCGGCCGTCCTTCACCATGGGTGGTCTGGGGTCCGGAATGGCCTACACGAACGAAGACGTCGAACGCATCGCCGGCAACGGTCTCGCCGAATCACCCACCACCGAGGTGCTCATCGAAGAGAGCGTACTCGGCTGGAAGGAATTCGAGCTCGAGCTCATGCGCGACCACAAGGACAACGTGGTCATCGTGTGCTCGATCGAAAACATCGACCCCATGGGCGTCCACACCGGCGACTCGGTCACCGTCGCGCCGTCGATGACCCTCACCGACCGCGAATACCAGGAGATGCGTGATATCGGCATCGCGGTTCTCCGGGAAGTCGGAGTCGACACGGGCGGCTGTAACATCCAGTTCGCCATCAATCCCGACGACGGTCGTATCATCGTCATCGAAATGAACCCGCGAGTGTCCCGGTCGTCGGCGCTGGCGTCCAAAGCCACCGGCTTCCCGATCGCCAAGATCGCGGCGAAACTCGCCATCGGCTACTCACTCGACGAAATTCCCAACGACATCACCAAGGCCACACCCGCCGCCTTCGAGCCCGCCCTCGACTACGTGGTGGTGAAGGTTCCGCGCTTCGCCTTCGAGAAGTTCCCCGGAGCCGACCCGACCCTGACCACCACCATGAAGTCCGTCGGCGAAGCCATGTCTCTGGGACGCACCTTCAAACAGGCGCTACAAAAAGCGCTGCGTTCGGACGAGACGGCCGCGTACGGGTTCTGGACCACACCGGATCCGAAGGACGCGACCAAGGAATCCACCCTGGAAGCACTCCGTACCGCCCACGACGGCAACCTCTACACCGCCGAACGTGCGTTGCGACTGGGCGCCACCGTCGACGAGGTGCACTCCGCGTGCGAGATCGACCCCTGGTTCCTTCACCAGATCGCCGAACTGGTCGAACTGCGCGCCGAAATCGTCGCCGCCGACATCGTGGACACCGCTCTGCTGCGTAAAGCCAAGCGTGCCGGATGCTGCGACGCACAGATCGCGGCGCTGCGCCCTGAACTGGCCGGTGAGGACGGCGTGCGATCCCTACGCCACCGCCTCGGCCTGCGTCCGGTCTACAAAACAGTGGACACCTGCGCGGCCGAATTCGCGTCCCGCACCCCGTACCACTATTCGTCCTATGAAGACGAAACCGAGGTCGAACCGTCGGCACGACCCAAAGTCATGATCCTGGGCTCCGGTCCCAACCGGATCGGTCAGGGTATCGAATTCGACTACTCCTGCGTGCACGCCGTCCAAGCGCTGCGCGACATCGGTTACGAGACCATCATGGTCAACTGCAACCCCGAAACGGTCTCCACCGACTACGACACCGCCGACCGGCTGTACTTCGAACCACTGACGTTCGAAGACGTCACCGAGGTCTACCACGCCGAGCACCAAAGCGGCCTGACCGCCGGGGGCCCCGGGGTCGTGGGCGTCATCGTGCAACTGGGAGGACAAACCCCTCTCGCGCTGGCCGATCGCCTGCAAGCCGACGGGCTGCCGGTCATCGGAACCTCCCCGGAGGCGATCAACTCCGCCGAGGACCGCGGCGAATTCGAAAAACTCCTCCACACCGAAAACCTCGCCGCACCCGACGGCGGCGTCGCCACCTCGTTCACCGAGGCCAAAGAAGTCGCCGCGCGCATCGGGTATCCCGTACTGGTACGTCCCTCCTACGTGCTCGGGGGACGCGGAATGGAGATCGTCTACGACGAACTCAGCCTAGAGAGCTACATCGCCCGCGCCACCGAAGCCAGTCCCGAACACCCGGTGCTGGTCGACCGATTCCTCGACGACGCCATCGAGATCGATGTGGACTGCCTGAGCGACGGCGACGAGTTCTACCTCGGCGGCATCATGGAACACATCGAGGAGGCCGGAGTTCACTCCGGAGACTCCTCCTGCGCACTGCCGCCCATCACGCTCGGAGCGACCGTCATCAACGAAATCCGCGACTACACCGAACGGCTCGCCCGAGGGATCGGCGTACGTGGGCTCATGAACGTCCAATACGCGCTCAAAGACGAACAACTCTACGTGCTGGAAGCCAACCCACGTGCGTCCCGCACCGTACCGTTCGTCTCCAAAGCCACCGGATACCCACTGGCGAAAGCCGCTGCCCGCATCATGTCCGGCAGCAGCATCGCCCAACTGCGCGAAGAGGGAATCCTGGCAGCCGAAGGCGACGGCACCGACCTACCGCCCGACTCTCCCATCAGCGTCAAAGAAGTGGTCCTTCCGTTCAAGCGCTTCCGCACCAGCGAAGGCGGCGGAATCGACGCCCTCCTCAGTCCGGAAATGAAATCCACCGGTGAGGTCATGGGCATCGACACCACCTTCGGGCGTGCCTTCGCCAAGTCCACCCTCGCCGTCTACGGGCACCTCCCCAGCCGAGGGAAGGTCTTCGTATCCGTAGCCGACCGGGACAAACGCTCCATCGTCTTCCCCATCCAACAACTGGTGGCACTGGGATTCGAAGTCTACGCCACCGTGGGGACCGGACTGGTGCTCAAACGCCACGGCATCGCCTTCACACCCGTGACACGCCACTCCGAGGCAGGCACCGACGACGACCTGGACGCGGTCGGACTCGTCAAATCCGGTGACATCGATTTGGTCATCACCACTCCGTCCGCCTCGTCCGGGCCCAGAACCGACGGATGGGAAATCCGAACCGCCGCCGTCGTGGCCGACGTGCCCTGCATAACCACCATTCAAGGAGCGGGAGCCGCCGTCATGGGAATCGAAGCCGCCTCACGCGGAGAACTCGCCGCCACCTCCCTGCAACGGTTGGGACGACAATAAAAGCGGCCGTTCCCACGACAACGGGAACGGCCGATGAGGAACACCGTCCCGGGGCTACGCCCCGGGACACCACGACAACCCAGACCGCCGACACCGGACATGAGACGACAACTGCCAATAGGGGGACGCAATGCTCTACCGGAAACTAGCCAGACCGGCACTGTTCAAAGTAGGTAAAGGCGACCCCGAAACGGCGCACGCCATGACGCTCAAACAGCTCCGGCGCGTCAGCGAAACCCCCTGGCTACGGCGGCAGATGCAACGCGTCAACCAACTCCAAGTCCCCGTCGACGTCTGCGGCATGACCTTCCCCAACCCCGTCGGACTGGCCGCCGGACTCGACAAGAACGCCGAAGCGCTCGCGGCCTGGCCGGCTCTCGGTTTCGGTTTCGCCGAAGTCGGTACCGTGACCGCCCAAGCGCAGCCGGGAAACCCCTCTCCGCGCCTGTTTCGCCTACCCGAGAGTCAGGCCTTGATCAATCGCATGGGGTTCAACAACGACGGCGCACACGCCATCGCACGTCGTTTGGCGGAATCGCCCAAGGTGAACTGCCCGATCGGGGTGTCGATCGGGAAAACCAAAATCACCCCATTGGAGGAGGCGACGGAGGATTATCTGCAGTCGTTGCGGATTCTGTACCCGTATGCCTCGTATTTCGCCGTCAACGTCTCCTCTCCCAACACCCCGGGGCTACGGCGTCTACAGGACGCTCAGGCGCTGAGCGATCTGCTCAAGGCCCTCTATACGGAGGGCGTCGCGCAGGCCGCCGGGCGCCCGCTGCGACCGATCTTCCTCAAGCTGGCGCCCGACCTCACCGAGTCCGCGATCGCCGAGATGCTGGAGGTGGCTCAGGACGCGAAGGTCTCCGGAGTCATCGCCACCAATACGACCCTGCTCCGGGACGGCGTCGCCCAGCGGGAACAGGCGCTCGCCGGCGAAGCGGGCGGGCTGTCGGGGCGCCCGCTGACCGACGTGTCGCGCTCGGTGGTGAAATTCATTCACCGCGAGACGGAGGGACGATTGCCGATCATCGGTTCCGGTGGAATCATGACCGGGGACGACGCCGAAGCCATGTTCGAGGCGGGAGCGTCCCTGGTGCAGGTGTACAGTGGCTTGATTTATCAGGGCCTGGCTCCCGTGAAGCAGGGCGTTAAACGCTATCGCCGCAGGTTGACCATTCCGCCGGCCCACCGGCACAGTGCCCATCGACGTTAGGACGTGAGCTGTGCGTCTCGGGCTGGTGAGCGGAAGAACCGCGATCTACACTCAAGGACGACGTCCCCCACGGGTGGAACCGGGACCGTATTCCGGTGTCTCCCCGAACGAACTCCGCGATGATGTGTGAACAGAAGTGTGAACTCCCGAAAGGAAGTGCCTGCGGTGCCTAACTCAGCGCCATTCGGTGCCCGAATCGACCGTGTCTTCGAGAAGCACGGACCGCTGTGTGTGGGGATCGACCCGCACTCGTCGACCTTGCAGGCGTGGGGCCTCGACGACGAACCGGACGCCGTCGAGCGTTTCGCCATGACCATGATCGAGGCCGCGAGCGGTCAAGTGGGCCTGATCAAACCGCAGGCGGCCTTCTTTGAACGCTTCGCCTCCCGGGGGCTGGCGGTATTGGAGAAGACGATCGCGGCGGCCAAGGACGCCGGTCTCCAGGTGATTCTGGACGCCAAACGCGGCGACATCGGATCCACCATGCAAGCGTATGCCCAGGCTTATCTGGATCCCAGCTCTCCCTTGGCCGTGGACGCGATCACGGTCAGTCCGTATCTCGGCGTGGGAGCTCTGCGGCCGGCCTTCGATCTCGCCAACGCGCACGGTAAAGGTCTGTTCGTTCTGGCACGGACGTCGAATCCCGAGGGAAAGCAATTGCAGTTGGCACGGCGTCGGGACGGCGAGACGGTGGCGCAAACGGTGATCGACGAAGTCGCCCAACACAATGACGACGACGATCCCATGGGCTCGTTCGGAGTTGTCGTGGGCGCGACGATCGGTCCGTGCGTATCGGCAGATGATGCTCGAATGAGTGAGTCCACCTACGGCATTACTCACACGTCTACCAAGCACCGTGATTCCGCTCACGATCTGAGCCACCTCAATGGTCCTATCCTGGTTCCGGGAATGGGTACGCAGGGTGGCAAGCCGGGCGATCTGGCGCGAGTCCTGGGACCGGCGCGGAAACTGGCCATACCTGCTTATTCGAGGCAAATTTCCAGGGAGGGGCCGTCGCAGGTGCGACTTCGCGAGGCGATGAAGCGGCGGCAGGAAGAGATCTTGAATTCGATCGGCTTATAAATCGGCACCTTTATCTACGAAATTGACCGTGTCCCCGGCTGTCAGCGTGTCGGGATCAAGCGTTACAGTTCCCGAGCTGGGTATGCTTCAATCGGTATCCGGTGTTACCTGCGTCGTGAGCGCTCAAAGGTGACGCCGGTGTCGGGTTGTCAACCCGGTGTGCCTGCGACCGAGGTGATCATGTGAGAGCTTTCATGTGAAACCGGTGGTCGCAGGGGGTTGGTTGAGAAGTGCCTCGCACTCGCCCGCCTGACTGGAAATGGGCGGCTGCCAGGTACTATGCTCAGCTAATAGCTGACCGTTTCGCTGATGTGCTGCTAAGACACGTCGGAAGCGGTGCCGTCGGAGATGCCAGCGCGATGTCCGACGGAGTAGCACTGGTGGACAGACGCCTGTTCGGTACAGGTGTTCGATACACTGGTGCCCAACCAGGTCCTTTGGTCCTGTTAGATTGGAGCCAAGGATGAAACGATCGATAGACTGCAAGGAGACCCCGTGCCGCTCCCTAAACTGACGCCGGAACAACGTCAAGAAGCACTGAAGAAAGCGGCCGCTGCCCGTAAGGCACGCGCCGAACTGAAAGATCAGCTCAAATCAGGTGAGAAGAGCCTGGAAGATGTTCTCAAGTCCGCTGCGACCGACGACATCTCCGGCAAGATGAAGGTCTCGGCTGTATTGAAGGCCCTCCCCGGCATCGGCGACAAGCGCGCCGTGCAGATCATGGAGAAGCTGAAGATCGCCGATTCGCGTCGCCTGCGTGGCCTGGGTGAGCACCAGCGCGCGGCCCTTTTGGCGGAATTCAATTCCGACGACGCTTAAATTCAGGTAGTAGTTGACCTGTGAGCAGCATCAACGCGCAACGCCTGACAGTCCTCGCCGGTCCCTCCGGGGTGGGTAAGGGGAGCGTGAAGGCCCTGATTCAACAGCTGTACCCGTGGGTGTGGTTGTCGGTCAGTGCCACCACTCGCGCCCCGCGCCCTGGAGAGACCGACGGGATTGACTACCACTTCGTTTCGCACGAACGGTTCGAAGCGATGATCGCTGCGGGGGAGTTCCTGGAATGGGCGTCCTTCTCGGGAAACTTCTACGGGACTCCTCGGAAAGCGGTGGACGACCAACTCGCCGCCGGTCTACCCGCCCTGCTGGAAATCGACCTACAGGGGGCGCGGCAAGTGCGACAGTCCATGCCGGAAGCCCAGTTGGTGTTCCTGGCGCCTCCCTCGTGGGAGGAACTGGTGCGACGGTTGACCGGTCGTGGAACCGAGGACGACGCCACGATCGGACGACGCCTGCAGGCCGCACGCGAAGAACTTGCCGCTGAAACTGAGTTCGACCACACAATTGTGAATGATTCGGTTGAACAGGCGGCCACAGAATTGGTAGAATTGCTCGGATCCCCAGTTAAAGCGGTGCACTGACATCAAGTCATAATAAGTCGGTCGCCCTCTGGGACAACATAAAATCAAACCCATCTGCGAAGGAAGACACGTGCCTGGCACTGTAGCCGATCCAGTCGGCATTACCAATCCGCCAATCGACGAACTACTCGACCGGACCCAGTCCAAGTATCAGCTGGTGATCTACTCCGCGAAACGGGCCCGTCAAGTCAACGCCTACTACTCCCAGTTGGGTGAAGGGCTTCTCGAGTACGTGGGACCGCTGGTAGAGACCACTCCCGAAGAGAAGCCGCTGTCGATCGCCCTGCGTGAGTACGACAAGGGGCTGCTCGAAACCAAGAACTTGGATAACAACCGGTAGTTACGGTTTTGGTCGGTTACTTCCGATCCTTATAATGGCCCAGAGGCAAACAATCGCCTCTGGGCCGTTTTTCGGTTCTGACCGATCGAACCGACCGGAATATGGCGGGCGGAAAGGAACAACAGTGCGAATCGTTCTGGGAATCAGTGGTGGAATCGCGGCCTATAAGAGCGCGCTCGTTCTGCGGGCGCTCACCGAATCCGGGCACGACGTCGTGCCTATCCCCACCGAATCCGCGCTCAAATTCGTCGGTAAAGCCACATGGGAGGCGCTGTCGGGACACGAAGTCACCTCCGAGGTGTTCGAGTCGGTTTCGGAAGTGCGGCATGTCGCCTTGGGGCGGAGCGCGGATTTGGTCGCGGTCGTTCCGGCCACCGCTGACCTGCTGGCCCGCGCCGCGACGGGGCGGTCGGACGATTTGTTGACCTCCACACTGTTGACCGCGACCTCCCCGGTGGTTTTCGCTCCCGCCATGCACACGGAAATGTGGGAGCACCCGGCGACCCAGGCCAACATCGCGACCTTGCGTGGCCGGGGAAACGTCGTTATTGAACCGTCCGTTGGGCGTTTGACCGGTGCCGACAGTGGGGCGGGCCGCCTTCCCGAACCGGCGGAGATTACGGGATTCCTGCGTGCGTTCACCTTCGGCGAGCTGCCGGATCTTCGCGGGCGGCGGATCGTGGTGTCGGCCGGTGGAACGCGTGAGGCACTCGATCCCGTTCGATTCATCGGAAATCGTTCGTCCGGCCACCAGGGAATGGCGATCGCCGCGGCGGCCGCGGCGGCGGGAGCTCAGGTCGACCTGCTGTGCGGGCAGGTGGAACGTTCGGTTCCGGCGGGAGTGAACGTGACTTGGGTGGAAACCACCGAGGACCTCGCCAAGGCGACGGAAACGGCCTCTCAGGGCGCCGATGCGGTTATTCTGGCCGCCGCCCCGGCGGATTATCGACCCGCGCGATATTCCGCACAGAAAATGAAACGTACGGGTGAGTCTTTGTCGCTTGAATTGGCCCCCAATTCCGATATCGCCGCAGGGATCGGTAGGAAAAAGGACGATGGGCAGGTGATGGTGATCTTTGCGGCGGAAACGGATGACGGACACCGTCACGCCGCGGAAAAGCTACACCGTAAAAATGCCGATGTGGTGGTATTGAACGATGTGTCCGATGGACGGGTATTCGGCGCGGCAACCAATTCGGTCACCATTTTGGACTCGAATGGGACGGTGGCGAGCTTCGGCGACGTAGCCAAGGAACAGGTGGCTCATGAGCTGCTCCGTGTCGTCGCTGAGCGATTGACTGGGTTACCGCCGGGTTGAAAACGACCGAGGGAATGATGGGAAACACTCCGAGGCGTATGGGGCGCCTTCGTCGCCGTGGTGTTGACGGCTTAAAGAACAAAATGTGTGCGGAAAAGCGTCGGTTTCTCGAATATTGAACGCGATTGGCGTCGCATCCAGGCGTGTAAGGATTGGGTGACATCATATATGTGGCCTAGAATGGAATCCTGCAATCGTCAATCGTGTAATTACGCATTCGCGGCTTGACGCGGTGTCAAACTATTTCGAGGAGTATCGTGGCACGTCGCCTATTTACCTCTGAGTCGGTCACTGAGGGCCACCCGGATAAAATCGCCGATCAGATTTCCGACGGGATCTTGGACGCGCTGATCGGTGAGGACCCCACCAGCCGTGTGGCGGTGGAGACGCTGATTACCACAGGTCAGGTTCATGTGGCCGGTGAGGTGACGACCAGTGCCTATGCCGACGTGGCCGCCATAGTGCGGGATCGAATCCTGCAGATCGGCTACGACTCCTCCAAAAAGGGATTCGACGGCGCTTCCTGTGGCGTGTCGGTATCGATCGGTAGCCAGTCGCCCGACATCGCCCAAGGTGTCGATGAGGCCTTTGAATCGCGTCAGGACAGTGAAGGACGCGATGCCTTGGACCTACAGGGTGCGGGGGATCAAGGTATGATGTTCGGCTATGCCTGCCGTGAGACGCCCGAGCTCATGCCGCTGCCCATCGCGTTGTCACACCGCTTGGCGGAGCGTTTGACTCAAGTACGTCGGGAAGGCATCGTTCCATACCTGCGTCCAGACGGAAAGACGCAGGTCACGGTCGAGTATGACGGCATGCGTCCGGTGCGGTTGAACAACGTGGTCGTCTCGAGCCAGCACGCCCCCGACATCTCTCTGGACACTCTCATGGCTCCCGACATCGCCGAGCACGTGATCGCTCCGGTGACCGAGGGGCTGGAATTGGACGTGAGTGACTACGACCTTCTGGTCAACCCGACCGGTCGCTTTGAAATCGGCGGTCCGATGGGCGATGCGGGGTTGACCGGACGTAAGATCATTGTGGATACCTATGGGGGATACGCTCGCCATGGCGGTGGCGCCTTTAGCGGAAAGGATCCGTCGAAGGTCGACCGTTCGGCGGCATACGCGGCGCGTTGGGTGGCGAAGAACGTCGTCGCGGCCGGTCTGGCCGAACGGTGTGAAATCCAGGTCGCCTACGCCATCGGGAAGGCGCACCCGGTAAGCATTGCCATCGACACGCAGGGAACCGAAAGCGTCGCGCCGGAGCGAATCGAGGCAGCGGTCCGGGAGGTCTTCGATCTGCGCCCCGCAGCGATCATCCGTGACTTGAATCTGGTCCGTCCGATCTACTCCAAGACCGCCGCTTACGGGCACTTCGGTCGGGAGCTGCCGGAGTTCACCTGGGAAAGCACCGAGCGTGCGGCCGCATTGAAAGCCGCGATCAACTAACGGCCGACGATTACCGGTACCACCAAGGTAGGAACTGTGACGTGAAACGGTCGTACCTTGGTGGTTCCATTGGTCCTATGTCCGACTCACCCACCACGGCCTTGCCCGGTCTGGAAAGTCCGCGACGTCAGGGACGTTTCGCCACCGTCGCGGTCGATCAGCCCTTGCCTCATTTGGACCAGGTATTCGATTATTCGATACCGGATTCCATGGCGGAACGGGTATGGCCGGGGTCGGTCGTTCGAGTCCCCTTCGGACGACAGCGTCTTACGGGCTTTGTACTGGAACGGAAAGGCGAGAGTGCCTATCGCGGCCCGATTCGCGACATCGCCAGAGTTATTTCCCTCGAGCCCGTGCTGACGCCCGAAATCGCCTCCTTGGCGAGAAAAGTGGCCGATCGCTATGCTGGAACGCTCGCCGACGTGATCCGTTTGGCCGTGCCTGATCGCCGTAAGTCGGTGGAGCGTGAAGTAAGTCCGACGGCCCCTGACGTCGGTGCGCCATCGCAGCATGGTTTTTCAAGATATATCGCAGGCGAGGCATTCATTCGCGCCCTGCGCGAAGGTATCCGTCCTCGTGTCGTTTGGGACGCGCTTCCCGGCGAGGACTGGGCGCTCCGCCTTGCCGAAGTCGCCGGTATCGTCGCAGCGCAGGGTAAAGGCGTCGTTCTGCTCGTGCCCGACCAAAGGGATCTCGACCGTCTCGACTTGGCACTGCGGCACCTCGTCGGCGAAGACTCCTATGTGACCTTGTCCGCCTTCAAAGGGCCCACCGCCCGATACCGCGCCTATTTGGCCGCCAAACGAGGGGCGGTCCCCATCGTGGCCGGAACCAGAGCCGCCGTCTTCGCTCCCGTCGCCGATATCGGCCTCTTGGCCATCTGGGACGACGGGGATGAATCCTATGTAGAACGACATGCGCCCTACTGTCACAGCCGGGAAGTGTTGCTGACCCGAGCGGCGATGAGCGACAGTGCGGTGATCATTGGCGGATGCGCGCGAACCGCCCAAGCTCAGCTCCTCGCCGAAAACGGTTGGGCGCATGACGTGGTTCCACAGCGCGAGTACCTGCGTGACGCATTGCCTCATATTGCTCCCACCGGCGATACCCAAGAACTGGAACGGGACGCGGCCAATGCCCGTTCCCGCATCCCGCCGGTGGCCTGGCAGGCGATGCGATCGGCCTTGAACGACGGTCAGCCGGTATTGGTTCAGGTCCCTCGGTTGGGTTACGTACCCGGTGTAGCCTGTGCTGACTGTTATGAACGAGCGTGGTGCTCGCAGTGTTCGGGGCCGCTGCGACTCCCGGGCCGGTCCCGTGAATTCCTCTGTGGGTGGTGCGGGCACCGCGAGGGTTTCACCTGTGCTCATTGCGGTGGTCGACGGATCCGTGCCACGGTACGCGGAGTCGCCCGTACGGCAGAGGAACTGCGTTTCGCCTTCGGTGATACCCCGGTGTTGATCTCTACTGGCGACGATCCGGTCACTTCAGCGGTCACCAACGGAATCGTCGTGTCGACCCCCGGAGTCGAACCTGCGGCACTCGACGGCTATGGAGCGGTCGTGCTGGTGGACACGTGGTCGCAGCTGACTCGTGCGGAACTGGACGCCTCAGAGGAGGCACTCCGGCAGTGGATGAACGCGGCCACGCTGGCGCGATCGAGTGCGACGGTCGTAGCGGTGGCGGATGGGGCGGTACCCGCTGTTCAGGCGCTCATACGCTGGAACGCACGATGGTTTGCCTCTCGTGAACTACAGGAGCGTCGGGAGTTGGGTTTTCCCCCGGTCATGCGGATGGCCGCCTTGGAGGGAATCTCAGGCGAGCCGGACCGAGTGGCCGATTCCGTGGAGGACGCCGTGGATTTCGCGGTGGAACGCCTGGGGCCGTTGCCGGTGGACGAGGACAATGAGCGACTTCTTCTGCGGGTGCGACGTCGGCACGCTCCCGACCTGGCCCGGGCGCTTGCTCAGGTCAACGCCCGGCGTGCGGAGGCAAAGTCCGCCGTGGTCCGAACGGTCATGGAACCCCGCCACATTGCGTAGTACCTGCCGGTAATATCCGAGCGTTTTGTCACATCGGAATCGGGAACACCCGAGTCGCGATTTTCGTTGCACTGCATGAAACTTTTTAAACTCGGTCCGTGCGTTGTCGACCGCGAAGGCCGATGGAGTATTGCGGATCGAAAGAGCCGAAGGTGGTAAGGAATTGTCGGTTAAGAGTAAAGAAGTGCATCTCGCCGAACGCCCGCACGGAGAGCCCGGGACGCGGAACTTCGCGTTCCGGGAGGTGGACGTACCGTCGCCTGGCAGCGGACAGGTATTGGTGCGCAATCATTTCATGTCGGTGGACCCGTACATGCGTGGGCGCATGAACGAAGGTGAATCCTATATCCCGCCGTTCGGCCTCGACGAACCTATGACCGGGACCGCTACCGGTGAGGTCGTCGAGTCCAATACTTCCGAGGTGCCGGTGGGGACGATCGTCCGGCACTTCCAGGGATGGCGCGAGTATGCGCTGGTCGACGCCACGGCGGTGGAGACGATCGATCCGAACCTGGCTCCCGAGTCCAGCTACCTGGGAGTGCTGGGACTGACCGGCCTGACCGCCTATGTGGCGTTGAAGGAGATCGCGGGGGTACGCGACGGCGACGTGGTGTTCATTTCCGGCGCCGCGGGCGCCGTCGGAAGTGTTTCAGCGGGAATCGCACGTGCGCTGGGAGCGTCCCGAGTCGTCGGTTCGGCCGGTGGTGAAGAGAAGGTACGGCGCCTTACCGAGGAATTCGGATACGATGCCGGATTCGATTACCGAGCCGGCGACGTATCCGGACAACTGCGTGACGTCGCGCCGGACGGAATCGACGTCTACCTCGACAACGTCGGGGGAGAACACCTCGAGGCGGCCATCGCTCGGATGCGTTTTCACGGCCGTATCGCGGCGGTCGGTGCGATATCCCAATACAACGCCACCGAACCCGCCCCCGGGCCGAGGAATCTGGTCAAGGTCGTCTCGCACAGCCTGACCATGCGCGGCTTCACGGTGGGAAATTACCAGCACCTGGGCGGTGAATTCGCACCGTTCGCGGCCAAACTGCTGCGTGAGGAAGCCATTCCCAACCGGGAGACGATCGTCGAGGGCATCGACAATGCGGTCGAGGCGTTCCTGTCCATGATGCGCGGCGGAAACACCGGGAAGATGATCGTGAAACTGTAAATCGCGTATATGACGGACCGGCCTATTGTCTCTGTTCGTTCTGGAACAGGATTGTCATCGCCAGCTCGGTGAACTGCTCCTGGTCGATGTGATCGGGGAGGGACTTGTTGATGACGCTGTCTCCCATCATGAGGCAATAGGCCAGGTACGCGCGTTGATGGGCCTGCTCGGGCGCGAATCCTTCGTCGATGAAGATCTTTTTGAAGAACTCCAGCCGAATGGTGTCGACCTCGGTCAGTGCTTCGGCGGCCATCGGGTCACGGCGCGCCCAGTCTCGTATCGACACTTCAATGGCCGCAGCACGTGTGGCCTTGGGGTGCCGCGGCCGTTTGAGTAGATTGGCCAGTCGTCGGCGATTGCTCTGCGAGGTGAGCTGATTGATGGTGTTGAGCGTCATGCGCTTTCGCCAATCGGCCAAGAGGGCGGTCAACAGTTCGGCACGTTTTTTGAAATGCCAGTAAAAACTTCCCTTCGTCACCCCGAGTTTGCGACAGAGGCGATCGAGTTTGATGCCTCGAACGTTCTCCTCGACCAGAATGTCGTTGGCCGCCTCGACCCAGTCCCGTTCGCCGAGCCGCTGATCCTTGGACGTGGGTTTTGACGAGCGTGAGGCCATGGTGTATCCCCTCTTGGGCCGGGTCCCGGGCGGGTGTTCACGCCATCGACGACTGTGGCTACGGCTCACCGACGGCAGCGCTGTGAACTGGTGTCCAGTGATAACCGTACGGCTTGGTACATACAGCGCGCGGCTTGACGGCCCACGGCTGTGATGGGTGTTAAATCACCCTTGGAATCGGAATGGGGGAGCGGTTCCCATGGTTATATTTGGTTGACCAATTAATTTTGATTCCGCCCAGAAAGGTAATCACATGCCAACTCCCGTTTCCGTCGCCGTTATCCCCGGGTCGCTGCGCAAAGGCGCCTTCTCCACCTCGGTACTTCAGGCGGCGCTCAACCGTTTCGACGCTGACATCGACGCGACCTGGATCGGTCAACTCGATGAACTGCCGGCACTCAACGAGGACACCGAAGACACTCCGGGGGAAAAGGTCACCGCCCTGCGCGAGGCCGTCGCCGCCGCCGACGCGGTCCTGATCGCCACACCGGAATACAACGGTATGGTTCCCGGGCACCTCAAGACCGCGGTGGATTGGGTCTCGCGCCCGTACGCCGACGGAGTCATCAAGGGAAAACCGGCCGCCGCATTCGGAACCAGCCCTTCTCCGTATGGAGGCCAGTGGGCCGCCGAAGGTCTCCATCGCGCCTACCAGGTTGCGGGGGCCGAGATCGTCGGTGAACCCGTTGCCGTGCCGCAAGCCGATGCCGCCGTCGGTGCCGACGGGCAGCTGGCCGACGGGCCGGCGGGTGCGCTCGACTCGCTCCTGGAGCAGCTCGTCACCGCCGTGCGCGAGCGCTGATAAGCGTCCGGACCGGTCTTCGGCCACAAGGTGTTCGGGGGAGAACGTCATGCTTCCCCGAACACCGTCTGACAGGATCGAGGCCGTTCGGGTCGTGGGTGTCGGCGACTGGGAGACGATCGAGTCGGTTTCGCAGGGTTTTGGGTTAAGGTTGAGGCGTTAATTGCTCAGTCGGCCCAACGAGGAGAACGACCGTGGACGTGGAACGTACCGAACTGCCCGGAATCGGTGTGCGGTTTGAGATGGAAACCAAGCGCGGAGTGCGGATGGGCGTGGTCGCCCATCGTGAGGGCCGTCGCGACCTGGTCGTCTATGACCCCGACGATCCCGATACCACATTGGAATGCATTGTGCTCGACTCTGATGAGGCCTCGTCCATCGGAGAACTCCTTGGGGGCGCTCGAATCGTGGAGAAACTCAATCGGCTCCATCACGAGATCGACAATCTGGTCTCGCGGAAACTGACCGTGGCGGGTAACAGTCCGTACGCGGGGAAGACCTTGGGCGACACCAAGGCTCGCACGCGAACTGGTGCCTCCGTGGTTGCGGTCATTCACGACGACGTCGTCAGTACTCAACCGGCACCCACCACCGTTCTGAATCCGGGGGACCGTCTGGTCACCATCGGAACGGACGAGTCGGTCAACGCGGTGGACCGCATACTTCACGGTTCGAAGTAGCGGCCCATGGACCATCTTGTCGAGCTGCTACTGGAACTTGGGCTTCTTACCGTCGGTCTGGGCGTATTGGGAGCGATCGCCGGACGATTCAGTATTTCCGCCATTCCCCTGTATCTCCTCGCCGGATTGGCGTTCGGCGAAGGTGGTATCTATGAACTGCACTCTTCGGCGGAATTCATTGAGATCGGCGCGGAAATCGGCGTCATTCTGCTGCTGTTCGTACTCGGATTGGAGTATTCGCCGCCGGAATTGATGTCGACCATGCGGACGTCGTGGAAGTCCGCGATCGTCGACGTGGTGTCCAACGCGGGTCCAGGTGTGGCGGTGGCCCTGCTGATGGGGTGGGGTCCGGTCGCGGCGATGGTGTTGGGCGGGGTCACGTACGTGTCGTCGTCGGGAATCATCGCCAAGATGCTGTCGGATCTCAATTGGCTGGGTAACCGAGAGACCCCTACCGTCCTTGCCATTCTGGTGGCCGAGGATCTCATCATGGCGCTCTATTTGCCCATTTTGACCACGGTTCTGGCCGGGGTGGCGTTCAGCCAGGCCGCCTGGGGGCTGGGCTTCGCCGCTTTGGCGATTTCGGTGGCGTTCATCATCGCCAGTCGCGGTGGTCAATGGTTGGGACACTGGCTCGATTCGCCCTCCGATGAAGTTCTGCTTCTCAAAGTGTTGGGGATCATTCTCGTGGTGTCCGGATTGGCCGAACAGATCCACGTTTCGGCGGCCGTCGGGGCGTTCTTCGTGGGCATGGCGCTTTCCGGGGAGGTCTCCCAGACGACCGAACGGGTGGTGGAACCGCTGAAATACTTGTTCGCCGCCTTCTTCTTCGTCAACTTCGGTCTGCAGACCGATCCGTCTCAGTTGCCCCCGGTCCTGTTGATCGCCTTCGCATTGGCGATCGTGTCCATGGCGACCAAGTTCGGGACCGGTTGGTGGGCCGCGAAACAGTCGAAACTGGGATTCAGCGCTAAGCTGCGTGCCGGTCTCGTGTTGCTTCCGCGCGGTGAGTTCAGCATCGTCATCGCGGGCCTGGCCGTCAGTGCGGGAGTGGTTCCGGAACTGGCCCCCTTGGCGGCCGCGTATGTACTGATCATGGCGGCCGCTGGACCGCTCTTGGTCCGCTTGGCCGACCCCATTGCCAAACGTCGTATAAAGAGACTACGAGCGGCGCGACGTCAGGCTCGTCAGGATTCGGCCGTCGTGTGAACGGTGTCCGGGGCGGCGATGAAGATCGCTGCTTCGCGTCCCGGTTGGTCGGCACGCCGAGAAACGTGACTGCCCTCGTGGTCTTAAACAGGAAGAAACGGATGGTACGCAGCCATGCATGACAATGTCAACGTTGAGGACGAGGTCGTCGGTATCGCCCGCGATCTTATTCGGATCAATACCACCAATACCGGTCATCACGAGACGTCCCAAGGCGAGCGGGAAGCGGCCGATTACGTCGTGGACAAGCTCGGAGAGGTCGGTGTAGAGACTCAGATATACGAATCCCTGCCGGGGCGTACGAATGTGGTCGCGCGCCTGGAGGGAGTGGATCGTTCGCGACCGGCTCTACTTCTGCACGGGCACCTGGATGTGGTTCCTGCCGAAGCCGATGAGTGGAGTGTGGATCCGTTCGCCGGTGAGATCAAAGACGGCTACCTCTGGGGCCGCGGTGCGGTCGATATGAAGGACTTCGACGCGATGCTCATAGCGCTGATCCGGCACTGGAAGCGCAATGACATCGTTCCCCCACGGGACCTGGTATTCGTTTTCACCGCCGACGAGGAGGCCGGTTCGATCCATGGGGCCTGGCACCTGGTGCGGGAGCATCCGGAGATCTTTAACGGTGTCAGCGAGGCGGTAGGAGAGGTCGGTGGCTTCTCCATGCAGATCAACGACGACCTCCGCGCCTACACGGTGCAGACGGCGGAGAAAGGCCTCGACTGGATGCGTCTGAAGGCCGTGGGTAAGCCCGGCCACGGGTCGATGGTTCCCGACGACAATGCCGTGGTGCGCCTGGCGCGCGCGGTGGCGAACGTGGGGGAGCACCGGTTCCCCGTTGAGGTGACCCCGGCGGTGCAGGACTTCTTCGACTCGATCGCCGACCACATCGGGATGCGGTTCGACCCCGAGAAACCCGATGAGGCCCTGGCGAAGATCGGTCCCCTGGCTCGCATCGTGGGTGCGACGCTGCGCAATACGGCGAATCCGACGCGCTTGGACGCGGGGTACAAGACCAATGTGATTCCCTCGACCGCTGAGTCGGTGGTGGACTGTCGTTCGTTGCCGGGCCGCTCCAAGGAATTGGAGGAGACGATTCGCGCTCTCATCGGGGAGGGAATCGACATCGAATACGAAGTCCGAGAACCGGGGGTGGAGACTACCTTTGACGGTCCTCTGGTGGAGGCGATGGCCGAATCAATCGGTCACCACGACCCTGGGGCCATCACCATTCCCTACATGCTGTCGGGAGGAACCGACGGCAAGGCGTTCAATTCCCTGGGAATTCGCTGCTTCGGCTTCGCGCCCTTGCAACTGCCCGCCGACCTGGACTTCGGTGCCCTCTTCCACGGTATCGACGAACGCGTGCCGGTCGATGCACTTCAGTTCGGGGTTCAGGTGATGGATCGCTTCGTGCGACGCTCCTAGCCGTTGGTCGGAAGTTCGCCGCCTCTGAACGTGGGTGGGATTGAAAAACGTCTGTGGGGGTGCGGCTCAGCCGCACCCCCACAGACGCTAACGGACCGATTCCTTAGCGGGCCGAGTTCACCGAATTGACCGCATCAATGATGGTGCGACCGGTGTCAAACTCCATTCGATTCAGTAGCATCCACATCCTGACCTTGGCCTTGATGTGGTAGTACCTGAACGGGTGGTCCTCGGCTTGCTCGACCTTCTTGGTCAGCCAGTCGTGCTGGTGATCGGTGAGATCACCGGCGGCGTAGAGGCTGTCGAGCAGATCGACCAGGTCACCAGGACCGTTCATCGCCGAACCGAGGTCGACGGTGGCGACGGCGGGGTCGTGATCGGATACGCCCCAACGGCCGAACGCCGGATCTTCGCCCACGTGTGTGGCGTCGGCGGGGTAGTCGGCGTTGATGTGGGCGATCGAGAAGTCATTGATCCGTTCGGACAGTGCCGGTGACACCCACATGTGGTCCAGAGTCTGAGCTTGGCCCTGGTACGTGTAGGTGTAGGCGTCTTCCGGTGTCGTCGCGAGCGCCGAATCGTAGAGGTTGTCCAGCGGTCCGTCGTAGAGAGTGGACAGCTGATCGGAGGGACCGTACCAATCATCGATGATGTGGGTGCCCTCCGGGAAGGGGTCGTCGTCGCGAGGGAAGACGTTCAGGTCTCCACCGAAGACGACGTTACGGTCCGCATCGGCGTTCAAAGCGGTCTCGGCAATCGCATTGCCGTAGGTCGCCTGCTCGATGCGGTGGAAGACCCGGCGGTCGGGACCCGAGGAGAAGTGGTTGTTCACCAGGGTGACGTCGCTGAAGTCCGATTCGCCCACCGGTCCGTTCCAGAGCCGGAACTTTCCGACCTGTGCGGCTCGAGGGTAGACGTTTGAGCCGTTGCAGGCCTTGACACCCGAGGAGGTGCACTCGTCGAGGACGCGGTCGGGAAGCGCGGCGTTGAGTGCCTTGGGGTTGGCGACCTCGGAGTTGTAATCCAGATCCGTGCCGTCGTAGTCGATGGTCACGTTTGACCCGAGTAGAGGGTCGTCACCGTTGGCTTCGGGGAGGCTGACGCGATCGGTGCGGTACAGGTAGGCGGTCGAGATTCCCCGGAGATCACGCGCATCGACGTCGAAGGTGGCCGCGTAGTCGGCACCCTCGCGTTCGGCGATGACCAAGGCCAGTTCCTGCAGGGAATCCGGAGCGCCGTCACTGTACTCGTTGTCGTCGCCGGTATTGTCCAAATCGCACAGAAGGCGTTCGGTGGTACCGGGATTCGCCGGATCGTAATCCGGGTTTACCGAGCACACGTCTTGGCCTTCGGTTTCTTGAACCATGATGACCGCCGGTGAGTGGAGGTCGGTCGTGATCTGATCGGCCATCCGCTCGAGGCGGGATTCGTATTCCTCCACAGAGCCGGGCACGTAGTCGAACGGTGGTGTGATGGTGGATTCACCGTCGTCGCAGCCGGGGTTTCCTTCGAAATCGCAGTCCGAGTTGGGGTTGTCCCGCAGGTCGTAGAGGTTCTCCACGTTATAGGCGGATACCGCGGCCTCTCCGTCTCCGGCCGGGGTGATGGGATTGTTGTCCGCCGGTTGACGGCTCGACGTCAGATCGAGATTCTCCGCCACATTGATGGAGTATTTGCCGTAGCCGTAGTACGTACCTCCGGTGGCATCGGTGTTAACGACGTCAAAGGTCTTGGCGGGGGCGATCATGGCGGTCTCGTCGTTGGCGGCGGCCTTGACGCCCTGTGAACCGATCAGGAACCGGTAGCCGTTCGCGTCGTCGAACGTCTGCTCGGAGTCGTTGTCCAAGGGGTGCGCGTCGCGGAAGACTCGTGCGGAGTAATCGTTCCGTTGAGCCACGGGGTGGTCGCCGTTAACGGCCCAGACCTCTCCGTCGTTGCCGTATACGTCGCGTCCCGCAACCACGGTCGAACCGGTGGCTACCGTCATCTGCATGCCCAAGCGACGGTGGAAATAACGTTTGGCGTCGTCTGCGTCGTTCGGAGGTGCGGCTTCGACGGTGTCGACCTGAGACAGCGGAGCCTCATGGTGGTCGACCACATCCCAGACGAAGGCCGTTCCCCCGGTGAACTGCGTATTGCCGTAGTAACTCTTGACTTCGGCCCGGACGATGATCTCGTCTCCGACCGTCACGTCCCAGCGGTCCCCGTACTCCTCTTCGGCCGGGGAGTCCCAGGCGGTACGAAGATCGGTGTAACTGCTGTTGTAGACGTAGATTCCGTCCGACGAGTTCGGATCGTCGTCGGTGGCGTCGGACGATTCCTGGAGGAAGAATCCGTGCGCGCCACTTCCGTCCAGAGTTTCCTGGGTGACGATGCCTTGCACGTACACCTCTTCTCCCAATAGCGGGGAGGTGAAGTTCGTTTGGTCGTCGTCGATGGATCCTTGGACTTCACCGATGTAGGTGAGGTCCGGTGTCGCCGCCGACGCGGCGGACGGTGCGGTGATTCCGACGAGCGACGCGGCAAGACCGAGCACGAGGGCTCGGCGGAGACGTCGCGGTCGTTTCGCCGGCGAGATGGCGAGTGACATACCAACTCCCTTGTCGGTTGCGGAGCCGGAGATGATTGCCAACCGGCCCCGGTGCTGGTCGTTCGTTAGCCTCGATCGCACCACGCCCAGTTGACCGGGACGTGGACGATGTGTGAAAACCACTCAAAAGGACGGTCGTGACCGGAAGGCGGTCAATCCCTTCCCAGGTGGTAATCCGCAAGGTCCTCACATCATCCCATCAATCGGACCCTCTGTATTCACGGGGTCCGATATATGACTATATGCGATTATTAACTCGCATAGGCCATAGGTATGCAACCCGAGCAATCACCCAATACCGTCAACGGATTAGTCTCAACATTGGGAAGTCCCTGGAAACCCGTCGGCACCGGGCGATAAGCTTACGGTGTGTTGGACGAGCTTCGAATTCAGAACCTAGGCGTAATAACAGAAGCCCAACTACCGCTATCCCCCGGGCTCACCTGCGTCACCGGTGAAACG